>JBFLVQ010001099.1:0-2443 GCA_040758525.1 Acidobacteriota bacterium
GTTGCACTCACATGAAGGGATTCTAGAGACTTTGACCAACTCTCACTTAAACACCTCTCACTTATCCTAGCCAACCTATTAAGAGATATTGAGAGTGGCCTCTTTGATGCCGCTGCGAGCCTTGACCCTGATTTGCCTGATGTCGTAGCTGGAAATGATGTTCAGCAAAGATCTGTCCCTACCATTAGCGCCACGTCACCAGCGCTACCTACTTTTGCCCGTTACTTCACTAAACCTATCGTCGAGGATTCTTCTATGCATTCTGATTCTGATTCTGACTCATTTGATAAATCGGCTGCCACAATGGATACTGATTCAAACGTTGTTGATGTGCAGCAACAGGCTATTGTTGAACACGTCCTGCCTGCTGCCCCTACTGATGCGCAGCTCTGGGCTGATGTGCCTGTGGAGCATTTCAGCGATACTAATATGTGGCTGCATAGAGAGTTGCTAAAAAGAGAGTTTGATGTTAGTGAAAGATCATATTACCGATGGATTGGTATTCTCAAGGATCATGGCTTAACTAGAATGCTATCCTCTCAGGATGATCATAAGTTCAAGCTGTTCTATCGTCCTGATGTTGAGATAGCATTACAACTAGCTGTTAGTACTGGAGCATTACGTAGACAAGGACGTCCTAATAAGCCAATTGAGGAAAAGCCTAAGCGTAGACCTGGACGCCCTTCTAAGGCTGAGATATTGGCTAGATTCTCTCAGCAACCTCAACAGCTTAGTCAACAACCAGGCCAAGAGCTAGGCCAAGCTGTACAGAGACCTCCATTGCAAGCTAGCAACTCGTCTCTGTTAGGTGAGAGGTTGAGGAAGTCTGCGACCAAACCAACGGATACCATTGCAATCTCCATTGATAAGCTGGATAGATCGTTACAAGCCAGTCTGCAGGCCCTTACTAATCAGATTGGTGATTAGTAATTTTACTCGATCATTTCCATTGACTTCTCTGCTCACTTAATGTCTGGCCTGTAGTACCTACTAGACATTTACAGGTACTTTTATTTTTACATATCTAATCCATCCATCTGCCTTAGTACACTAATAGACCCCTTTTTTTCAGCCATTCGTTAAAAAGTACTTGTTGCCTTAGGTTCTAGCCATTTACGCTCAGCTATCACATCAGAGAAATTATCGTCAGTCTTAGGTCAACTATTTAAGGTGAAGCCAGCATGAATTCTCGTAGCTTGATTATATTTTCTGTCTTTCTTACTGGACTGAGTATCATAGGTTTTGTTTGTAATAATGTAGTTCTCAATAATACAGTTGCTAAAGCGAAAAAAAATATTATCTCGGTTAAGCAGGACAAATTGACCAACTACTTAATAGTGTATGGCGAGTTTCATCCTATCAGAGCCACACGCATATCAGTACCACGTTTTCGAGAAAGGGGTTCTGTACCAATCCAGGCGATGGCTCTGGAAGGTTCTCTAGTAAGACCGGGAGATCTATTGCTACAAATTGATAATGCAAAACTAAATGACAATCTTAATTCTGAGCAGATCAATCTGGAAAAAGCAGAAAACGATTTGATTAGGAAGCAAGCAGAGGCTGAAACAGAGATAAAAGATCTAGAAATGGAGTTAGTATTACGTAAACTAGACGTCGATAAAGCAGCATTAAAAGCAGAAATCAGCAGAGAGTTAGTACCATTGCGCGAATGGCAAGATTACCAGTTTAATTTTCAAAAGGCGAAAAAAGAGTATGATAAGATTGCTCTCAATCTAAAGCTGACCAAGCAAGCTGTTGAGCAGGAATCAGCATTATTACGCATCAAGCGGGATCAAATACTTGCCAAAATCACAGGCATTAAAGCAGATTTGAATGCCTTACGAATTGTTGCTGACCGTGAAGGTACAGTACTCTACGAAAATGCTCCACCAACCTGGAACAGTAACGATCCGCCCAGGAAATTTCAATTAGGTGATCAGGTTTATCCCGGTATGACGATTCTAAGTGTACCAGATCTCAGCGAAATGGAGGCACAGATCTTCATTAGTGAAGTTGATGGCGGTCTCGTGCGTCCTGGGATGCGTGTTCGTCTAGTGCCAGATAGCAATCCTAATGTGGAGTTCTTTGGTACGATAGATTATGTTCCTGCAGTTGCCGAACGCATAAGGCAACTCTCCAATGTACGTATCTTTATAGGCAGGGCTAAACTCGATCACACCGATATGAATTTTATGAAGCCAGGAACATCTGTGCAAGCTGAGATATTATTGGAAGAGAGAGTTGGTCTTATATTACCACGCAGAACCGTATTTGAGGAGAATGGTACATATTATGTACACCACACTGAGCGCGGCAAGATACCAATTAAATTGCTCAGTCGCAATACTACAGCATGCCTGATAGAAGGTTTGCAAGAAGGTGATACGGTAGAAATCGATAATTGAATGGCACATACTTTATCTGAACCAATGCAACTGATCAG
>JBFLVQ010001100.1:0-2442 GCA_040758525.1 Acidobacteriota bacterium
AGACTGCCTGTGATTATATGTACGCATTGAGCCGCCGTGAGCGACTAACAAAAGCTGGTGTATTATCGGGCAGCTTCTGGCTTACATCTTGACTCATTGTCAAAGAACTTTTTTCTACCTACTTAGACAGCAGGCGCAGCCTTGAAAGTCTGTGTAGATAGAGTATTAGCTTTCTTCAATAATTTCCGATTTGAGGAACGGCATTTGAATAGGCTTGGGTAGGGTTAGTGTGTTGGCAAAGATAAGCTGTTAAACAGAGTGTTTTCATGGAGACTAATATGAGATTTCCAGCCCTTATTTTAAGTTTAGTTTTGCTGCTTGGGCCGCAGATCACAGGTTGCGCGTCAAGACCTGCTACCGCAATAACAGTTGGAGGATCTGGGCAATATTCAGAGTTTGAGTTGAGTTTCCGCTTCTTCCACAATTCACTTTCTCCATATGGTCATTGGGTGAATATTGGCAGCTATGGTCCATGCTGGCGTCCAGCAAACATGGTTATTGGCTGGCAACCTTACTTCCACAATGGTTATTGGGTCTATACAGAGTATGGCTGGACCTGGATTTCCAGAGATCCTTGGGGACATATTGTTTTCCATTATGGCACCTGGTTCTATGATCCATTCTATGGATGGGTTTGGGTGCCGGGTTATGTGTGGGGTCCAGCTTGGGTAACATGGATGTACACAGATTATTATATTGGTTGGGCGCCGTTGCCACCTACCTTCAGATTTGCCGGCAGGCGTGGGTTTGCAGGCCGCCCAGTGATAGCAAACCATAACCATTATATCTTTGTTTCAAGCGAAAGCATTAATACGACAAATCTCAACACAGTGCGAATGCCAGTTGAAAAGAGCGTTGAGATTATCCGCACTGCACATCCCACTACTACTATCAGTGTAGTAAACAATCACATCATCAATCACGGACCTGATGCACCATCGATTGAGAAGATGAAACGCGCACCCACACCAATTGAAAAGGTGACTCGCGAAGCGCGCGTTAAACCAATGCCAATTCAGATTTCAGGTGAAGACTCTGAGATCGAGGTGGCTGCGCCAAAAATAAATCGCCAAGAAGCCAAGCGCGTGATTAAAGATACCGATCGTGAAGAACGAGCAGCAAGGGCAGATCGAGAGCGCCATCTCAAACAAGAGCGTGAAAGACCTGCCGATCAATTTGGTGTTAAGCCATCACCAAATAAACCTGAAATTAATAAAGATCGAGAACAGCGCCGCATTGAACGTGAGCAACAGCGTCAACAAGAGGAGCAATTACGGCGTCAAGAGCGAGAAAAAAGAGAAGCGGAAAAATTGCGCAGACAGCAAGAGCAACAACGGCGCCAGCTAGAGCAAGAACAGCGACGTAAACAAGAAGAAGATTTGCGACGGCAAGAACGTCAACAACGGCGCCAGCAGGAAGAAACAGAGAGATTGCGCAAGCAACAAGAGAAGCAGCAGCGCGGCACGGAACGTGATAACCGAAAGCAACAAATGGAGCAGTAAAATATGCAATGAATGATATGGATATGAATATACTTCCTATTAAATCAATAGCCGATAAATTAGGAATTCCCGAAGATTATTTGGACTACTACGGAAAATTCACTGCTAAGTTGAGATTAGAACTGCTCTCTGAACCTAACCGATTAGATAAAGGCAAACTGATCCTGGTTACTGCCATTACTCCTACAAATCAGGGCGAAGGAAAAACAGTTGTTTCAATCGGTCTTGCGCAAGCGATCGAACAGTTAGGGAAAAGAGCTATTGTCACCTTGCGCGAACCATCGCTTGGCCCTACCTTTGGCGAGAAGGGCGGCGCGACAGGTGGAGGCAAGGCGGCAGTGATCCCCAGCGAAAAGATCAACCTTCACTTTAATGGTGATTTTCCTGCCGTAACTGCTGCTCATAATCTGCTTGCTGCGATCATCGATTCACACATTAATCACGGCAATGAACTAAAAATAGATATCGATAACATCTTCTGGCCGCGCGCGCTCGATATTAATGATCGAGCTTTGCGCCATGTCATTGTCGGACTTGGAGGAAAAGTCAATGGTGTGCCGAGAGAGACTGAATTTGTTATCACAGCAGCATCAGAGATTATGGCAATCCTCGCACTTGCCGGCTCTCATCAGGATTTGCGTGATAGATTGAGCGATATAGTTATCGGTCTTGACCTCAATGGAAATATTCTCCGCGCTCGCGATTTAAAAGCCACTGGCGCGCTAATGGTTCTGCTTAACGAAGCAATAATGCCAAACCTTGTTCAGACAACTGAGCATACTCCGGCATTAGTTCACACTGGGCCTTTTGCTAACATCGCACATGGTACTTGTAGTGTTATCTCACAGAAAATGGCACTGAGACTTGCTGACTATGTTGTGAATGAAACCGGCTTTGGTTCAGATCTCGGCGTTGAAAAATATTGTAATATCGTAATGCC
>JBFLVQ010001101.1:0-2442 GCA_040758525.1 Acidobacteriota bacterium
CTATTTAAAGACATTTCAGTATAATATTAAAAATACTAGAGATAATCAAGTTAAGACGCCCTTTTTACCGGGGAGTTTCTCTACCATAAATCTACGCTACCTACCCTCTATAGACGAACAGGGAAGACGAACCGGCAAGCAAGGCCCGATTAGTTATTAATGTAAGGAAGATTTTTCTATGGTATCATCTATTTCCTGCCAGGAAACTATTAACACTGTGTGTGGTTGGTAATCTAATAGGTAAAAATCTACCAACCGCAAAGCTTAGTGGGAGAAAAGACCCTGAGGATATTGCAATGTGTTTAGGCAAATCTAGACCAAGCATCTTCATTTATACACTAATTCTTTGTCTGCTCACTTCTGTCACCAATACAACTGCGCAAAAGACATTGGGAGGCAACAAAGGAAACTCACAAACAGGAAAGCAGGTTGGTAAACAGCTAGACAGCAAGCCGACTGGAAAACCTTTAGACTCATCCGGTTCGGCCAAACCTAAACCTCTCATAGAGACTAATGTTGGCAAACCGCTCGAAGCCATTATCTTAAAGAGAGCAACACAAAAAGATTTCAAATTCATTAATGGTATAAAACAGTCTGAGGCTGCGCACAGAGTGCCATTAAATAATACCCCTAAACCTAAACCAACTCTGCCACGCAAGAATAATAACGGTGTTGAAGAGGAGGTTTTTTATCCAGAGTATCCAGAGATGGTTGCTATCCCCCCAGGCGATTTTGAGATGGGATATGACAATGGTGACAGTGATGAAGCCCCATTACATACAATAGAATTATCAGGCTTTGAGATCGGCAAATATGAGATTACCAATCGTCAATTCCGTACTTTTGTAAAAGCGACCGGATATAGGACTAAAAATCAGCAAGAGAAGAAGACCTCTTGGGAAGAGTATGCTTCCCTAGGTCGTGGTAACTATCCTGTAGTTATGATTCGTTGGGAAGATGCCATGGAATACTGTCAATGGCTCTCCAAAGTCACTGGAGAGACTTACCGCCTGCCAACAGAGGCTGAATGGGAGTATGCTGCCCGGGGTGGCAATCCTAACAGACTCTACCCCTGGGGCAACCATATAGATGAGAGTAGAGCAAATTATGCTGCACAGATCGCTAGATTAGGAGAAAGCGAGCAGGCACTCTCTTATCTACGTACAGTAGGCAGTTACGACCCCAATGAGTTTGGTATTTATGACATTATCGGCAATGTCGCAGAATGGTGTTACGATTGGTATAAAGAAGATTATTACCAAGATAGCCCCACCCAAGATCCAATGGGACCGGACAGTGGTCTATTTATTTATCGAATTACTCGTGGAGGCAGTTGGGCTGATCCGATCAACTTCTGTCGTATCAGTTTTCGTAATGCCGCAACCATACCTTACAATTCTGCTTCAATCGGTTTTCGTGTTGTCAAGATCCCCAAATCCAATACACAAAAATAGCACTGAGCAGAGTAGGCTGTGTTGTTGATGGGGATTGCAGTCAGATGTGCCTGTTCAATAATGGCTAGCACCTAACCGTTTACTGAACTAGCTTGAGCTTGCTCGGGCTTTGGCAGCGGTACGCGCATAAATTGTGCCTCCTGGCGCATACCATCCTGCCTTCTTACGGACCATCGGACTAGGATCAGTATTCCTAGAGACAACCAAGGCATTCTCAGCCAGGTCATTTATGTGAACCCACTGGCCTACGACCTCAACGGCCATTGCACGTACATGTGGACTCGGATCATTAGCGAGTAGTCGAACTGATATAGGAAGCACGGCGGATGCCTGAGGCCGACACTCACCTTCCTTACATCGGTCACAGGCAAGGGCATGAAGCGCAGCACACCGCACTCTTATATCTGGATCGCCAAGCATTCCAATAAGATCGTCAATTGTATCTGGAGATAGATAGCGGTCAAGGATAGAGCAGCAGTAGTAGCGCACATCACTGTTTGTATGGCGAAGGCCAAGGCGAACAGCAGGCAAAACATCCTGCCCAGCAGACATCAACTGCCAAAATGCCGTCCCTGCACGATGGGGGATAGCGAGGTGTTTGATGAGGACTCTATAATCCATCACAGCATCCTTATCCAAATTAGCGCCTACTTTGTGGCGCGCCAAACCTGAATACTACAATCCTAACATAGCTATACATCTTAATAAAAGTACTGTAAGAAGACAGTACAAAAAAAATACTTTTATTACCGCTCCTCTTCCGTATCCTTTACTATTAACCCTAATGGTTTGATCAGACTCCATGAGATACTAATAAGTTGAGTCGAATCAATTATAGCGCCCTGCAGGTTTTCTGGTCTGATCTGTAAATTATCTAATTGGCAGCCACGCAAATCAGTATTTTTAAGCTTTGCTCCATACATTTCCGCACCACGTAGATCACAGTCAAAAAAAGAGACTCCAGAGAGATCTGCTTCAGAAAAATTTG
>JBFLVQ010001102.1:0-2439 GCA_040758525.1 Acidobacteriota bacterium
AGCTCGTAAGGGATTCTGTAGGTACATCGCTGATTCTGGACGAAACTGTGTTTGTAGCTGAAAAATAGCACCCAATCGCAAGCCTGCTAATATGGCTTCGGCATCGGCCTGGCGACCAAAATCTTTGGCCAGTTTATAAGCAGCACAGAGACCTTCCATACGGGTCGCGGTTGGGGTCGAGCGTGGCGGCTTAAAGAAACCGCCGCGCCAATCAGGATATTTTGGATTGCGTCGTTGCGCTCGTAGCATTGCCCTTGCCAATCGCATGGCTTGCTCTAAATAGAGTGGTTTTGGCCTTTGTCGATAAAGTTCGTTTAAGGCATAGAGTAACCAATGGTCATGGGGCAACTTCTTCTCAGACAGATTCTCATCACGTACATTAATTAGATATTGTGCACCTGCCTCAGCGGCATCTAACCAAGCCTTATTACGATCCAACGCATTAATTCTTACCAGTGCCAATATTGCTTCGCCTGGATAATACTGAGATTCAAAGTCGATCACTCGACCATCTGTATAAGACTGTTTATGTACCGCGAATTGACCATTACTACTCTGCACACTCTTGATCCATCTACCCAACTGCTGCAATAGTGGTAGATATTTACGATCACCAGTAGTCTCTATATATTTTGCTAGCGCAATAACTGCTAATGCATTTCCACCCAATTTTACATAATTCCCGTCTCCTACTAGACAGGCACTGGGTCCTGCATTGGTTGTAGAGGTTTTAATGGAATTTAATAGGTAGCCAAGAGCACGTTCTGCCGCTGCTAGTAACTCTTTATCACCAGTAACCTGGTAGAGTTCAAACATTGCATAAACACTACCAGCATGCCTAAGTAGATTGTATTTGGGGGGCGCCGCATTGGTCTTGGGTGAATAGATATAGACAAATTTGCCATCCGTATCAACAACCTGAGATAGATATTTGCCACCCTCTACCGCAGCTTTATAGAGCTGCTTGTGCTCTAATTGCTTCCAATACCTATGCCCACGATAAAGGGGAAAAATCTCACTACCATCATAACAGAAACTTGCTGTGCTAAACCGGAATGCACGTATCGGCTGAGCCTGGAAAAGATGTTGATAGGCTTGGGCGCGGGTCGGCTCTCGTTGTAAATACTGTATGACATTATCTGTTTGTAAGAAGTGCTGGACACCAACTAGTGTGTTAGCTACCAACTCCTCAGGAAGAAAAACAATACCAGACTGTCGTTGAAAAGCTAATCCGTAGAGGCTACGTTCTAGCTCTAAAGGTTGGTTGGGATCGAGCCTTTCCAGAGTAAAAACCTCTTCTACAATATCAAGCTTGATCCAGACAGTACTAAGCGGTGATTCAAGCAAGCTGCGAGCCTGAGTGATTGCCTGATTTAGCGCACTAACAATACCTCGGCCCGTACCTAACACAACACGGGCAGGCATACGACTATCACTGATCGAGAGTAGCACAATACGGGGCATAGTATCTTGCTGCCAATTTGAGGGAAGTTCAACACCCTTTTGTGAGCGTAATTGGGCAACAACAAAACCCGTTATTTTATCCCCATCATCAGCGGTAATAGTTGTCTTTCCCTCTATATCATCAAACCAGATAGTAAGATCTTGCCGCTGGCTTTCCCACCCTTCAAGCCCTCGTTGAAACAGAGAGCGAGACTGCCGCGCTATTAGCACAACACTTATCAATATAATTACCAGCAGCCCTGCTGCCAGTACCAACCTAGCACGCAATCTTTTCATCTTGGTTATGATAGTTTAGGAAAATCCGTAAACAAAGTAGACCAGGAAAAAGAAGCGTCTTTTTCTGCAATGGTCCATTGACATTTACCGCTCTTTCGCTTATATTTCGCTTAGAATTTAACGCTCGAAGAATTCATCAGAAAGGATTAAACAGTACTATGGCAAATGTAAAACCGATTCCGGAAGGCTACTATACTATTACCCCCCACATCACTGTACGCGACGCTGCTAAAGCAATTGAATTTTATCGTAACGCCTTTGGCGCTCAGGATTTAGGATCCCATAAATCCCCTGATGGCAAAATAATGCATGCCGAAATAAAGATCGGTAATTCGATCGTGATGTTAAATGATGAGTTTCCCGAGATGGGTGGACTCTCACCATTATCTGTAGGTGGCACAAGCACATCACTACATATCTATGTTGAAGACGCTGATGCTGCGTTTGAGCGTGCTACCAAGGCTGGTGCCACAGTGGTAATGCCGCTAGCAGATATGTTCTGGGGTGATCGTTATGGAGTGATTACGGATCCTTTTGGACATCGTTGGTCTCTTGCCACTCACAAACAGGATCTCACTTCTGAAGAGATCGAAAAGGCAAGCGCACAAGCCTTCTCTAACAAGTCCTGCAGTTAGCAGGTACGTTTCTGGACGCGCCGCCTCTCCCTGCAACCGCAAGTGCATATTTGCCTGGCGGCAC
>JBFLVQ010001103.1:0-2427 GCA_040758525.1 Acidobacteriota bacterium
TACCAACCAGGATCGAAATACATGGAATGGGCAAAGACACGTGCATCTGCACGATTCAATCTCGCGACTAGCGGTATTGAGAATTATTCAATTAGAGATCTGCCCGTTTCCATTGATGATATTGAATTGACGGGGGCCAGTTTTTATGGCTACGAGCCTCTCCAGCAAGCGCTGGCAGCAAAATTTGCTGTTGCCCAGGAATGTGTAGTCGCAGCAACCGGTACCTCTATGGCCAATTACCTTGCCATGGCTGCAGTACTAGAACCAGGTGATGAAGTTCTTATTGAGCGACCTGCTTATGATCCACTGCTTGCCGTAGCGCGCTATTTACGTGTCAATATACAGAGGTTTGAACGATCTTGGCAGAATAACTTTCGCCTAGATCCTTATGAGATACAACGTGCCATTACACCGCGCACACGCCTGATTGTAATGACGAATCTACATAATCCCAGCGGTGCTTGCACTGACATAGCGACACTACGCGAAATTGGCGAGATTGCACAAGCAAATGGTATACGTGTGCTAATTGATGAGGTCTATTTGGAAGCAATGTTTGAAGCTTCGCCACCTTCAGCGTTTCATCTTGGCACACAGTTTATTACTACAAATAGTCTTACAAAAGTTTATGGCTTAAGCGGTCTGCGTTGTGGCTGGATATTGGCTGAACCATCTTTAGCTTTAAGAATATGGCGCTTAAACGATCTTTTTGGTGTGGCGCCAGCGCATTCAGCAGAACGATTGAGTGTGATTGCTTTATCACACTTAGATCAGATCAAAGAGCGAGCACGTAGTCTATTACAGGCCAATCGTCCATTGCTTAACCAGTTTTTAGCATCACGTGATGATCTAAGTGTAGTGATTCCGGATTATGGTACAGTTGTCTTTCCACGCTGGCAGGGTGGCAATGTAGATCGCTTGTGTGGTCTGTTACGTGACCAGTATGAGACCACGATTGTACCGGGGAGTTTCTTTGAGATGCCAGAGCATTTCCGTATAGGGATTGGTTGTAATACGGAAATGCTTATCGGTGGATTGGAAAGATTGGCAGCCGCACTTGATGAGCTTGCCTGATATTTATCAACCTGTGGGAATGGAATCATGAGCCGCAAAGCGGCGAAATATATATAGCTCGGCGCGTAGGCAACAGTACGCTGGTAGATACGATAACTACCACATATGCTGGTATGCACACTAGAGTAGTAGAAGGCGCTACTTCCAGAACAACTAAAGTAGATGGATTGGGACGAGTGCTCTCAGTATGGGAAGGAGTAGGCTCCTACACTGCCAATGGAGAAGCAACTGTAGCTGATCCAGTATCAGGTGATCCAGCAATAAGGACTCTAGCTGAGTCTATTGGGGGTAGAGTGGTAGCAGTTGACCGGGGTCGTCAACTTGGCCAAGATTTTGGGTCTTCTGCAATAAATGTAAACCGAAGAGTTCGCAGTCCAGAAACAATACTAAGAATAGTGAGGCTAACCTTGAGATATTAAGAATAGTGAGGCTAAAGCTTAAGATGAAAATTAATGGTGAAGGTAAAGGGCCATTTTATTGGGTATTAGCTACCATTGATAAAATAGATGAGACTGCTGAGGGGATTGAATTAATTGGTAACGTTGTACCCTTTAAACCTAGAGGCTAAACCTGCTTTTAATTTGTCCAGGCATTTATTCATTAAGCGGCTAGTTGCTTTTGTAAGATGAACAACAAGTAATTGATAGATTGTAAGCGTTCACGGGTATTAAGCTGCTGGGCGAAGTTGAACTTGAGCAGAAGAAACATTTGGCAACAAAGAAGGAGACTGTTTGCCATCACGAAAAGCTTGGCAAGCTTGAACCATATAATCGAGTAGATTTCTTTGTTGTGAGCGCAAAGTCATCACAACAGTCAATATTCGAGCGACAAAAATGCTACCCTCAGCACTCTGTGAACCCCAACTACTCTTGCGCCATAATACAAAATGACGAATAGCCCTTTCAGCAGCGTTATTAGTAGGTTCAACTCCTTCAGATCGGACAAATAGCCATATTGCAGGCTCAAGTTTTAATAACTCTTTGCAGGTTCTGGCCGTCATTGCACGAGCAGTTTTCTCGTTAGGTTTGGGATCATAATGAGCACCCTCTTGAAGTAGTACCTTGATCTTTAACCTAATATTGGCCGCGTATGTTTTGAAACTAGAGCGTTGCAGTGTGCCATCTCTTGTACGATGCCAATAAGTAAATAACAACTTCTCTTGCTCTAATAACTGTTTGCCAATTCGCCCTGATTTTCCCTCTCTTTCTGATATTTTAGTAAAATCTCGTTTAAGATGTGCCCAACATAATTGACGTTGATTAATGGGAAAGCAATTATAACTATGCCATCTATCTGTGATCAGTATTGCTGTCAATACTGTACCCAATAGCAGTTGCGCTGCCTCTTGACCTC
>JBFLVQ010001104.1:0-2395 GCA_040758525.1 Acidobacteriota bacterium
TGCCAAGCCAATAGATCCTCTGCAACGCTGCTTAACATTGCGATATATAAATCCTCTCAAGGACTCCTTGAGATTACCATATTATGTTGGATTTGCTGCTGCCAATGCGGCTTTTATACTGCTAAGTTTTAATTACCTATATCCCCGTCTCTTTTCTATCTTTATTGTCTGGGTGATTCTATCTCTATTAACAGGATTATTGTTAAAATCATATTTATTGCCTACCAAGATCAACTGGCAAGCTCTTGTCAGCAGACAGCCTTTGAAAAGAAGACTGCTGTATCTGCGTCACATTGCTATTATCACTTCTGTAGCAATAACAGGAGGCATGATCGGTTTAGCAATCTGCAGTATTCCTATACTTGATCCTGTGCAATTACAAATTGAGAGAGTTCATGATGACCGCAAATTGTTAGTTTGGGCCGTGTCATATGGTGATATTAAGACTGTTCAGGCGTTACTCAATAAAGGCCTTGACCCTAATACTGTAGACAGTGATGGTCACACGATATTGATAAATGCAATCTTGAGCGGCCACACCGATGTGGTAAAAGTGCTGTTAGAAAAAGGTGCCAATCCAAATCAGACAAGTGAGAGTTCTTACGGTTACGACCATATCACCCCCCTAATGACTGCAGTGAAATATAGTTATATTGATATAGTGAAGGTACTGCTTGATCAAGGCGCGAATATCAATTTCCGTTCTGGAAGAGATATATCTGCGCTTGATCTTGCTGTAGAGAACGATCTGCCTAATATTGTCAGACTACTGTTGGATAGAGGCGCAGACAACGGCAACAGTCTATATAGTAGAGAAGCGCTCATCTGGGCAGCAAAATACAATTACTACGATATCCTACAAAAGCTGTTAGATAAAGGTGTAGATCTAAATGCTAAAGATAAGACTGGCAAAACCCCTTTGATAGAGGTTGCCACAAATGGCTATAACAACGCAGTACGACTGTTTATTGATAAAGGTGCAGATCTCAATGCTACCGATATCCAAGGCCAAACTGCTCTGTTTGGCGCAGTAATTTCAGCCGCCACCAGTAATACTGCTACAAGTGATACTTCAATCTTAGAACTGTTGTTGAACAAAGGTGCAGACCTACAGGCAAGAGATGTGCAGGACTGGACGCCTTTTATGTGGGCGGCGAATCTAGGGCGTATAGAGATAGTGAATCTCCTTTTGAGTAGAGGTGCTAAAGTCAATACCAAATCTAACACTGGCGAAACTCCACTAATGCTGGCTGCTGGAAAAGGGTACTATAAAGTAATAAAAATATTGATCGATAAGGGTGCAGACATAAATGCAAAAGATTACAATGGTAGAACTGTCTTAATGAGGGTTTCTGGTTTAGATGACGATAATGGCTATCACAGCGTGAATACCGTAAAACTGCTACTTAGTAAGGGCGCAGATCCAAACCTGCAGGATAAATATGGTAGCACTGCCCTTATAGGAGCAGCTCAACAGAGTCATCAGGTTGTTGTTGCAGCATTATTAGATGGTGGCGCAGATACGGCTATTAAAGACAAGAGAGGCAAGACTGCTGCAATGCTCGCTGCACACGAGACAATAGTGCCTGAATTATTAGAATTTGGTGTTCAGGTTCTTGAGACTGGAGCATATTACAGTAATGATATATCAGCTCGATCCGGCCAATTATGGTTTGGTATATATCCAACCAAGCAGGGCTGCGAACTCAAGGCTAGTAGAGTCAAGGTAACCTATAGTGGTGATGATTATGAGACTTATATCGACGATATAGGTGTAGAAGTAACTGTCGATAAATCTACTAAACCAATCTTTCTCGTAAAGGGCATGGAAAATTTAGTAGCTGGACCAATAAAATCGATCTTCTATAACGTATCGGACAAAGGTAAGCTACTTACTCCTGGCCAAAAGATAGGGTTCGAGCTGGATGGAAAAACTTATATCTTAAAAGCCAGTGGTAAGATTGAGGACAATAGCATCAAGAACTATCGATTATTACTTATAGATGGGGAACAGTCGCAAGTTCTCCTCTCTTTTTCTTATGATTTGAGCCTTGATACTATTCCGCAATTGGTTTGGGTTGGTGATCTGGATGCAGATAATAGACTTGACTTATATATTGGTAATGCTCTCTACCTTTCGTCTATGGCAAAAAGCGGCCAGTTAGTGAGAAAAGTTGCTGAACTGCAAATTAGTGCTGATGGTTGCTAGCAACTCACGATAAGCACTCTTCTACCAAAAGAGCCTGACCTCTCTGGTCAGGCTCTTTTTGCAGCTACCTGAAATTCCTTAAGTATACAGTAGCTAACTGAGGCTAACCCGGCATTTTTCCTACTTATTAGGGTATACAAATATTAGAAAGATCCGTTAATAATATGTAAATATTAAAGCCACACG
>JBFLVQ010001105.1:0-2394 GCA_040758525.1 Acidobacteriota bacterium
TATTCCTATTTTAGCGGATGTCTCAAAAAAAGAGGATATCTATAAAATTTCTGCTCAGGCGCTTGGGCAACTAGGAGGTCTGGATTACTTAGTCAATAATGCCAGCTCGCTTGGTGTAACCCCACTACGTCTTCTCATTGATTCAGATTGTGAGATTCTAGAGGAAGTCTTAGAGACTAATTTAATAGGTCCTTTCAGGCTTACCAAGGCGGTGTTGCCTTCAATGTTGCTTCAAGGGCGAGGCAGTATCATCAATATTACCAGTGATGCTGCAGTTAATGCCTATGCTCGTTGGGGAGCTTACAGTGCTAGTAAAGCAGCCTTAGACCATCTCTCACATGTGTGGGGCGAAGAGCTGAAATCACACAATATACAGTTTCTCTCTCTTGATCCAGGGGATATGGATACCCCTATGCATGCTCAGGCTATTCCTGAAGCAGATGTTAGCGAACTCAAAAGACCAGATCTTTCTGCTCACCAAATATTAGAGTTGTTAAAAGAGCATCAGACTGCTGGTTGGATAAGGAGGAGTTTATGAACACATTCGATTTCACAGTCAATCATGCCGTGACCAGTCAGCGAAGATACGAGGGTGCACGTTTACTTTCCATAGATGTCGAAAGATCAGTTGTGCAGCATCTAATGGTTGGCGATCTTCCTGATCATTTCCGTGCTGGGGATATACTAGTTGTCAATGATGCAGCAACACTTCCATCCAGTCTTTCCGGTTATCACAAGAGAAGTGAGCAAGCTATTGAGTTGAGACTAGCAATGCCTTTGACCAGCGATAGAAAAGATATCTCAAGATGGCGAGCAGTCCTTTTTGGTGAAGGTAATTGGCGTATTCCGACCGAGAAGCGACATTTGCCACCAGAAGTTTTAGCAGGAGACTTTTTGGATTTTGCTGGCGGCTTAAAAGCAAAGATCATTTCTGTTCATCAGGATATTTCAAGGCGATTTATCGATGTAGAATTTGTCGAGAGAGGCTCAAATTTGTGGAGAAAATTTTATCGAGTAGCAAGACCTATTCAGTATTCTTATCTGAAAGAGGATCTAGCATTATGGGATCAACAGACGCTGTTTGCTGGTCCACCCTTGGCGCTTGAGCCGCCTTCGGCCTCTTTTGTTTTGACCTGGGATATTCTCTTTCAACTTGATTCTCTTGGTGTAGAAATTCTCAGCTTAACTCATGCAACAGGTCTTTCCAATACTGGTGATGAGAGGATTGATCGAATGCTTCCTCTTTCTGAACCCTATAGAATCTCTCATAATGTTCAAGTGCGGTTAATGGAAGCTTGTCGTGTAGGGAAGAGAGTTGTTGCGGTTGGAACTGGTGTAGTTCGAGCTTTAGAGTCCTGGGCCGGCAAATTTTGTCAACAAGAATGGTCTTGGGCTAATCTAAAAATAGATGAGCGTTTTCAAAGAAGAGTAGTTTCGGGCCTATTAACAGGGTTACATGAACCTGAGGCTACCCATCTAAGTCTTTTAAGAGCCTTTGTCTCAGATAGTCTCTTGCCGCAAGCTTATCGTGAAGCTAGTATGTTAGGTTACCTGTGGCACGAATATGGTGACGTATGTTTAATACTTTGACGCTCTCCATCTATATTGCTTCTGCGCTTAGATGGAGAGCCCCAGTTCTAGATTACAGATGTTTTCACTTCTGTATTTGAGCTGGCCGGTGAATAAGAGTGAATTCGTCAAGACGTCACACTACTCCATCTATATCACATCTACGATTAGATGGAGTAGCGGGTACTTTTTTCTATAGCCTCTCAACTGCGAATCTACATTTGCTAGAATATAGATTAATATGTTGGCTTACTAAGGGCGAGTAGTAATTTCCTTCCTCTGTGAAATTTTCTTTATAAGAATTGTGAACAGAATAGCTCGGTCATTCGTTATCTCTTGAGAATTTTCCGAAAAATAAAACCATTATATTGCCAATCCAAATTTGGTAGTTTAGGTAAAGTGTCTTTTCTTATAGCTTTTTCTCAAAAGATTTAAAGCTATAGGTATAAGTAGAGCTAAGAGAACAACAAATGATAAATACAGAAAAAGCAGAGAGAATTAATATGGATTTGCTTGCTGCACTCAACGGCAGAAAACATAACCTTTCACCCTAAACAACATACTCTGAGTTTCCAACATAGGGTCGTTTAATGACACTGATGTGTCTAAAGGATAGGTCTGTTTGGATTCATCTTAAAAAGGGAGGTTGTGAAATGCGAAAATTGGTCTCCATTATATTATTTGTTACGACATTATTTTTTAGCAAAGTCGTGGTCGCACAAAATCCCAATTTTATTAATGTACCAGGATCAGATTTAACAGCAAAAATGGCGGCAGCGCGTAATCAGGCAAGCAGTAGTTCAGCATCCCGCTACTGGATTGCCT
>JBFLVQ010001106.1:0-2384 GCA_040758525.1 Acidobacteriota bacterium
TCCCGTTCGATCTCTGCGTATCCTTGTTTGGTAATTGAGATCAATCTTTGAACTTCAGCGTAGTAGAGACGATAGCCAGCCGTTACACCAGGTATGGCAGAGAGAAAGTCAGGGCTAATAGTGAATCGCTTGAAAGCCTTGTAAGTGCTGATAGGAAAAGAATTAGAGTTTGGCAGATTTTGGGTAACACTACCCCCAGAACTGCCCGGAAAGCAGCTACTAGTAGACATAAGTCTCCTATTGCGCCAAAAGGGGGTTTCTGCTAGACTTGGCAGTGAAAAAACCAAGCCTGCCTCGCCCGCACAGGCGCGGTTAGGGATTTTTAAGTGACACTAAAGCTCGCTTACCTAGCCAAAGATTCGCGGGCTTTAGTGTTTTAAATGCATCATATTAATATCCTCGTTTGAGTTCCTCCATCTTGAATTGGGTCAGGCTAATTATAGTCAAATTCTAACTAATCATGCAAACAATCTGTTGTGTGTATATTACCACAAGATACGGATAAGTTGTGTCAATACAAAGAAATTGGCCCGATCAACTTTAACTCATTGATACTTGTTTAGAAGAAGATCAACCAGCGATCACCAACTATTAATGATATATTATTAGTAATGCCTATCATAACAATACAGTGATTTATAGCTATGCTAGCAATCTAGCAGTGAAGCCGAACAGTTGCAATAATAGCTATTTTCAAGCATATTTCGCTTGAATTTCGCCTCTGCCATTGATATAATATCCTTAGTGTTAAGTATAAGTTAGCAGAAAAGGAAGAAATAGAAAATAGGATCAAGAGCCGCTACTCACAGTCTGGAAAACATGATAGCGGCCCTTGCGCTCATTAACCCCTCACAGTGGAGGTGTCAGTATGAACGGCCTAATCGTAGCCCACCTGGCTGCTAGATATCAATCTGCCCGATTTGAACTGGAAACACTCCAGTCCAGCCAGCTTGCTTCTACTAGCCAATATCAAAATGTTGATCGCTTGCAGACTCTCATGCGTGCTCAAGGTCTGGTTGAAGATCTCAAGGTTGAGATCACAGAGCTGCTCGCCAAGATGATCTCCAGTAACGATCCTGCAATACGACGACAAGCATACCTAATACGCGAATCACTCCATTTAGATGAAGAATGGTTAGTTGAAGGTAATCCAGATTTCACTAGTTGTGATCCTAGTGTCTCACAAACAACAACTCCCAATGAAGTTGTAGCCCTGACAGAAAACCATCATAGGGAAGAGTGCTAATAGTCCTAATAGTAACCATAGGAGCTATACATATGTTCAAAAAAGCAGTCAAAGATAATTGTTATTTGCGCCTGGCACTGGTTGGTATTTCCGGTTCAGGTAAGACGTTTTCCTCATTACAGATCGCAACTCATATGGGTGGCCCAATTGCTCTGATCGACACAGAACGAGGAAGCGCCAGCAAGTACGCAGAGTTATTCGATTTTGATGTGGTGGAACTTGATTCGTTCGCGCCAACTCGCTACATTGAGGCAATCAGAGCTGCAGAACAAGCTGGCTACAAGGTGCTAATAATCGACTCACTATCACACGCATGGGTAGGACGCGAGGGCCTATTAGAGTTTGTCGATAAGGTGGCACAACAGAAGGCCGCTAAATCACATCAACAGCCGAACTCATTTGCTGCTTGGCGTGAAGCTTCACCAATTCATAATAAGCTTGTCGATGCAATGCTCAGTTCCCGGCTACATCTAATCGTTACGATGCGCGCCAAAACAGAATATGTCTTAGAAGAGGTAATCACAGATAACGGCAGGAAACGCACTGTGCCACGCAAGATAGGACTGCAACCGATACAGCGCGATAGTCTAGAGTACGAGTTCGATCTGCTTTGTGAAATGGATATGGACAACAATATGGTAGTTACTAAAAGTAGATGCCGAGAGTTGAGCGGACAAATAATCAATAGGCCAGGGAAAGAAGTGGCCGAAGTATTGATGGCGTGGCTGCGAAATGATACTTTGATACAAGCGAAAACACCTGTAATAATGCCAGCCACAACAATGTCAACACCATCGAATGGATTGATGGTGCAAGCATCCATATCAGCCACACTCACAGAAGCAGAGCAACCTACACATAAAGTTGAACTGAATGGAGCTGCCAGCACAAGCACCGAAGATCAAGCCATACTTGAGAAGCTGTGCAGTCGGATCATCAAACTCCGGGGCTATCATGCCAAGCAATTGAGATTGCCGCCTGAGAGTAACGAGGACCTGGCAGGGAAGGGAATTGATGAGCTAAATGCGATCTGTGCACAATTGGAAACAAAGATTCGTAATTTGCTTAAAAGTAGAATCATTGATCTGTATTCTCAATTGCCTGAATTGAATCCCAAGCTGAGATGGAAGAAGATTCC
>JBFLVQ010001107.1:0-2370 GCA_040758525.1 Acidobacteriota bacterium
GATGCTGTGCTTTACACAAGTAACCATCAGGAGGAAAAACTACTCCACCTTCACATTGAATCGGCTCTACGATAAATGCAGCAACATGTCGTGTTGAGAGGGTTTGCTCTAAACTTTCTAGGTCTCCAAAAGGGATTGCTCTACAACCAGGCAGTAATGGTTCAAAAGGTTTTCTCATTCTTTTACTGCCCATTATCGAGAGTGTACCTAGGTTGGTGCCATGAAAGCCGCCTTGGCAATAAATAAACTCCTCTTTTCCTGTGGCTGCGCGTGCCAGTTTCATGCCTGCCTCTATTGCTTCACTGCCACTACTAGAAAAGAGTGAGATTTCTAATGGCTTATCCACCTGCTCAGCCAGTGCTTCAGCCAGTTCTGCCATATCTATCGCAGGCCCTATATGACATAGATTTAGTGGCTCACGAGCAAAAAATTCCTGTATACGTGTAATTAGTTTTGGATGATTATGACCTAGGTTGACAGCACCAAATGCAGCCAGTAGATCTAGATATCTTCTACCTTGTTGATCCCATAACCAGACACCCTGTGCACGTATAAAGACTCGTCCATACCCATAGATGCCTAGCAGCTTGATAAATGAAGGATTGACAAAACGGGAATGCTTCTCAATTATAGTATTAGCCGTTGTCATTGATCCTTCTTGTTTAACAGCGATATTTCTATCAGTTTTTTATCGATCTGTTTAACTGTACAAGCGGTGACTTATCAAATGGTCCTTTACCCCAGGATGGTGTAGGTGTATTTGGACCTTTAGCGGCACCACGATGGAACATATTGAAACCACAGGCTGGCATAATACGGCCATCAATCTGCGGATAATGGTGACAACATTTCATCAGACGTTCTAGATCGAAATCATGTCGATCCATATAGTGGTGTATAAAGATTGTCTTAGCCTGTCTTTCTGCAATCCTAATAAGCTCTTGTTGTGTCATCTTACGATTAGGAAACATCTCTAACAGCGCACGCCTCAACGCTTTGATGATCTTCTCACTATCTGGCACTTCACCAGAAGCACTCCATAGATCCTCAATCGAGGCTCGTAATGCATTCTCTGTATGTCGATTCGGTTCTAATGTAGCAGTCTGTTGGAAGAGATCTAAATGTTTGCGCATATCGACAAAACGTGGGAATGGTAGGTAAGCACCATCATCTAACTTCAACAGGTAAGTGAGTGAAACACAGAGCGGATGCGAACAGGGCAATGGTATAAAATCTTCACGTGCTACTAGTCCGTTTGTCTGTTCATCAATTGCCTTAATAACACCAGGGATTGTCAATCGATCCATTGGATCAACAGGAAAGAGGCCACCACCATGACCAGTGTGTGCCACTGGTTGAATCAGTAATGACAATATGTGATCGCGCTGTAACATTAATCGTACAGCATCACCCAGTTGATGCTCATTAACGCCACGAGCAGGCACAAACGCAATCTGAGTAGAGATCTTATATTCCGCCAGATGTTCTAGCGCCTGGTATTTTATCTCCATTAAAGGAACGCCACGTATAGTCTTCTGAATCTCATCGTCGAACCCATCCAGTTGTAAGATCACATAAACGTTACGCTCTTTTAACTGCTCGCATAACTCACGAGAACGTGCCAGCCTGATGCCATTAGTGACTATTGAAACACGTCCGATCTCTGGGCGTGTGGCCATATCGATAAGTTCAAGGAATTGTGGATGAGAAGTTGGCTCTCCACCGCTTAAGGTGATCGTTTCAAGCCTACCTTCAGCCCGTAACAGAGTATCGATAATGCTCTGAAAATCCTCCTTTGTTATATGGTTTGAATATTGGTTATCGACTATACAGATCGGGCATTCTAGATTGCAGTGATCGGTGATCTCAACAATAGGAAGACAAGTATGCTGTTGATGTGCAGGACAGAGTCCACAGTCAGTTGGGCAGCCTTCCTTAATTGCTGTAGAAAAATGTAGTGGCGTATTTCCTGGACGTATGTAGCGAAATGCATTCTGGTAGTATTCTGCATCTTCACTTACCAATGCCTTGCTCTGGCCATGTTCAGGACAGTGTTTGAGGAAATAGACCTTATTGTCTTGAAATACAACCTGTGCTTGAATCACTTTCAGGCATTCAGGACAGGTAGTCATTGTCATCTTAAAGAAGGTGTAGGGTCGATTGTCGCGCTCGATAGCTGCCACCATAGGAGCCTCCTGGGGGATCATTTATTGGCAGATCTCTTTAGAGCCTTTATCAGGCTATAATATTTGACCATTATTATATGTCAATGCTTATTTTACTTTGAGGAGGGGGTGTGTCAGAAACAATCGCGGTAGAGGGCGTAAGTAAATCGTTTGGTACAGTAATGGCATTACGGAATATTACTTT
>JBFLVQ010001108.1:0-2356 GCA_040758525.1 Acidobacteriota bacterium
CCACCAGAAGCAGCGATATCACCCAGTGAGGCAACCACAGGAATTCCCTTGTCACGCAACCTGCGCACGGCTTGGTAGATCTCTTGCGAGGCCGCCACTGTACCACCAGGACTATTGATACGTAGCACAGCAGCACGTACACCAAACTCTTCAGCAAACCTAAGTGCTTGTACTACACGTGCTCGACCGGAGGCGATAAATGTACTATCAACGATCATACCTTCTATTTTTATGATCGCGATCTGATTTGCTTTTTTTCTCTTAAACCACGGTATTCCCATAATATTGTGTTTATTAATAATGAGACTATCGGGTGGGTTTGGTCAAGCAAGCGTGCAGACACCGGAGGTATAGAAACAAAAAATCTTGGTAATGGAAAAAACTTGTCTGACTTTTTCGCGATCTTACGCGTCTAAAGTTAAGGGCATTTCGTCAGGGGGTTCAAATAACCATTTATCAGTTGTAAGCAATGGCTTCTCGCTGAGGAATGTAAGTAGGATTAATGAGCTTGAACTTGAGCCATATGCTGAATTACTCTATCAGCCGGTGGAAGCAGAGAGCAATGACTGAAATATCTATAAGCATCACCAGTGTTCTGGTGAAATAAGACGCCCGCCTGGTATTTTATTCTTCCTGGCGGCCTCTCTATTTTATTGACTTATTGAGGAAAAGATATGGAGAGAACGAAAAGAAACATTAAAATTGTCGCGTTATTTGCTGCTGTACTAAGCTGGGTAACCGTAGCATTTGCGTTCTCCTCTGGTCCGGAGCCAGGTAAGACCGGCGCACCGGGCGAAGGAAACTGTGTCGATTGCCATAACAGCTTTCCCCAAAACTCTGGTAGCGGTAGTGTATCGCTCACTGGCCTGCCTCAAAATGGCTATGTTCCCGGTACTCGTTATAATCTCACCGTGACTGTAGCTCAATCTGACCGTATCCGTTGGGGATTTCAAACTACTGCGCTTACTGAGGATGGTTCCGCCGCAGGTACTTTTACAGTCACTAGTACTGCCATGACTCAAATGCTCAACACTACCATAGGTGGTAAACAGCGATTTTATGTTGAACATACCTCTACTGGCACACAGCGCGGCAAACAGAGTTCAGCCACCTTCAACTTTGACTGGACTGCGCCTGCCAGTGATGTTGGTCCAATAACCTTCTATGTTGCCGGCAATGCTGCTAATGGCGATGGCACAAGCAGAGGCGACAACAATTATACTAACAAGGTACGTATCACGGCAGCCGCTGCACCTATGCCGGAAGCGCCTTCTCTTACCTCACTAACTCCTGTAAATGGCCCCATCGCCGGTGGCACAACCGTTACCTTCATTGGTACCAACTTTAGACAAGGTATTGTGGCTACTTTTGATGGTGTGAATGTGCCAACGACCTTTGTTAATAATAAGAGTATCACTGCTGTTACGCCCCCACATGCGCCTGGCACTGTCGATGTTGCCGTACGCAACACCGATGGTCAGACTGCCACACTACGTGGCTCGTTTACCTATGAAGCAGCTCCAGGTGCATCTGTATTGCTGATTGCTCCTAATGGTAATGAGGTTCTTAGCTCTGGTGGCTTGCCTTTCCAAATTCGCTGGACACAGGCAGTCGGGGCACTTGCTACCCAGAAACTTGAACTCTCAACCGATAGCGGCCAGACCTTTAGCAGTGAAATTGTTACTAACCTGCCTGATTCACAAAATAGCTTTACCTATGCAGTGCCCACCAGTATCACAACCGACAAAGCACGTATCAGACTCAGTGTAGAGTTGAATGGCGTGGTAGTTTCAGATACTAGCGATCAAGACTTCCGTATCCTGCCAGCGCCAACGATAACCAAGATTACTCCTACGGTTACTAGTAAGATCCAGCTCAAGATTACTGGTACGCTCTTCAAGAATGGCTCGGTTATAGAAGTGAATGATAACCCGGTCACAACCAAGTTCAAATCTGCAACTTCACTGGTTGGTAAGAAGATCAGTAAGTCATTGGCTGGTACATTGATTCGTGTACGTGTACGCAATCCAGATGGCACCGTCTCTGTAGAGACAACCATTACTCCATAATGACAGGCGCAACACAAAGGGCACAGAGATACTGCTTTTCTCTGTGCCCGCTATTTTTTCTCTACTAATCTAATCGTGACACGCCACACACCATAAATGGAGGCGGCTTCTTGCGAACATTAGAAGCACTCACAGATAAGCGAAACTCGGAGTAAGTGAAGAAGCCTGGCTGCTACTACATTGAGTTCGTAGTGACCAGCGAATACTTCGGGCTGCGCCACTTGCCCGTCTCGGTTGTCCTGCCCTGAGGCGGTATAGAGAACCGAAACACCTTTCTATTTCGAGCA
>JBFLVQ010001109.1:0-2354 GCA_040758525.1 Acidobacteriota bacterium
TCGGCGCCCGCTTCCAGCATTTTTTCCAACCCGTAGTCATAAGACCCTGAGAATGCAATAATCTTCACCTTTTTATCAGAAGCGCGAATACCGCTAACCATATCAAAGCCGTTCATGACCGGCATATTCTGATCGGTGATAATAAGATCTGGTTTGTGCTGTAGAAATACCTGTAGACCCTCTTGCCCATTAGCGGCCTGGATAATCTTATACTTGTTAGAAAAGGCCGCAAACAAAGTTATCCTGGTAGGTTCTTCATCGTCAACGATCATTATTGTTGCCATACCCTAGCCTTCTAATAAGTAGAATTATGCTTAGCTTTGAAGCTTAAAATTGTGAGGTCATTTGGTAACGTAGCTTATCTTGCAATAGAGTTATACCTCGCTTCGATGTTAAATACCAGCGCATTTACCATAAACGCAAAGAGTGTGTTAGTATCATCGACTCGACCTACCCATCAGTCCATTGCGTTTAACGGATATATTAGTATTTTTCCCATCGATCGCCGATACTCTATTAGTAAATTTCTCAATATTATTATTGTGCAGATTACTTAGTGTCTTTGCTAAGCTGGTGGAACTAGGTTCTTCTACTAGTTTAATACTTTGATCAATTTCAATAGTATTACGATACTCTGATCCATCTCTTAATTGAAATTGTCCTAATAATCCTTGTAGCAGATGGCTCTGATCGGATAGCTTCTTGCCATCTATAGCAAGCCCAGTTGATATTTCTGTATTCTGATTGATCACCTTCGACAATTTGTCTATCGCTTCCAGGATCTCTTTTGCCCCCAGTGCCTGCTCTTCAATAGCGATACTTATATCTAGCGTTAAAGTGTTCAATATTGCGGTTGCATCGGCAACACGTTTGGTATTTGAACGCTGGTTTGTAGAAGCTGTACCGATCTTATGCGAGCACTGATAGACCTCCGCTACCGACTCTTTAATTCGTGTTAAAGCTGCGCTTACTTGCTGGCAGACAACAATGCCTTCATCAGCAATCTTGTTGCTACGCTGCATATCCCCTACCGCGTGACTTACCTCCTTTTGAATGCCATTTATTATTGCTCCTATTTCATGTGTACAATTAGCGCTATGCTCAGATAGCTTATGCACTTCTGTAGCAATTACAGAGAATCCCTTACCATAAGCCCCAGCGCGCGCTGCTTCGATACCAGCATTCAAAGCTAGCAGATTGGTCTGGTTTGATATTTCTGCCAGAACTTCAGTAATCTTGCCAATATTGTTGGTTCTTTCCTGTAGGGCATTAATAGTATCAGCAAAACTATGTAGACTGTTGTTTATCTTTAAGATGCCTTCCGTATTCTTCTCTACTGCACAAACACCTACCAATACCTCCTCTTGCAATTTCTCGGCAATTAAAAGTAACTTTTCCGAAGCAATAGCAATCTCTTCAATCGATAACAAAATCTCTTCGATACGGTTGCTTGCTTCTGTAACCATAGTTACCTGTTCTTGAGTACTCTTAACAATATTTCTGGTATTAACATTCATCTGATGTATTGCGCAACCGGTCCTTTCAATAGAGCAAGCGGCCTCTTTATTCAACCTTGATGATAGCTGAGAAGCATTAAAAATCTCACGGCTAACCCCAGAAATCTGATTTGCTGCATTGCGTATGGTGATAACCGCTTCACGTAGCTTCTCAACCATCAACTTAAAACTTTTTCCAAAAGAGTCTGCGCTTGAACGTGGTTCTACAACAACCTCTAAATTGCCAGTAGCAATCTCCTGTGCTACTTTGGCATGTAAATCCAAAGAGTTTACCATTACACCCATCGACTCTAATAATTTCCCCACCTCGTTCTTAGGTGGATTGTCATTTAACATCAATTTGAGATTACCTTGTGCAACACTTCTTGCCACATCAACAGCTTGTAGAATCGGCCTAGTAACACTGCGAGTAAGAAATATTCCTATTAGTAGGCTAAAGATAATTGTCAGCAAAAAAGCCACCAGTAAAACTATTTCTGCCTGTTTTATCTGCCGGGAAACTTCTGCTTCGCTGATAAGGCTACGTTTTTCACTCTCCTCAGCAAGCTGCTTGCCGATATCTTCTAATTTGTTGGCTGCCCATCGATACTTATCCATAGCATCATTTGCTTGCTGGGCCTGGTCGATCTTATTGGCCTGTATTTGATTGAATATATCGTTAAAACCATACTGGTAATCGGCCAATATTCTTTTTGTTAATGCTACTGCTTGGCGATCCTCTTTTAGATAGATAGTCTTTTCTAGTTCACTAATTGCGGAGAGCATATCTGCATTCATCTTGCCCCAAATAACTAGATATGGCTCTTGCTTTTGTCTTGACGAAACATTGATGAAAAC
>JBFLVQ010001110.1:0-2351 GCA_040758525.1 Acidobacteriota bacterium
TTCTCGCCAATTGCGTCAAATAACTCACCAACAAGCAATAGAATTCACTAAGCAATACTTTTTATAAGGTTGGCACTAGAGTTGCGTTAGCGAGTTTTACACCAGCTAGGTCGTTTCTTAAATCCTAATGGCGGTAAATAGCAGCAAATTGATGGGAACCATAAACAAGATCTAGCGATTAAGTAGTCAAATCAAGAACCATCGTTAAAGTTCGATTCGGCTTTCTTGCCGAGAAGGAGGTCTTATGCTCTCAAAAATGGCGCAGAGGATTTTGATATTTGCGATCACGGTCGCAGCACTAATCTTTACAACTGATTTGATCAATAGTAATGCAGACACCACCGGCATATTGAGCGGCGTGGTAACCGATCAGACCGGAGCGGTAATCGCTGGTAGCGAAATTGTTGTTAAGAATATCTCCACCGGCCTAGAAAGAAGCACATATACTAATGAGCAGGGTATTTTTCGTATCATAGGACTGATCCCTGGCACTTATCAAGTAACAGCCAATGCGGCAGGTTTTAGAAGCTCACAACGTAGTCCTATAACTGTGTGGGCAGGTCGTGAAACTAAAGTGCAACTTGTCCTAGATGTCGGCGAAACTAGTGAAGTCGTAACCATCGAAGCAGGTGAGTATCCTGTGCCTGACTATAAAACTCAGAGCACAACAGTAGAAAATTTAGGATCTGCAGTAAACGGGGCGAGACAATCCAATAATAAGGATAAACAGAAGGCGAAAAAGAGCGAAAAAGAAGAGAGTGGCGACTTTAAACCAACTGATGATCGCTGGAGAGTAGGTTTCCCTGAATGGGATAGACATGGTGATTCTTCTAAAACCCAAACACAATCGGATGAACCTAATTCCGGCAATACTGAGCATTACACCGATTATGGTGTAAACAAGAAGACCGATACTAAGTTCGATCGTTTCTCCACTTTTGCCATTGATGTAGATACGGCCTCTTACACAATTGCACGTCGCAAACTGAGTGAAGGTGCATTGCCTCCTGCTGCTTCAGTACGTGTAGAGGAGTTTATTAACTACTTCAAATATCAGTATCCACAACCGGCTACTGAGCATCCATTTTCCCTAACAATGGAAGCGTCTGCTTCGCCCTTCCAGGCTAAACGGCAACTGCTACGTATAGGATTGCAAGGTCGGCGTAGTGATAACGAGCAGCGCCCTGCCGCGCATCTGACCTTTCTTGTTGATACTAGTGGATCGATGGATTCAGCAGATAAGCTTGGCCTGGTTAAACAGAGCTTGAAGCTTCTTACCCAACATCTTGAACCTAAGGATACGGTTGCAATTACTACATATGCGGGAGGCGTTAGTATTGTATTACCGCCTACCAGTGCGATGCAAAAGAGTGTCATTATTGATGCAATTGATCGGCTGCGGAGCGGCGGTGGTACAGCCATGGAATCTGGGATAGATCTTGCCTATCGCCAAGCTGCTACACAGCTCCACTTAGGTGGAATTAACCGTATCATCATCTGTTCAGATGGAGACGCCAATATAGGCAAAGCTACGCCGGCTGAACTGCTTAAAAATATTGCTGGTTATGTTAAAGAAGGTATCACGGTAAGCACGATCGGTTTTGGTATGGGCAATTACAAGGATACGATGATGGAGCAGTTTGCTAATAAAGGCAATGGCAACTACTACTATATAGATGATATGGAACAAGCCAGACGGATCTTTGTTGAGCAACTCAGTGGTACTATTCAAGTGATTGCTAAAGACGTCAAGATCCAGGTTGAATTCAATCCCGCGGCAGTCGCCTATTATCGTTTAATTGGTTATGAGAATCGTGATATTGCCGATCAAGATTTCCGTAATGACAAGGTTGATGCTGGCGAGATCGGTGCTGGTCACACTGTCACAGCACTCTATGAGATCGAATTAAAGGATCAACCGGCAGCAGAACTGGCTACCGTACGCCTACGTTATAAAGCTCCAGATGGCGAGCAGGCACAAGAAGTTTCTGCCGTCTACACTACCACACGGCTACATCAAAAATTTGCTGCCTCCTCATCAGATTTCCGTTTTGCTGTTGCAGCGGCAGCTTTCGCAGAACTACTACGAGAGAGCCCGGAAGCAAAGCTTTGGTCTTTAGAGACAATCGCTGATATTGCCCGACAGGCAGCACCAGCAGATAATTCGGAACGGCAAGAATTGATCACATTGATTGAGAAGGCACAACGCCTTAAGGGATTAACGGCATCTGCGCAATAATAGAAATACCTAGAGAGCACACGCCGAGACTCTGTGTGCTCTCTGGTTGAAACCCTGTCTAAAATTTGGAAAACATGTCTGGAATCGGGACCGGCACCGCCACAAAACCCTT
>JBFLVQ010001111.1:0-2351 GCA_040758525.1 Acidobacteriota bacterium
CTCGCTAGCAAATTTCTTTGCCACCTCCATGAAGCGTGTCACCTGGTCGTAGCTCCAGCCAAATTCCTTTTTAGTCCAAACCTGCAAGTGTAGATCGCCAAACTCTTCCCTTATTTGGCTTAAGTGTTTTCCTATAACAATGGAATCTCTGGTGCGTTGAGTTATGGATGTATGGACATCTACTAGAGCCTGCTCTATGAACTCGCGATCATCTGCGTGTTGTGCGTCATAATCAAACTGCTGCCTGTATCTATTCATTTAGATCAATCTCCTCTAGTACATTCCCTCTAATGCATCCCGCAATATCCACGGCATATGCGCAAATGGTCGCCTTTGTTCTGTGTTGATCTGTTGCTCCAATTCGACAGGCCACGCGCCTGCCTTGACCAATAGTTCACAAATCCTATGGTGTTGATGATCACAATCTGGTTTAGGCACTTTCATAAAAGATGGAGGGATAGGACCTTCCTCTAAATCAACTGGGAATGGATATATAAGTGGGCATACATCCCGGCGTTTGGCAAACTCATAGACTGTTTCTCCATGTCGATTAATCGATGTCAAATCCGCTCCTGCTCCGACCAACTTCTCAACTATGGAAACACGTTGAACATCTATAGCAGCAAATATGAGAGCTTCTCCGTGATGATTTTTTGCGTTAACATCAGCACCTGCTGCTAGTAATAAGTCAATTAGTGGCAATGTGCCAAAAATTGTTGGTCCATAGAGTACTGGTTCGCCATGTTCGTCCAACATATCAAGTGCAGCCCCTCTTGATACCAGAAGTTGAATCAATTCCCCGTCACGGCTATTCCAGGAAATTGAGGCATCTGTTACGAGGTCTGATAGAAGATAATTGCCATCGTAACTCCTTAGATTCGGATTTACACCCAAATTCAATAATGTCTTTGTCATTTCCGGTCCACTTGGCACGATAGGCTTCAACAATAAAGTGTTTCCATCAACATCGGTTATGTTAGGACTGCTATATATTTCCGGTATTGCTTCTAAAGTTTCAACATCCTCTTCAGAAACTACCATCCATAATCGTTCCCATACCTGTCTTATTTCCCATTTTATGGATATCTGCTGGTTAATAAGTTCAAGCTGTCGTTCCAAAGATTCTTGTTCAAGTGAGGAATAGTAGGTTGAAGGTATAACTGCAACAGTTGTTAGACACCCAATAAAAATTACCCATAATAAGATTCTTTGTACCCACAACAAATTTCTTCTTGTACTTTTTTTACTATTAGCTTTCTTTTGTATAATCATACTTCTTCTCTACTGTTTAATATTTCGGTAGTTTATCTTCCATGAGACCATCGGCAAAAGTGGTCACCATTCAGAGAAACTTGACCATTAAAAGTTGAACACACCGTTCGTTTCTTTTGAATGGCAACCACAACTCATCTTGTGGTCCTGGCTGAGTCTGGTCACCGTGGGCCTATTGGATCTCTCCAACAAGCCTAAACCTTTAGGTTTAGGTCAGTGACTAAAACCTCAAAAAATGACCCACTAATACTCAGACCTATTAATCGTACTAACTCCATTTAGCTCAGTTTCTAAATCACGGTCGAGATAGACCGAGATCAAGCCCATTCTCGCTTTAGCCGCTTGAGGAAAATTCTCTATCTGTTCGGATATTTTTATTGACCGTGCAAACCACACAACAGCATCATTTCTCTTTGATTGATGTTGAAATATAACGGCTTGATAGTAGGCTAGCTCTGACTCAAGGATTAGATATTTATATCGCTCTACAACAGGAAGTGTTCTGTCAATAACTTGTTGTGCTTCGTTATATCGTCCAGCTCGTATTTGTAAATCTACAATAACGCAATCGGCTTTCAAAACTTCAGTGGTAAAATTCAGCTTTTCAAAAATGCTACGCGCTGTTTGCACCTTTCTTATTAGATCTTCTGATTCAGTTAATGTAGTTTTAGAAGTAGCGTTAGTGATCTCTTCTCCATTTGCCGTCGCTAGCCGAGCATCAAGTAACTCCCTAGCCTCTTCTGGCGTGATAGTGCGTAACTGAGATACTAAATCAACTCCGTAACGATCCCCTTTTGCAGCTATGTCACCAGCCAATTCTTCTGCTTTATCAAGATGATGCTTCGCAACCGCGTTGAGTTTGGCTGAGAGACGGGTAGATTGTTGCTCTGAATTTGACTGTGAGCTTGACGATGATTGATCAAAAAATATTATCGTGCTTATTAGTAAGGGCACCGATATGATTATAGTTGCAACAATGATCTTCTTTTTCCTGACAGCGATAACAGCACGTCCAACTGTATTATTAACTTTATTAGTAGCATTTCTTTGTTTCATCAATAACTCCGTTTTGTTACTAT
>JBFLVQ010001112.1:0-2348 GCA_040758525.1 Acidobacteriota bacterium
CAAGCATGAGAAAGAATATCGCTTTGTCAGTAAGTCTGTTTGTGTGCCTAGTGTTTGCCTTAACAATGGCTGCTTCTACCAATAGCAATACCAATAGTAGCAAAGCAGCTCCATTACCAGTTAACCCTAGAGAGGAAGCTACTGTTAGCATGACATTTGATGGATTAATGGCCTTGTGTATGGGCAATCCTGAGCGTGTTAGTGTAGGGATACTTGATGTCCACCACCATACACCGATGCTGGCGGTTTCAAAGATAGTGAACGGTCGAAAAACCACTCTCGCCACACTCAAAGGTGAGCAACTACGGGGTACGATCTATATTGATGTAGAGGGGGCATCAGCACAGGTAGGGCGTTATCTTGCACCATCAATGCAGAATGATCCAAATGACTTCCGCTGGAATATCGATATGGAAGGAGATCTACATCAACGCGAGTTACACCTGAAGGAAGAGAAGCTATTCGGCAAGATCCATATTGGAGCAGGGCTGTTCTATGCACATAACATCAGTGAAGAGAAGGTGCGCTTCTTTGCTGCTGATGGAAGTGGGAAAGCGTTGCCGTTCAATCGACAAGTTGCAGAACCAGCGGCTAAGATCAATCTAGCGAAGGAGCAAGTGTTAGTGATTCGTGGAGATAAAGAGGCGATACAATTAACAGTAGAGCCAAGCACGCGTTATGAAGTTGCTCTTACCAATCTACCACCTGAAGAGATGGCAAACATGGACCACTTCTTGTTCTACTACGATTTTATGGCCGTTAAAGTATCACCATACATGCCGGAATCGATCAGGAAAATAGCCTTTGCTCCACGCCCTTTAGTCTGCGGATCGGTAGTATTTAGCAGATCACAGCTTGACTAATCAGGTTATTCGAGTGACCTCAGCAGCTCTTGGCTAACCTTGTTGGAAACAGCAAATGTCAATAGAGCATTGTTGTACTCGAAATTTTTCTGTGCCTCTTTGTCAAAGGCAATAGCCATCTCAAGCTCAATTTTAGCGCGATCAATATTGCCTTTGGCTATTAGGCACTCTCCTAACCCCTGGTGTAATTGAGAAAGCGCAAGTTTTTGTTGAAGATTAGTTTTTTCGGCTAATTCCAAAGAACGCACATACAATTCTGTAGCTTTATCGACATTACCAGCAATCATCTGAGCACGGGCATAGTAGCCTGTAACAGCGTATTCCATGCGGTCACGCGCCTTTTGATCGGCAATCTTACTGAGTGCCTCAAATGCTTTGGCAAATCCAATTTCTGCTTCCGCTGTATGATGCTGTTCAGCCTGGGTGATACCAGAAAAAATGTGTGACATTACTAAATAAGAGTTGTTATTCTGTGCTTCAGCCAATTTAACCGAATGGTCTAAGTAAGTTTGAGCAAGTGATTGAAACTTAAGATTAAAGGCACTAATTCCCATTACTTGAACAAGTTGAATAGGCAAGGGGCGGCCAATAGCTAAAGACGTTTCCATAGCCTGATAGGCTAGCTCAAAGGCTCGCTCATTATCATTAGTGGTGTAATAAATTGAAGATAACATCACTAATGGACTTACAAGAAAGTTTGGTGCATCAAGTGGTTTAGCGATGCGAATACAATTCTCATAACTTTCAATCGCCTGATTAAATTGAGAAGTATTACAGTGTAATTCGCCTTTCCAGTACAAAAGCCAAGCATGGATAAATAAATATTGTTTTTCTGCAACCTGCGGAATAGAAGCATCGAGTAGGATTTGTGCATCTTTAAGTGCGTCCGATTTATTTAGATATTTTGCAAGTTGTACATCGGTTTTCAGAGTTTCGCACGTAGCACCCACGCTATTAAACAATGTCTTGGCATGCCCTGCCTTTTTAATGGCATCATCAAAATAATCAATGATTGAAATAGCTTCTACATCAGCTCGGAGTTTTCTTGCTTCGCGGAGCTGGTTTATGTTAGTTAAGGGTACTGTTCGATAATAAGAAACCAGATCCAGACCAAATCGATCCCCAGTTTTAGCAGCTATCTCATTGGCGATTTGCTCGGCTCCAGTAAGGGCATTGGACGCTCCCAAACTGTTGCCAGTCTGTAAGGCAGTTAGATAGTCATCAATATGACGATCAAGTTGTTCATAGCTAGTTGGTTTGGCTGTGATGTTTTGGTTTAGGTGTACAGTAAGCGAAGTTAGCCGCCTTGTTACTTCAGGTCTATGTTCTGAGTTACTGTAAATGGAAAGATAGTTTTGGTAATCGCTCTTTGCATCTTTCAGTAGAAACAGTTTCTCCGAACTAACCGCACGCACAAATAGCGCATTAGCATCTTGAGGATCTTCTTTCAACCTGGTACTGGCTGATTCAAACGCTTTCGCTATG
>JBFLVQ010001113.1:0-2347 GCA_040758525.1 Acidobacteriota bacterium
TTCTTAAAGAGTAAAGAATGGCAGGAGTGTAAAGAACGCTTAATCAAGCGCCATATTCAAGCTCCTAAGAGACCGAGAAATACCAAGGATGTAAAACGACCACTTGATGCTGGAATTAATCCTAATATCAATTCCCTATTGGGTATCGATCTTAATGCTCGACACGATGATGTAGATACTGATACTGCTATCCAGATAGAGAAGGATACACAAGAGTTTCTCCATAGTAAGGTATGGAAAGAGCATAAGCAGAAGTTAATCCATCAGCTCGCCAACAACACGTTAGAGCAACATGTTGAAGAGCGTAACAGGCAACACACTGAGCAGGTGGTAGAACAGCAACAACCAGAGTGTTCAGAGCAGCCCACCGTTGAGATGCCTGCACCCACCAATGTGAATGTGGTAGCTTTCCCTGAAGAGAAGATCCAAGCGCTTAAAGCATCACGTCTACGATATCAAACCATGATGAAGATCGCTGCAATGGTGATAACGGTGATAGCACCAGCGCTGCTTACCTATTTCTTACTTGTCAAACCAGCACAGCACAATGATCAGTCAGTTGCTATTGAAAGCGCATCTATTAATGCCCCTACTCGCTATGAGCAACTAGATAAGCATCTCGACCTGTATCTAGCCAATTTGCAAGTGGGGAATGAGTCAGAAGCCAAGCGAGCAATAGAAACAGCAGCAGCCATCGGTGAAGAGATGGCAACCAAGACTGGTGACATGGTGGGTAGAGATACTGTGTCGTATTACCGTGCGATACCTGTAGCAGCTATTGGCTCTCTACAACAAGCACGTCGCTTACGTGCAGAAGCTGAAGCCACCATAAGCGGAGATCAGTACTCTGCTGCCTTACAGAAAACCCAAGCATCTAGAGATATATTTACTGCATTAGCTTCAAATTGCGAGATAGAAAGAACCACCATTCAGATCGCAAGATTTCTAATCAAGAATGCAAGATTCAAGGAAGCACAAGCAATTATTGATGAGAATCTTCAGAGAACAGTTGATGCGCATCACCTATTCAACCATGCCCAATTATTAAATTGGCGTGGTTCTGGTTTGAGCGCAACATCACAATTTAATGAGGCTGTTGAAGCGTTGGAAGCTTCAATTCAAGAAGCCCAATCTTTGGAAGTGCCTCTCTATACTCTGGGACCATCAATGACTCTTGCTGGCATCTACTATGTCACGGATAATAATAAAGCAGCCTTCGAGCGCGCACGTAAAGCCTTAGAACTGGCGCGGCCAATCAATCATCGCTATGCCCTACAACTACTCCAAATTGCAGGCATGTCGGCTTTCAACATCAACAATTCAGCTCTAGCAGAGTCTTATTTGCAAGATGCAATTACCTTCTCCGAAAAGCAAGGTAACGTTGTAGAACTTATAAAGAGTCGTACCTTTCTCGGCATTATTCATGCTGAGCAGAGCCATATTGATAAAGCTCAAATATCTGTGGCGAGTGCCGTAGGCGATTTAGACAAGATCAAAGATGATCGCGCGCGTAGTCAAACCTCAGCAATTGTCCTGGGTTATTATGCCCGTATCCAAACATTAGCTGGCAATGTTGACAGAGCAATTGAGTTATATGATCAATCTTTAGATCTCGCCAAAAAAGCCAATATTCAACAGAATCTTATGCTAAGCCAACTACACCAAGGACTAGGTGAAAGTTTATTGAAAAAGGGCGACTATAGCCGTGCAGAATCAGAGTTAGCGCTTGCTGTCGCCCTTGATCGTAAAGCCAATAAAAATCTGGAACAGAATAACGCATTACTCACCTTTGCCATCAGCCGTAAGAGTAGTGGCGAGTTGCTGCGTTCTTTAGGCCGTTAATTGAGTTTGGATTTGCCAAATACTACAGATTGGCAGGTTAATGGTGCTGGTTCAACAGCCGCTTTCCTCGCTAGCGCAATATTGTATGGCGTCACTTTCGCACCAATGAAATCATAGTAGTAGGTGAAGTGATCCATGCTAGCCATCTCTGCAGGCGGTTCATTGGTAACAGCTATCTCATATCTCACATTAGGTTCAGCAACCAATCGCACAATATCCTTACTACCACGAATTACCAGGGCCTGCCCTGCTACCAGGTTCAACTTAGCTGCTGGTGTGGCTACCTGACGATTGAATGGCAGAACTTTTCCACTACCATCAGTAGCAAGGAACCGCACTTTCTCTTGACTTAGATCATCTGAATAGAACAATCCCGCACCAATATGGATCTTGCCGAATAGCTTCTCTTCTTTCAGGTGTAACTCACGCTGATGTAGATCTCCTTCCATATCGATATTCCAGCGGAAGTCATTTGGATCATTCTGCATTGATGGTGCAAGGTAAC
>JBFLVQ010001114.1:0-2340 GCA_040758525.1 Acidobacteriota bacterium
AGAGCATTAGCAAAAACTTCATACCTGGAGGCTCTTACGATGCAATATCGCAACAATCTCTGGCTCAAGATTTGTATGATTATCTCCTTGCTACTCTGGGCAGTACCAGCATTAGCACAAACAGAGACAGTGCCCAAAAGCGCAACCTACAGCGTTAACCACTCTCTCACAATTAAGGATATTCCTTCAGGCAGCAAGAAACTCCGTATCTGGTTCTGGCTGCCTGACGATGACGATGCTCAAAAACTACTTGATCTGGTTGTTACCAATGCACCAGCAGATTATAAGATCACTCGTGATCCCAATTATGGTCACCGCTATTTTTATGCTGAAGTTTCTAATCCTGCTACTACGGCTTCTATCACAATGGATCTCCTTATTCGGCGTAATGCTGTGGTAATGGCAGTTGATGCAGGAAAAGCAGGTAAATTAACCGATATTCATCGTAAGGAGTTTAGCGAATATCTTAAAACAGATGTCCCTAATATGGAGGTCAGCGAGCGTATTGTTAAACTTGCTAATGAGGTATGCGGCAATGAGACAAATGTGGTGCTGCAAGCACGACGTATCTTCGACTATATTGTCGATAATTCTGAGCATTATTCCAAAAGTGAGCAGGCGCCTAAGTCATCTGGTAAAGGCTCCGCCGAATACTGCCTTAACATGAAAGGTGGCGCTTGTACTGACCAACATTCGCTTTTTATTGCATTGGCTAGAGCGCGCGGTATTCCTACACGTCTGCATTTCGGCTCACGCTTACAGGTCAAGAATGAAGGTAAAGCTGTCGATCCAGGTTACCGTTGTTGGGTGCAGTACTTTGTGCCTAACTATGGATGGGTATCAATGGATATTTCTGGTGCAGATACTAATCCAGAACTACGTAGCTTCTATTTTAGTGGCCTTGATGAACGACGTATAAAATTTATGGAAGGGCGAGACTTACAATTGAATCCCCTACAGGATGCTGGTCGAGTTAATCTTGTCATAGGTGCTTATGTAGAGGTGGATGGCAAGCCCCATTCTGCCTTTGAACGTCTGCTGAAATTCAATACCGTTAATCCATCTGAAGGGCAGATGTCGGTTAATAAATAAAAGAAGCCTTGATTCTGTTTACTTAAAGCATGCTGGTAAATTTGTCAATGCTGCTGCTTTTACTACTAAATGCAGTAGCTAACGGATAACTTACTAGCACATCTCTCTTTCCTCGATCCTTTATGGTTAACAAGTTAAAATAGTAAAAATGGGTTTATTAGGCAAGTTTGCAACTGTCTATTTATATGTGATTAGTGCTTTCACGCTAATTTTCTTTGGATTACCACTACTACTTTGGCCTTTACAATGGGCATCCATTCTCAAATGGAGATTACCGCAACAGCCAAACCTAGCCATATATTTTGGCCGTTGTCTAGGAGGGGTTATCTGTGTAATAGCCATTTTCACATTCAAGGCGGCAACCCATTTTTTACTACGAGTATTCTTCTTTGATCTTATACTGGCCTCCTTCCTAATGATGATCTTTATACATAGCTATGGTGCATTGAAGAAAATTCAGCCTGCGACGGAAACTTTCGAGATTATCTTATGGTTAGCGCTGTTTTTGATGACTTTGATATTTTATCCATAGATAAGAACAGCAATAAGAGATAAAATCTATGGCAACGTTTGAGTATTCAATAGAAATTCACGCTGATCGGTATAAATTATTCTATCTAACACAAGATTATCAACGACGCCTAGAATGGGATCCATTTCTTAAACAGGCTATTCTAAAGGATGGCGCCATCAAGGCAGACATAGGTGTACGGGCTTGGTGCGTTGCTAAAAATGGTTTAGCAATGGAAACAGAGTATATCTCCTTTGAACCGCCCGTAGCCGCTGCTGTTAAGATGACTAAAGGGCCTATTATTTTATCTTCTTTTGCCGGTAGTTGGAGATTTGATGAAATATCATCTGAAATTACCAAAGTAACATTTCGCTATCATTTGAAAGCTTGGCCATTATGGTTAAACTTAATCTTGAACCCTATCTTACAACATGTATTCTCACGAGATACGGTAAACAGGCTGATCGCATTAAAGCGAGCTGTCGAGACTACCGATATATTGGATAGATTGCCAGCTATTTGATCTTTTTCCAGACAAGATCATTATTATCTCTACGATCAATCATTTGAACCACTCGGCCTTTCTCATCCTTAACAAATATCTTTTCTCCACGCACCGTCCCTTTACGAAAGAATGTTGTTTCATTGGCAGGTAATAGTTCCTCTTTAGATCGCCCAGTACGTTGTCCAATAAGCTTATCACCTTCGCGTATAACGGTATAAGTTACTGAAGGAGC
>JBFLVQ010001115.1:0-2336 GCA_040758525.1 Acidobacteriota bacterium
AGCCGCAGCTATTCGAGAAGGCAGTCTGCAAGATCTAAAAAAATACTATTCTGATGAACAGATTGTTGAGCTAACACTTACCATTTGTGTAGCTAATTTCACTAATAGATTCAATGATGCTCTTCAAATTGAATCTGATTTAAGTTAGCGCTAGCTGGATAGGATAAGAGGAGATGTTGATATGACAACTATTGGGATTGTGGAAAGTTTATGGCGTTACCCAGTCAAAAGTATGAGTGGTGAGGAGATGACCGAAGCCTTTATGGGCTTCTCCGGCTTCTATGGCGACCGTTGCTATGCCTTCAAAAGTTCAGCCGCACCTAAAGGATGCCCTTATCTGATTGCAAGCGCGCAGCAACAGATGTTGCGCTATCGTCCTCAATTTCGTTATCCTGAACGAGCAGCAAAACCACCGAATTTAGCCGAGGCAATGAGTATCTCGCCTGGTATCACACCAGCAAATGGTGACCCCGACGACCTGATTTTGGATATCATTACACCTTCGGGTGCAATTGTTACTGTTGATGATCCAGCACTTGTGCAAATGCTTGGAGAAGGGATCAACGAAAAACATCATCTTACGCTGGTACGTTCAGATCGCGCATTAACTGACTGTCGCCCGGTTTCATTGATTAGTATACAAACGATTCAACAGCTCGAAATAGAGATAGGCATTCCTATTGATAAACGGCGCTTTCGCGCTAATATCTATTTTAACCTTGTATCAGATGGTGGTTTTGGTGAGGATAAGTTGGTCAATCGCAAACTACGTATCGGTTCAAAGGCGGTGATTGCGATTTTGGAACGTGATCCACGCTGTAAGATGATTTCGCTCGATCCAGACACAGGCGAGCATAACCCAGAGGTTTTGCGCAAAGTTGCCAAAGCACACGATACCTATACGGGTGTCTATTGTGCCGTTCTGGTTGAAGGGATCTTAACGAAAGGCGATTCAATCGAACTTTTAGACTAATAATGCGATCTGATCAGCCTCTGTAGTAAATCAGTGACAAAATACCTTTGTTATTTGTCGCCCTATTGTCAAATATAGTAATTACCGAATTTACTACCGGATTAGATCAGGTTAGCTTCAATAGCTGAGTGTTACACAGCAAGGGCTACAAGCATCTCTCTAGTAGATGGCTATGGTGTCTTTATCTCCTTTCTGACCGATTAGCAAACATAGCCAGCTACAAATTTTCCTCTCCTATAATTGGTACTTTCAATTAGGCGATTTGAAAGTACCATATTTTTTCAATCCGTAGAATGATTTCAAATGCCTGGCGATTCTTTGCTGCTATAACTAAATTCCGATCATTGACTGGTCAGTTGAAGCCGCTTATCGAACTCTTTTATATCGTTGTTCTTAATCTCATTCCAACGTGTTAAAAGTTCAGCAAGTAAGGATTGTGCTTGTTCTGATGCGGCGATTGTCTGTGTGGTCGGAGTAGTATCAGAGCTTTCCACAATATCTAATAGAAGGTTCAAGTCTCTTTGCACCTTGGCAAAGTTCTTCTCTCGATCTATTGCTGGACTATTAGTGTTTTGACGCTCGCCGGTTGCTAATGCTGCAAGCTTCTGATCTAATGAAGTAATTGTTGTTATGAGTTCTTGACTAGCGTGTTCACGAGTTGCTTTAAGCTTTTCCCGTACACCCTGTATCTCTATAAGTGCAGCATTAGTCTGGTTCAAACCTTGATAATTTTGCCAAGATACTTGGAACATCTTGGTCAATCCTTCCATAGGAGTATCGACACGTGGATCCATTTTCACTATCAACGTTTCCGTATAGGTTTTACCATTAACGATAAGTTTTACTGTGTACACTCCTGGTAATACGGTTGAGCCCATTGGTTCACTGGGCGTGTCACGGTAAATGGCTGAGATAGGATAATCGCGCTTTATCCCTTCAGGTGGGGGATAATGTAGATCCCAAACAAATCGCTGCATACCGGCTTGGGCAGGCAGTATACGGGGTAGACGAATCCAATAGGTAGGAAATCTAAGCTCCTTCTCGTCTATCTCTTCAGGTTTGTCGGCACTGGAAAACCGCCGTACTAGCTTATTAGATTGATCATAGATCTCCAATGTAATTGGTGTGCTGACATCTGACTTAAGAAAGTAATCGATTATTGCGCCATCAGGTGGATTCTGTCCCATAGGCTCATCATGGGGAATTGGTGTATCTGTATTCAAACTACGTCTGATTCGATAGGCTGTCTGTGGTTTAAAGAGGAAGGCTTCGGATTGTGCAATCTGTTGATCGATGTGTCGTAGTGGTGTGATATTGTCAAGAATCCAGAATGACCTTCCATGTGTTCCTACAACCAGATCAT
>JBFLVQ010001116.1:0-2330 GCA_040758525.1 Acidobacteriota bacterium
ATCTAAAAGCTCTGCCAGTAAAACTCCTTGATAGCAAGACAAAGAGTAATAACAAGGTTGAGGTTAATTTTCCATTATTTAAGGATGAATTAATAGCTATGTCTTTAAATGTGAATGAATCAAAGAATGTTACTACTCGTGAAAGTTTTCGTACCGAGTTAGAGGCAATCTACTGTGATTACTATAGGTTATTGAATTCGTTCTGTGATCGAGACTGGCATTTTTTAGTTCCACACCCACGCCGCTTTTTTCCCAAGGTGAAAGTTGGCGCGTTAATGCTACACATATCAGTACATCCAAAATTGATACCTGAGTTTGTTGACGGTGTAAGGAAAGGGAAAGGTTTTGCAAATTATCCTAAGTTTGCCTTCTCCTTACTTGAATTCTTTGTACCTAGACTAACTGTCTTCAAGGATACACGTGCATCAGTGGCAGAAAAATACGATCAAGCACATCAGTTAGCCAGTGAAGTGCTCGATAGTATAGAAGAGCATGAATGGAATATGGGCGCCAATTTTCTTGGTGACTATTGGACGCTAAGAAAGGTATTTCACTTTCATAGAGAGCACTTTGACGATCATGCTAGTCAGATAAGACGTGCGCTGAGTGCCAGTAAAGGGTTTCAAGGTTAAAGGCACACATGCTATTTGCATGGTTAAATAAACCGTACGCTAAATCGAAGTTTTGTTCTAAATTGTATGAAAGTTCAACTTGCAGTACCAAATAATAGTTTTGTAACTAATCCCAATACCCACCTTGTAATCAGCTCGATTCTATATGGACATTAACTCTCATTTAAGAATTAAGCTTGAGTCAGTTTAACTTCTGAGAGCCATTTTTCCAAAAGAGACAACTATTTTGTGGAGTAGATAGATGAATGAGAAATCTTACCTAGGCAATGCACCTTCAACACTGATCGAAATACTGAGTTGGAGAGCGGATGAGCAGCCCAAAGAGCCTGTATACACATTTCTTGCTGATAAAGATTTAGCGCAAACTTATCTTACCTATTTTGAGCTAAACAGCAAAGCGCGTGCTATTGCTGCTGCACTGCAAGCCTGTAAAGCGCAAGGGGAGCGTGCTTTGTTACTATATCCACCGGGGTTGGAATTTATTGTCGCTTTTTTCGCTTGTCTTTATAGTGGTGTAGTTGCCGTTCCTGTCTATCCGCCAGATCCAATGCGCCTCAACCGAACTCTCAACAGATTTCTTGCTATTGCTAATGATGCACAACCAATGGTTGGGCTTACTACTTCCACTATTCTTCCTTTGATTGAATACTCTTTGCAGGAAATTACAGAGTTGAAAAATATACAGTGGTTTGCCACAGATAAAATATCAACTGAAATGGCAGCAGAATGGCAGTCAGTCAATATAAAAAAAGATACTTTGGCTTTTCTCCAGTACACTTCTGGTTCAACCTCATCTCCTAAAGGAGTAATGCTTACACATGAAAATCTGCTTCATAATAGCACTCTTATTCATCAATTTTTTCAGACCGATAGCAATTCTAAAGGTGTGATCTGGCTGCCTACTTATCACGATATGGGGCTTATTGGAGGAATACTGCAGCCTCTTTATAAAGGGTTCCCGGTAACACTTATGTCCCCAATAACTTTTCTACAACGGCCTTTGCGGTGGTTACAGGCAATCTCTCGCACTCAAGCAACAATCAGCGGAGGGCCTAATTTCGCTTATGATCTATGTGTAAGAAAGATCAGTGAAGAGGAGAAAGCATCTCTTGATCTGAGTAGCTGGAGATTGGCTTTTAACGGTGCTGAACCTATACGTTCAGAGACAATGGCGCGATTTTCGCAAGCCTTTGCTGTTTGTGGTTTCCGCGCTGAGGCTTTCTATCCCTGTTATGGGCTTGCCGAGGCCACTTTAATCGTTTCTGGCGGTTCAAAGACAGCTACGCCGATAATAAATAAGATCGATGGCGCTTTGTTCGAATATCATAAAGTTATAACTACTGACAAGCACGAGGCAATTACCGTAGTTGGTTGTGGTCGTTGCGATCAGAGTCAACGAATCCTTATTGTTGATACTGAAACACTAACAGTCTGTCTGCCGGATAGAGTCGGAGAGATCTGGGTATCCGGTCCAAGCGTTGCGCAAGGCTACTGGCAGAAGCCGCTAGAGAATGATAAGGTTTTTAACGCCTTTACAGATAATGGTGAGGGACCATTCTTACGAACTGGTGATCTAGGGTTTATCAAAGATGGTGAGCTTTTTGTAACCGGGCGGCTGAAGGATCTTATTATTATACGTGGTCGCAACTACTATCCTCAGGATATAGAATGGACCATTGAGCAGAATCAATCTTCAGT
>JBFLVQ010001117.1:0-2327 GCA_040758525.1 Acidobacteriota bacterium
CATATCACGCTGCTCGATGGGGTGCTAGAAAAGGGATAGTCTTTATAGAGTTTTATGCTCTAGTACCTTTCCCTTAAACGCTGAGTTATTTATTAATAGCAGACTTAGATTAATATTCCCTGAGAGCAAGATTAAATTTCTCTCAGAATTGGGAATTACCTCTTTCCAACTAATCAGAATGCATAAATTGCTAACAACCGTTTGGATAAATTATGAGAAAAATTTAATCTTGCTCTCAGGAAATATTAATCTCCATCTGTTATTGATTGTTGAGGGTGTAAAAGATGCGTATTTTATTGATTGAAGATGAAGAGAGAGTCTCAAATTTTATTGCTTTGGGGCTCACTGCAGAGCAGTTTGCCGTTGATACTGCTCAGGATGGCAGTCATGGTTTAGATCTTGCCATTGCGTATAAATATGATCTGATCATACTCGACCTAATGTTACCAGGCCTTGCTGGTAGCGAGATCCTGCGTCAGATCCGCACGATCAATAAACAACTACCTATTCTAATCTTGACAGCACGTGATTCTATTACCGATAAAGTAGAGAATTTTGAGATCGGTGCTGATGATTATTTGACTAAACCTTTCATTTTTGCCGAACTACTATCACGTGTCAAAGCACTACTGCGGCGCTGTTCAATCAATCAGACAAACATCTTGCAGATTGGCGATCTGGAGCTTAATCAACTAACACAACAGGTGAGAAGAGCAGGCCGGCGAATTGAGCTGACCGCCAAAGAATATGCGCTACTCCAATACATGATGTTCAATGCTAATCGAGTGCTCTCTCGCACCATGATAGTTGAGCATGTTTGGGATCAGAGTTTTGATGGCGCCACCAATATAGTTGATGTCTATGTACGCTATCTGCGCAATAAAGTGGATGGTCAATCTGAGCGTAAATTGATCCGTACTGTACGCGGCTTCGGTTATATCATTAGCGATGAGGAAGAAGACCTATGAATATACGCTCTATCCGCTTTAAGCTGATCAGTTGGTACGCTGGACTATTGATAATGCTATTTCTCTCATTAGGTATTTGTGGATATCTGGGATTGAAATACTATTTGACCCAGATCTCAAAACAGGTATTGGCTAAACGTGCCAATCTAGTTGCCTGGACATTGCTAGCCGATATTGATAAGCACGGTGAAGGCTATGTTCTTGATATTGTAAGCAAGCATTATGCACCAGAGATTAGCGATCGCTTCTTGCGTATTACTCGTGCAGACGGCAGCCTACTCTACACATCCGGCCTGCCAAAAGATGGCAGCTTTGATCCTAGCCAATTGCCGGTATTGCAGGATATGGTAGAGGAGGATTTCTTACGAGAAGAATCCTCATCCCGTGGCGGGGTACTCATCTACACAATGCCATTCACAGCTTCAAATGGCGAGAACTTTATGGTTGAAGCTGGAATGTCAATTCAAGAGATTTACGACCCCCTCCATGGACTAGTAATCACTCTAGTACTGATTTTTCCTATTCTTGTCGCAGTCGCGATTGGTGGCGGTTATCTACTCATCAGACGCGCATTAATCCCAGTAGATAATATGACGCGTAGTGCTGAGAGAATCTCATCAAGAAATCTAGCTGAGAGATTGCCGGTAGTAAAGACTGGAGATGAACTAGAGCGCCTCTCTATCTCTCTTAACAATATGATATCTCGTCTGGATGAAGCCTTTCAACATATCAGCCGATTCTCTGCAGATGCTTCGCATGAACTACGCACACCCCTGACTATTCTCCATTGTGACTTAGAAACAATATTACAGAAGAAATGGCTGGCGCCAGAGATACGTGAGACACTAGGCAGTGCTCTAGGTGAGACTGAGCGGCTGGCTAAGATAGTAGAGAGTTTGCTTACCATCTCCCGACTTGATGCTGGTGAAGTGAAGATGGATATGGCAGTGATCGATCTAGCCAGTCTGGTAAATACCACGGTTGAGCAGATGCGCTTGCTAGCCGAGGATAAGAATATCGATCTGCATTGCCATATTGCTGAGTGCGTATTTGTTAATGGAGATTTTGCTAGATTAAAACAGTTAGTGGTTAATCTACTCGATAATGCCATTAAATATACTAATGCGGGCGGCTCTATAGAAGTAAGAGTTAGTGTCAGAGAGAGTATGGGACTTTTTGAAGTGGCTGATACTGGCATTGGCATATCTAGCGAGGCACTATCGCATGTTTTCGAACGTTTCTATCGTGCTGATCGAGCACGCTCGCGCCAACTGGGCGGAGCGGGGTTAGGGCTTTCCATTGTTAAAGCGATCTGTACTGCGCATGGTGGACAGATCATGGTCAATTCTACAGAAGGTA
>JBFLVQ010001118.1:0-2325 GCA_040758525.1 Acidobacteriota bacterium
CAGAACCTTGCTGACCAGGTAAACTGCCAACTGCGGCTACGCCGGTTTGAGTAATAGATACAGGTACGCTTTGTGTGGACATATTGGTGTCTCCTTAAATTGGATTGGATGAGAATGTTAAAACTCTGTTTGAGCCGTAGAATGGAAGTGATAGTTTATAAAATAGGAGAGGCTGAAGCAAGATAGCAGAAATGCTTTAGATATAATTGGTTAGCACTAATACGCCTGGCACTACTACTTGCTTGGAGGGTTATATTGTCAACTCCAGAAGGTATGAGTATTGGCTATATCACACTGAATACAAGATAGTTAGCTTAATAGTCAGGTTAATTGGTAAAATCACGGGATATCATGCCAGGATAATACCAAGCTAGGCATCGCTCAATGAGACCATAAAGCGACAAATAAATGACTTCACAAATCAGGGTGCTTGATTTTCACCTATCAAAATCAAGCACGCACAATTATCAATAACTTATGATAGTCTTGAATACTGCCTGTCGAATTCAATCTGTGAAGTCATTTCCGAACCTGTTTTCTACGAAAATGAGCGATCCCCCAAGCGCTATTTCGTAATGTTTAACTGACATTTGTAATACACTACCGGGCAAACCATCAGGCACAGCACATTAATAGCCCACCTTTAGTACTTGATATTACCATTCTTCCGCTTGTTCACATAATGGCACACTTATCCTCCCTGTCGGTAATTTGGGGTGTTGGAAGATCATTTGAGAGTGCATTAGCAATCGCCGCAGCCCATAGAGAAGGCATCACCCTTGTGCCGGGATCTTTATTATCTTCAGGGTCAAGAATACTTTCCAGTTCTTTCCAGTCGAAGTTATCACTGTTTAATCCAGATCTAAAACTTGCATCAAAGCCACCTTCAACTTTTTTAACAGAAAAGCCACAATATTGTCGATGATCCAGTTTCTGGTTATTATTTAGCACCTGGATATTGTACAGAGTAAGATTGTGCAGCAGCGTAGCGTGCCCTCCTTGGCCTGATCCAGTAGCACCCAATATGCCGTTTATTGTTCCTCCTAGATAATAAAATGGCCCTCCTTTTTCTATTATGGGCTCTCCTGGTGCCAAATAAATTGTCCCAGTAGGTATATTCATAACGCCATAATATGTCTGACCTATTTTACCGTTCTTCCAATTCTCAATAGAGAGGTTTTCTACATGAGCATTTGGGGGAGCATCATCATAAGCAATTTTAGCTGGGTTATGCTGTTGTTTCTTTACTTCATTGTTATTGTCATCATAGTTATTATTGTTACTGCCTAAGCCAGGTTCTCGTTGAACTACATTGTTTCCAATGTAACTGAGATTGCTACTCTGGTAGTTAAAATTCGCTGGTTTTTCCTCTAATGATTTCTGTTTATAGTAAGGGCAGCCGTTACCTTCCGTCTTTGTTACATTCGACTTACCCTGTACCACTAGCGATCCCATAATATCGGCTTCATGCTCTAAATTTTGATCATCATTAACGCCCATTCCCTGTAATTGTATTGTTGACTCTACCCTTCCCTGCTTCTGCTGTACTACATGCCAGACTTCGTGTGGTAGATGCTCTTCTTGACCAGGCCCAACGTGAATGTCATTACCCTGAGTATAGGCCAATGCCTGTACTTGTGCTGGCTGGGAAGAATTGTAATGTACTCTGACATCATCCATTGATAAACCAGAAAGGCTCTCAACTCCTGCTTTAAGTTCATCAGGCAGACCAGTAGATCGACCAGTAGGTGGATCGGTCTGGTTCTCCGTTCCAATTTTTGAGGAGGTGTTATTGCTTGGCTGAACGTTTTGACCCTGTATTATTTCTGCCAGCAGCCTACCAACTGCTTGATTACCAATCGTGCGCTGTAGTTGCAAGACATCCTGATAGGTAAGCGAGCGAGTATCGATGCTGGCTCGCTGTATGATAGCGCTAGGATGTGTCTGATGGGATAGAGTTGAAAGTCTGTGAGCCTTTGCCTGTGATGAGAGTTGGTTTAGTGAGGCTTGGTCATTGATAAGGGCATGCTTATTCCCAGCCATCTTATCTACTCCTGGATGGTTTATCTTTCATATCTCCAGTTTATGGTTTTAGGCTTATTGGATGAATAGAGAGAACTACACGATCTAATGTGTGGTAATACTTATTTACTAGGTTCTCTGACCAAGGAGGGGTTTGGAATCAGGATGTATGGAAATTGATTAATGACCAAGTGGTTGATTCGGATTGATGGCGGCAAACCCTTCCGTTTTTCAGAAACAACTACCGTTACTTCTGGCAGCTTATAGATCTTCCGTGAGAAAGTCCACCGCCTCAGTGGAGCG
>JBFLVQ010001119.1:0-2321 GCA_040758525.1 Acidobacteriota bacterium
CCCACTATTAGCAACCGTTTGTTGCCTAACTGATTGGTTATTGGTCCCAATAATATATTGCTTAACTTAGCCGCAACTTGAGGATAGTTAGAATCAGCCTCCTTTACACGCTCCCATAACATTTCATTCTCTTCATCTTCAAAGTCCTTCCTCTCTCGCGCTGTGAGTAACTGATAAAATTGTAGCGCAACCTTCTCTATCTCTTCTCGGCTTGGCAGTTCAAAACTTTCTATTGAAGAGGATGTTACCAGCCATAGATAGCTGCGTTCCTTACCCAGAGCGTATTCCAATAGCAAGGTATCGGTATCGAGAGCCTCTTTTTGAATATTCGCTAGGGTTAATGATTCTTGATCCTTCACTGCTTGACAACGTGGATTATCCTTGCATATCTGAGCTTCAACCCTTTGGAGTTCATCCGTTAATCTCTCGATCTCTTTATTGATATCCTCTAGTTCAGCCTCTCGATTATCTTTATGATCCAGATACTTCATTAGCCTTAGCCGTTTATTCGCTATAACATGGAGTTGTTGCTTTAAGTTACGTTCTCTATCAAGCAGTTCTTGAGGCACGCCTTGACGGAAATCTATGCGAGCATCTTTTATTATTTCGAGCAAAGTGCGCGCCCGTGCTTGCTCACTTGCTTCCAGAGCTAAAGCAGCGTAATTATTAGAAGGAGCTTGTTTATGTAATCGCATTAGCAGATCGATGTAAAAGTCGTAGCGATCCTGCACTGAAACAAAGTAGGATGTGCGTAGTTCCTGAACATCGATCTTGGTTTGTAAGGATTCGAGTATTTCAATTGATTTCTTAATCTGCTTGAGCGCTTCATCAAGATCACCACAGTCTCGCTTAATTACCGCAATATCAGATAATGTTAGTGCTTGACCAGTTTTGTCTCCCACAATCTCTTGCAAGGACAATGCTCGATTGCAGTAGCCCAACGCCTTTTGAGCTTCTCCGTAGAAATAGTAGATCCTACTGATATTGTTGAGTACAGCAGCCTCCCCATAAAGATTTCCTACTCCTTGAAAGAGCGACAGTGCCTGATGGTAATAATCCAATGCTTTCTGCTTATCTCCCGATAACTGGTAGAATCTACCTGTGTTGTTGGCCGCGTAAGCCTCTCCGGAACTATCCTTGTTAGTCTTATGCAACTCTAGCGCTCGATTACAGTAATTGGGTGTAATATCTCGACTTTTCCCAATGATATTATAAAGACCGCACAGGTTACTAAGAATACTAGCTTCATTAGTTTTGTCACCTAACTCTTGAGAAAGCTCCAATGCCTGTTTGAAGTTCTCAAATGCCCTCTTATCTCTCAACGTGTAGTAAACCTTCCCAATATTATTGAGTACCTCTAATTTCCCAGATTGACTACCTAGTTTTTGATATATATTTAATGCTTCGTTGAAGTTATTCAATGCATTTTGTTCTTCTCCCAAAGAGTCGTAAACCGCACCTAAATTGTTAAGCGAGCTAGCTTTCCCTTTGTGGTAACCAACTTCTTCTGATAGCCTCAATGCTTCCCTAAGGTATTCCTGCGCCTTCTGCTTATCTTCGAATTTCCCCAACTCACCATAACAAACCCCTATGTTGTTGAGCGCAGTGACTTCTCCAATGTGGTCACCCACACTCTTTAAGAGTGCTTGTGCCCGCTGTGAGTATTCCAATGCCATCTGTGTATTTTTTGTTTTGTAGTAAATCTGACTCAACAGAAGGAGTGTGCTACCTTCTCCATAGCGGTCACCTAACTCTTCAAAGAGTGACAGCGCAATATTGAGACTACACAGTGCTTCCTGCGTGTTTCCGAACAAATAGTAAATAATGCTGCGATAGCTAAGTGCGTAGGCTTCTCCATATCGGTTACCTATTTTCTGCCATTGTCCTAGTGAGGTGGTAAATTTTCCAATTGTCACCATCAACAAATTTCCTTTTTCTTCTGATCGCAGTTGCTCTCCTTCTCCAGTAGCTTTCTTTAGTAGTAGCTTTCCTTCTTCATATGCTAACTGTGCAGCAATACTTTTTTCAATACGCCCCTCATCATCCGGTTCAGCTTTCCTCAACTCTGCTATTCTGACCTCATAACGCCCACTATTTAGTGAACGAACCTGCAATCGATAGCTCCCATCTGTTTTCGTTATTAGTAAAATCTGTTCAGGTTCTTGTGTATCGTCTGGACTATTGACTTCAACCAGGGGGGTTCCATTTTGGTCGTAAAGTGTTACAACAACGTCTATCCCTAGTTGTTTGACAACTATGTGCAAGAACTGACCAGACATAAGCTTGATCTCATATTGATGAACTGTGTTACCTACAATCTG
>JBFLVQ010001120.1:0-2308 GCA_040758525.1 Acidobacteriota bacterium
ACTTTCTTGGGCATTATTGGGTACAATAATTGCTGTAATAACTTTACCCAATTATAACAAAAGGATTGCAGCCGCTGTTTTAGAAATAATTATATTGACTGTCTCCATAACCTTTCTTGTTGGAATTGTAGCAAGAAGATCTTATGAATTAAGTGATCGCGTTATTCCACTAATGACTTTCTTTGCGACATTAACATTAGTAGTTGCGACATTATATGAAGTTGTTAAGATGCTACTTCTAAAATGGGAAGGCAGTAGTGGAAAAAAGCAGGAGTAAAGAAACTAGGGTCTGATAAATGATGGATGACCTCTAAATTTGCTGCGAAATAGAAACGTATAGGCAACGAGTCCACTATGCCCCCATTGTTTTCAAATCAACTCCAATTATAGTCTCGGAAGAAGTCGCACTAGATTGATTGCAACACGACACTTATCCATTTTATCCAAATAAATCCCACTGAGAGGTGGACCGCTCTCACACGATTTATGAACTGATAGAAGTATCAGCAGATGGGAAACAGATCCTTTCGTTAATCCCGGACTACGCATGGCATAAACCACAGGTTGATTGCCAGCTTGCAGATTAACTTAATTGCCTATGTCTACCAAATACGAGTTAATCACTACCACCAGTCAGCTTGATAGAGCGCTCGGTACGCTGCGAGAGAGAAGGGCCATAGGTGTTGCTGTAGAGACCACTGGCTTAGATCCTTACCCGCATAAAACACGTACTCTTCAGCTTGCTATACCAGAATTTGCCTTTGTTATCGACCTATTCCAGACACCAGAGTTTATCCATCTGCTACAGCCATTATTGATAGCAGATCGGCCTACCAAGATCTTTCATAATGCTAAGTTCACATTAAGGATGCTCAATCAGCACTATGGAATAATGGTTAAAGGTATCTTTGATACTATGCTGGCTGCACAATTGATTGGAGGTGGACGTGAGAATGCTATCTTCAGCTTAAGTGAATTGTTAGGTAAGTATGGTATCTCTATTGGTGAAGCAAGTGGATCTGATGAACTATTTGGTATTAGTGAGAGTGAGAATCAGATGGCCTCTGCAGCTCGTAGAGCAATGTCTCTGGTACAGGCATATGAGAAGCAGAGGTTGAAGTTACAAGAGCTGGCATTGATTAAGATCGCTAAGCTAGAGTTCGATTGTGTTGCAGCAATAGCAGAGATGGAGCTAGCTGGAATACTGCTGGATACTGAACGATGGAAAGCATTGATTGCTATTACAGCAAAGCAGCATAAAGAACTTGCTGATGAGATAAAACGTCAACTACAACCAGCCAATTCACAATTGAACCTATTTCAAGAGGTACAACTAAACCTCGATAGTCCACAACAGGTATTGGAGGCGTTTAGACGAATAGGAGTGCCACTAAAGAATACTCGCAGCATACATATGGATCAATTTGCTGATGAGTATCCATTGATTGACAAGTTCTTAGAGTATCGAGGACTACAGAAGCTACTTACCAGTCATGGTGAGAATATCTTCAGGTTTATCCATCCTGTGACTGGACGTATTCATGCTAACTTCCTACAGATAGGCACTCCATCGGGAAGGCTGGCCTGTCATGATCCTAACTTACAACAAGTACCTAGATCGGTGAACTATCGAAGCTGCTTCATTGCACCTATGGGACGAAAGTTTATTGTTGCTGACTATTCTCAGATAGAGCTAAGGATATTGGCAGGACTGGCTAATGATACCACTCTAATATCAGCATTTGAGAGCGGAGGGTACTCAACCGCTAATACTTTGATAACGAAGGATAACGACAAAAACGGTAGTTGAAAGAATCACAGACCAGACCTACGATAAGTTTAGGGAAATAAATAAATCGGAGGAATGGCCTGTGAAAAAAGCTCAGGATTGGGGACAGTGTTGTCCCAACCCCAACTGCACTCATTATAGTCTGATGAGGCGAGGCAATGTAAGTTCAATTGCAACTTATCTGACCAAGAGTGGGAAGCGGAGAATCTTTCATTGCAATGTTTGTCAGCGGCGCTTTGCTGAGACCAGCGATACAGTCTTTTATGACTTACGCACAAGAGAAGAGCGAGTAATGATGGCATTGAAGATGCTGCTGGAGAAAGTAGATTTGGCCGGTATCAGCTTTGTCCTTGGAGTAAAAGCAGAGACGGTTTTGCACTGGCTGGGTAGAGCCGCCGAGAAAGCGGCAGAGATTAATGCCGCCTTGATGAAAGAATTATTGGTCGAGCAAGTACAAGTAGATGAGATGTGGAATTTCATTAGCCGTAAGCACGCCCAAGAGATAGACGATAATGGTGA
>JBFLVQ010001121.1:0-2295 GCA_040758525.1 Acidobacteriota bacterium
TAGAACGAATCGCCTCAATATAATTGGCGGCCATATCCATAATGCTAATATATGGATGCTCTTTTCCATAGAGACTATCTGCCTGTAATCCATAAAAAGGTTGGTCTTTTCCTAGATGACGGGCTAGCTCAACATAACAAAAAACACTACCACCAGCAGGATGTACACAAAAGAAGGGTCGCTTTGTGCCTTCCGGTTGAATTTCTACTAAAGAAGAGGGTAGAGAATGGACCTGTTTTACAGAACTACTGGTAGGTTTGACCTGTAATCTCTGCGTTAATAGCGTGTCTTGTCTAGCAGAAAGTTTGGCACGTCGTAGAGCAAGTTCTGCTCGGCGTTGTAAAACTTTCTCTGCTGTTTCTTTAATCGAGGGACCTGATTGGACAGCATTAGAGATAAAGGTATCTAAAATAGACGTCTGTTGGTAATTTACTGCTTCAGGAGTGTGCTCCACTTGTGCTTCTAAGAGTTCATGAATAGATATATCCTTCGTATATGCTCTAGTAGTATTGTTCCGTTCTAATAATAATTGCTGCTGCTCAGCTTCACCTAGTAGCGATAATTGTGTCAATTGCTGATCTGGATTAGTAACAATGCTCGCTAATAACTTTTCGAAGTTATTAGCCATTCTCTTAATACTAGTATCATCAAACAGGTCTGTACGGTAAACTAATGTCACTATCAATCCTTGTTTTGTCTCTGAGATTGAGCAAGATAGTTCGAACTGCGCTAGCACATTATCGTTGCCTCTATATAAAGGACCCGCTGTCAAACTGAAAGGTGGAGGAGTAACTGGGAGTGGTTCGAAGGTAAACATAACTTGAAAGAGTGGAGTATGAGTTAGACTACGCTCCGGTTGCAATACTTCTACTATCATTTCAAATGGCACATCTTGATGCTGATAGGCTGCCAAGGTAATTTTGCGTACTTGTGCCAATAACTTTCGAAAACACATCTCTTCTTTTAGTTGAGTGCGTAAGACCAGTGTATTGACGAAAAATCCTATTAGATTCTCTATCTCAGGATAATTACGACCAGCAATAGGTGTACCAACTAGAATATCTTCTTGAAATGAATAACGGTATAACAGTAACTTGAACGCCGCCAACAGTGTCATGAACATAGTAACTTCTTCGTGTTGACAGATTGATTTAAGTTCATAAGAAAGTTGTTGTGAAAGTATTATCGAGTGAACATTACCCTGGAAAAAATGGCTGGCTGTACGTGGTCTATCTGTTGGCAATGCTAAAATTGGTGTTGCGTTACTAAGCTGACGTTTCCAATAGTCAAGTTTTGTTGCTAACACTTTGCCACTTAACCATTCACGCTGCCAAATAGCAAAATCTGCATACTGTATTGTTAGTTCGGGTAATGGCGATGATTTGCCACAAGAAAATGCTTCATATAGTAGCGCAAACTCATGGATCATTAAACCTGTTGACCAACCATCTGAAACAATGTGGTGCATAGAGCACAAGAAACCATGCTCTTTTTCATTGATATGTAACAATGTAGCTCGCACCAAAGGCCCTTGTGCTAGATCGAAAGAGCGATTCTTCTCTTCGTTGGCAAGTCGCTGGATCTCAAGTTCCTGTATGGTTTCATCAAGTTGACTAAGGTCTATAACAGGTAAGGCTAGTTTTAATGATGAAGTAATAATTTGTATTGGTTTACCATCCACCTCTGCAAAACTAGTGCGCAAAACTTCATGACGACGGATAATTTCATTGATGCTTTTTAGCAACACAGAAACATTAAGTTCTCCCTTAAGACGCATTGCAAAAGGCATATTATAGACAGCAGTGCCTGGTTGCAATTGATCTAGAAACCATAAGCGTTGTTGTGCAAAAGAGAGCGGTATATACTCTGATACTTGTCTACGTGGAATAGAAGAGGTTGAGGAGCTTATTCCTTTTTTCTTTTTCTCTTTAAGAAGCAGTTCAAAGAGTGCACGCTTATTAGGAGAAAGGTTCTCTGCTATTGTAGAAGAATCTCTCATTATATCTTGCTCCAAGATATCTATTAGTGAGGCAAACCATTTAAGTAGGCTCTTTACTGTTAACTTATATTTGTCTGTTCTATTTCTGCCAAAAGCATCTCCTCAATCGTTAAAGCTAGCTCTGCAATAGTTGGTGATTCGAAGATACTACGTAGCGGTATATCCAATTGAAATGTTTTACGCGCTTGCGCAATTACTTGAGTAGCAAGGAGGGAATGTCCCCCTATATTAAAGAAATTATCATAAATGCTTATCTTCTCTTTACCTAAAACTGATGCCCAAATTTCTGCCAATGT
>JBFLVQ010001122.1:0-2292 GCA_040758525.1 Acidobacteriota bacterium
TCTGATTATGTTACAAGATGATCTATCTATTCGTTGCTGCTTTCTGTACCAAACGCAATGACTCGCTTGTACCTGCCCATGTAGCACCTGAACGTTGCGCCTGGCTTGATCAATGGCCATTCTTCCTCATCGACCTCTTCAAATTTGCATTCTATAACATCATCATAGTCTACTACTTTTGCCTGGAACTTATCTCCTTCAACCTTCAACACCACGCAATAGTACTTACTCATAGCACTCATAGTTAGTTCCGTTGCTCCATTTCAGACTCAGCCAGCATTATCCCTACCACCTCATCAGCAGTTAATCCCCATTGAGGTACTTCCTTAATAAAGGATTGTTCACCATACTTGCGTGCTATTGGGTTAAGTGCAAATAGTATTGCACGATTCTCAAACAGAGTCTTTAGTTTGGATGGCCATATGATAGCAGGTTGGTAATTGCGTTCATCTAGGCTAGTAAGGAAGTCTTGCATCATATCCATATTGCTAAAGGCAAATGTTAGCTCGGTAGGTTGCCCTTTAATCACAGTGTTTAGTACCCATAGATCTTTGTTTATCCCTGATACCAGTAGAAAGAGGTTTGGTTCAAGTACTGGTGGGTTCTCTTTTTCAGTGTTGAATTTCTTTCGGGGGCTTCGCTGTCTAAGCCTTTGCAATATTTCCTTGCTCTCATCTGAAGCCATAGTTGCCTAGCCCTAGCCCCTATTACCAGCGCCCTTCTTTGATGGAATTAGAAAACGGCCCATACTTTAATACTAGCGCTTTATCTGTCTCGTTAAGCTCCAAGAGCCAGCTTCTTACCTGTTTCCAGTAAGTGGTCTTTTTTTCAATAGTCCTCAGCCCACTATATCTATTTTCAGAACTGTTTCTGAGCAGAACAATACCAAGAGATTCTAAATATCTTATCATAACGTCGGTCAATTCTTGGGCCCGGCTTTGGTTTGCCTGTTCTACCAATCTGGCCTGCTCGGCTGTGGTAATCTCTTGTTTGTGCCTTTTACGTGCCTCAAATAATCCTTGAGAGAGCAATTCCTGAGCATTTTCTGCACTCAATCTCTCTACCATTTCATATGTAACATTAATCCGCAACATCATCAATGGCTCGCCTTCTAATTCAGTATCCACATCATCTATAAAGTCAAATAGTTCTTGTACACTCGATATTGGTATGTCAGGATCTAATCTTGTAGCCTGCAATATCATCACTCGGTTTCTTTTTTGAGAAAAAACTTCCAACAAACACTCATCAATCCAATTCTCAACCAGTTCACGTAAATCCTCTTCATAGGTTTGATAAAACAAGCCGCATCCACTGACAAAGCTTGCATTACTTTGTCCTGTATATTCAGATAGAAAATCTCCTAGCTTGTTGTAATTCGCCACTGTAAATTTCTCCATATCATCGCCATATGGTGTTAAGTATTGGATACCAGGATTAGTTAAACACTTAATGTATAGCCGTCCTGAATGATCCCAAGGCGGATCGTCATCATGAGTCAGAGTATATTTAGGCCGGTAAAGCATGGCATAGGCAAACCATCCTGCAATACGAATCTTAAACTCAGGATATCTCTCTCGAATCTCTTCTTGTATTGCTTCGATTAATTGTGAAATCGTCATCTTCCCCTTTCCCACTTCAACATCAATTGCCAACCTGTCGCTTGATAAAATCTCTCAGCAACTGCTTGGCCTGCGTAGCTCATCCCTACTCCACTTGATATTACTACCGTCACTGTTTTCTCTGCTAGATTGATTCCAGGCTCACGCTTGATACCCCACTCTTTGGGAATAAACTCTTTGGCCAACAATTGTAACTTGATTTGATCGGGATTTTCTCTCACTCTCATCTGATAGCCAGTATTATGCTCCAACAACACCAACTCCTGATGATAACGAGCGCCTATCTCTGCTGTGATGAAAGTAATCTCAATAGTATCGCCCTTCTGTCCTATCTTCAATGGTTGATGGGTATATGGTTTATCGGCAAATACCTCTCGAATCTTAGCAAACGCGGTGTTTGCTTCCATCCTGTTATACTTCCCCGCCCCGTTGTTGGTAGTTCCATCAGCAATGACAGGCATCTCTACTACCAACTGGTAGCCAGTCTTTTGCTCAAAAGATTCCTGATGCTGGGTAAGCAATGCTTGATCATAGTTGGCTACTTTCACTGTTACTCTACCAGTATCTAGTCTAACTGAGGCATTCTCTGGCTGCCATTGACTGGGTAATACCTCTCTGGCTGCCTTGAGTAGTTCCTCCATATGTGGCTCTGGATTTATCTTAATCAACC
>JBFLVQ010001123.1:0-2289 GCA_040758525.1 Acidobacteriota bacterium
GATCGTGCAAGACACAACAATAACCTATTTATAAGATATAACCGTCCTAACATTGTTTAACTGTCAATAACCGACAGTAGTATAAGGAGCGGTTATGATTTGTCGAGAAGTTTTACTGAGTAGAGAAGAGATCTCCCAATTCAATGAAGATGGATTTCTTGTTATCGAGAACTTGATTGATATAGAGATGGTCGTAGGCTTAAGAGATAGATTTGAGCTATTATTTGCTGGAGATTTTGAGACAGGGATCTATCCAGATGAATGGTATTGGCGCGAGGGTATTAGTCTTCCAGATGTGACTCGACATATAGCTAATGCCTGGAAGAGTGATCTTACAATTGCTAATATTGTGCTCTCATCGACAATTGGCAAGCTTACAGCAACACTAGCACAATGGTCAGGCGCACGTTTAGGACAAGATACCATCTGGTGGAAGACTTCTGGAGCAAAAGAGATTGCATTACATCAAGATTCTACTTATATCAGCTATCTAGATCCACCAGAGATGATGACCTGTTGGATTGCTTTAGATGATACTAGTATTGATGCAGGTACTATCGAATATGTACGCGGTTCTCATAAATGGCCACTGCTAGAAAAACCTGCCGATTTCCATGCCCCAACAAGAGGCTATCGCTCAACTATGCAAGAGCATGCTGCTGCAGTTGGAGTAACCAACCCAGAGATCATTCCCATTGAGATACAGGCCGGCAGTTGTACCATACATCATGGAAAAATATGGCATGGTTCAGGCCGCAATCTACGTACAGATAAGGTTCGTCGTAGTATAGGCATACATACTTTATCTGCACAGACATGTTTTCGCCCCCGCGGTGCTGGTTATATTTATGGGCGGTATAAAAGGGCTGGAGACACTACAATGGATGAGAATTTTTTCCCGATCTTATGGACTCAAGCTGGTTATCGGTCACCTTTCCTTGATCAATTGACCTCAACAGTAGCACAATAACCAACATTTGAGTCTATTTACTTGGAGAGACTTTCTATGCCTACACTTATTCAATCTCCCTCGATCATTCAAGCAGCAGGTAGTAAGCCAAAGTTGATAGAGGAGTATGTTGGTCGTGTGAACAGTGCTAATCAGGCAATAAGTATTGCACGTATGAAGAGCCCAGGCGGATGGCAAGAGCCTGGTCAAAAACCTGAATTTGATGAATACACGGTAGTATTGCGTGGCTTACTGAGAGTCAATACCGCCGACGGTATAATCGATGTAAGGGCAGGACAGGCGATCATTGCACATAGAGGAGAATGGGTTCAGTATAGTACTCCTGAAGAAGAAGGTGCAGAGTATATAGCCATCTGTTTACCAGCATTCTCAATGGAAATAGTATATAGAGATGAGTAAGTTATCAAACATTATTTTTGGGTGGAGGAACCAACACTTCTCCTGCTAACACTGTAATAGCTTGGCCACTAAGAAATACCCGTTCATTACTTAAGCGTAGGTGTACGATGCCACCACGGTGGGAAGCTTGATAGGCAAGCAACTCCTTCTTATCAAGCCGCATACTCCAAAATGGAGCTAAGCAGCAATGTGCAGAGCCTGTAACGGGATCCTCATCAATACCAAATGCAGGGGCAAAGAATCTTGAAACAAAATCATATGGAGCAGATGTAGCTCTGCTGGTAACGATAAAGCCTCTAATAGAGAATCTCTTTAGTAAAGAAAAGTCTGGTTTTAGATCTCTTACGGTCTGTTCTGAGTCTAACTCTAAAAGATAATCGAATCTACTTTCACCAACATACTTTGGTACTGTGCCTAACGCTTTATCCAATCCTAGGGGAAGAGCTATAGGCTTTTCCGGTGTGCTAGGAAAATCCATCTCGATCAAATTATTCTTACGCACGGCAGATAATAGCCCACTACGAGTGTAGAAGTTTGCCTGTTGTTGAACGGTTAGTAATCCTGTCTCCCAAAGAATATGAGCACTGGCAAGGGTAGCATGGCCACATAGATCAACCTCCACTTCTGGAGTAAACCAGCGCAAATGGAAGCCATCATTCTCTCGGTACAAAAAAGCCGTTTCAGATAAATTCATCTCTCTTGCTACCATTTGCATCCATCTCTCATCTGCTGGTTCAGACAATATACACACGGCAGCAGGATTACCGGCAAATGGCTTATCCGTAAATGCATCAACTTGGAAAATTGGTAATCGCATTCTCTTACTTCCTAATTAATAGTGGATTACTATCACAGTTTAAAATATATACCTAATCAGGTGTAGATACAGATTTAACGATTGTTGACTATAACAGTTTTAT
>JBFLVQ010001124.1:0-2279 GCA_040758525.1 Acidobacteriota bacterium
TGTTCGGATTTATGTTCTATTTCCGCACCGCGACAAACTGGCTTTCCAAGAAACTTGCCAGTAGAAAAAATACCCCCATCGGGGAATCTTCTTCTGCACAGTCGCAGAATTCTGCTAAATCTGACGACAAATAATGGGGGCTTATAGAGTGTTGTCTATAGATCAGCAGAGATGAATCGCTATCAGTCTGTTTCAACTCCTTCCCTAACGGCATCGTTTCGTGATCCATCCGGCTGTTTAATCAAAACAGAGAAAGAGATACTGCGAATTGTCAGCAAAGCAGGGAGAGCAGAGTTAGAGCTATTTCTCGCCTCTGCTACTGCCAAGAAGTATCTAGAAATGGGGAGCGTGGTTCAGACAGAGTTTCTTGAAGAGGCAGAGATTCATAGTCTTCTTAATAAAAATGAGATCAGAAATCTCTTTGATACATTAGATGGCAATACGCTGGTAAAGCATGAGAAGGTGCTATTTGCTAGCTTTCCTTATGAATGGCCAGTGGAGATGTTACATACCGCCGCCACCCTTACGCTCGATCTTGCTGAGAGTCTAATTAGCGAAGGTCTAGGCCTCAAAGATGCAACTCCTTACAATATTCTTTTTCGTGGACCAGCCGCAGTCTTTGTTGATCTGCTCTCCTTTGAGCAACGTGCTCCGACAGATCCCATATGGTTGGCATGTGCCCAGTTTGAACGCACTTTTTTATTGCCGCTGTTAATGAATAAATATTTTGGTCTTACCTTAACAGAACTGTTTATTGTACGTCGTGATGGTATTGAGCCGGAAGAGATATATAGAATGGCGGGACTTTTGCGTAGATTGATGCCGCCTTTTCTTACTATGGTCTCTCTTCCTGTATGGCTGACAGCCAAACATAATCAGGAACAGACTGGCATTTATCAACAGAGATCGTTAAATAATCCTGAGAAAGCACGATTTATTCTGGAATCATCTTTCAAACGTCTACGTCACTTGCTTGAACAATTAGCGCCAAAGTCTGATCTAAAATCATCCTGGTCAGACTACATATCTTCTAACAACTATTCAGAAGAGCATTTCAAAGCCAAAACTACCTTTGTCGAACAGGCTATTGCCGAACTCTCTCCAGGTAAAATACTTGATGTTGGCTGTAATACCGGCCATTTTAGCGCCATTGCCGCACGTAGTGGCGCAACGGTTGTGGCGATAGATTCTGATCCAGTAGTAGTAGGAAAGGCTTGGAGGCGGGCAATATCTGAACATTTAGATATTTTGCCATTAGTTATTGATCTAAGCCGACCGAGTCCTTCAATTGGTTGGCGTAATCGAGAATGTGCAAGCTTTCTTGAGCGTGCGCGAGGAGCTTTTGATGCTATCCTGATGCTTGCAGTAGTTCACCATCTACTGGTAAGCGAACGTATCCCATTGCCGGAAATTATTGATCTGGTTTCAGAATTGACGACAGATATTTTGATAATAGAGTATATTGCTCCCAATGATTCTATGTTTCGTAAAATAACTCGTGGACGTGAGCATCTGTTTGAGTATTTCACACGTGAGTTTTTTGAGAATATCTGTGCCGGCCATTTCAATATTGTACGTGTTCAACATCTGAATCAGACCGAACGCTGGCTCTACCTATTGCGCAAGAGAAAAGGAATGTAAATGGTTAAGGATCTGCTCAGGGCGCTATCGCTATCAAACCTCTGTTTTATTACCACCTGGTCTATATTAATAACAAAATCACTGAGTGCTCGTGCTCAATGGGAGAGATACAGTTTCAACAGCTACCTAGGCATAATTATAAATGTGCTTACATTGGCGTTGCTATTCTGGTTGGCAATTACGTTTGTACGTCGCTCAAAAAATGAAACATTAATAACCATTGCTCGCTGCTCATTGCTATTTGTCTTGGCGATAATAATTAATGGTATTATTCAGACACAGTTTCTTGGCAATGGAAAAGGGCATTGGGGTACTGATCTTGCCATTATCATAGTTGTTTTGCCAGCACTGCGATTTCATCGCCATATTGCCAAAGCTGCTGCTAGCGCGATTCTAGTAATGTTTCCCTTTACACTAATAACTTTCGGCCAAGCAATATGGTTGATGACACAATTTAAAGAAAAAGGCCCTGCGCCTGTGCTGACTGTTGCCGGTAAAAAGTCACCACATATAGTATGGATGCTCTTTGATGAGATGGATCAACGACTAGCCTTCTCACAGCGACCAGAAACGCTAAAGATGCCAGAGACAGATAGGCTTGTTAATGAGGCAATATTTGCTACCAATGCCTATCCACC
>JBFLVQ010001125.1:0-2278 GCA_040758525.1 Acidobacteriota bacterium
TTGAAAAACAAGAAAATAACCATACTATAAGAAATGATGAAACCTTTTGGCAAAAAGTAGTTGGCCTTTTCAAGCGCACAGCATCAATGGAACAAACCCAGACAAATAAAACAGACATTACTGGTGCCGAGTTGTTGAAGGAAAGTGTCAGCGTTTTAGAGCAAGAAGCAAATGATAAGTTGAGAGCTGTATTTGAGACGTGTATAGGATTGGTTGAGTCACAAGATCTGATAAAGCGGCTGAGTTTCGGCAACCTGATATTGTTGCAGCCGGAATTGCTAGATGCATATGCTTCAGCGATTGTTAATGCTGCTAAGGATCAACCAGATGGAGTAGGTAGTATAGCAGAAGAGGATGTCTTAGCAGGTAAATTCCAGATACCACCAGATGAACGCATTCCAGATAAAGAGCAAGAGAAATTGCTGTTGATAGCAATGGTGGAAGATCTGTTAAGGCATGAGATAGCACTTAGAGAGCAAACAGAAGAAGGTGTGCAGTTAGTATTTCCCTCACAACTAAGGCGTGAGCGGCCAGATCTGCCAGATCCAGATGGCAAAGCCGTAAGTTTTACATTCGAAGGACCAGTATTGAATATTTATGCAACATTAGTAGTGCGTCTATCGCATAGCGGTAGGTTTAAGAGAAAGGAGATGTGGAAAGATGCTGCTAGCTACAAAGCAGCTTTTGGAGGTATATGTGGAATAGTGTTAAGGAACCTCGGAGAAGGACAAGGCGAATTGACATTGTTCTTTGATGAAGTAACAAGCAAAGAAACAAGACTACACTTTGAGAACTATGTTGAAGCACATCTGAAGCGACGGGCGCTTGCAGAAACTGTAGTGCAGAAGCGAGCATTGGTATGTAATGGCTGTAGAACAATAGTATCCATTCAGCAGATTCAAGCCAGAAAAGAACGTGGTTTCAATTGGATAAATTGTAACGTTTGTGAAACTCGCATTTCTTTAACTTATGGTGAAGAAGAAGCATTGACAAGCATAAGCGCGGCTGTTGTCCAAGCTATGGATCAGGCTGCCGATTCCAAACGCGATCGTGATGCTGCTGTTATAACGCTGCCAGGGAAGATAGCAACACAAGATTATGATATTTACCTCTGCTATAACGAAGAAGATAAAGAATTGGTTGAAGAGGTGCGAGAAGCATTAAAGAGTTATGGTATTTTATCTTGGTTTGCAGAAAGGGAAGCTCAGCCAGGTGTACCTTGGCCGAAGGCGTTGGAGAATGATCTAGACAAAATAAAAGCAGCCGCAGTCTTTGTTGGAAAGAGCGGTACAGCGCCCTGGGAAAGTGCACTCCAAGAAAGCATGCTGAGACAGTTTGCGGAGAAGTCTAGACCTATAATACCGGTACTTTTGCCTGATGGTAAAAAGCCATCAAAACATCCTTTCTATTTATCAAAAGTGATCTGGGTAGACTATAGCAAACCAGCGCCTGATCCTATTGAGCAGCTTATTTGGGGAATTACAGGAAAGCGTGATAGAAGCGAACTAAGCGAATCTATACCAACTTCAACAACTCCATTAAGAAATCCAGCATCAGCATTAAGCGATGCTGAGCGAATTAAACTGATAACTAATCTCAATGCACTGTCAGGGCCGCTATTTAATACCCTTCTTACTGTAATAAAGCCCACTGCTGGAGTAGTGTCAGACACATCTCCACAAGCCACTCGTGTCAGTCAACTAATCAATTGGGCAGAAGGCACAGGTGGTTGTGGAATAACTAAAATAGCTGAGACGTTGGAAGCAGTAATAAGTCCTCAATAGCTCTACTATCAATAACGACCCGTGCAACATTAACGGTTAAAGTCGGTCAGGATCTATACCTAACTCCCGTAATTGGGCAGCCAGCCGTTCGGCACGCAGGTGTTCTTGCTCAGCCCGCTGGTCAGCTTGCATGGCTTTTTGACGCTCTTGCTCAAGTTGGTGAGCAACTTGCTCGGCACGTAGGTCTGCCTGCTCGGCTCTTTGACGTTCTTGCTCAGCACGTTCCTGGCCAGTGAGAATGAGTTGGCCATGCTCATCACACCATCTTAACCAAGTGTCGTGTTTGTGCTCAAAACTTCCCTGCCAGAGCGTCAATCCCAAATGTAGAGTAGGTAATTGAGCCTCCATACGCACTTGATAAGTACCCACATGCAATTCATAAATAGTCAAAACTTGAGGCTGAATTTGCTTGATAGGATCAAAAATAACATAGTAAGGTACAGCCATTCGCTCATAGCGACGCAATTTCTCACTATTCTCCTGTCCCTCTTTAT
>JBFLVQ010001126.1:0-2268 GCA_040758525.1 Acidobacteriota bacterium
TCCCTATACCACACTATATAAAACCCTTGAGACAGGAGGGTATGAGCAGGGGCAGGCGCTATGGCTAAAAAAAGTCGAGTTACATAAAGATAATCCAATTGTTCTTGGTAATGCCGCTAACTACTTCTTTATAGACGACAAAGAACTTGCCGAAGAGCTTTTGAAAAAGGCGCAGGCGCTTGAGCCAAATAATGCTAAATGGTCTGAGAAATTGAGCCATCTCTACTCATTGAGTACAATTAGACGACAGCCTATCGAAGCAGCGAAAGAAGTAGCGGCAAGCTCACTGTCAGAATTGGAGAATGCCCTCAGTCTAACCAATTCCGATGAAAAGCGTTTCTATCTATTAATTTCTGCTCCTCGTATAGCTTTTAAGGCAGGCGATATGGAGAAAGCGAGAAGATTTTCCCTAGAATTGCTTACTGAGGCACAACGTTATAAAGAAGGGTATGGTGATGGAGATGCCATACATCAAGCTAATACTGTGTTAGGTTTAGTGGCGTTGCGCTTAAAAGATCTAGAAAAAGCAAAGGCTCACCTATTAAAATCTGCCGAAACCAGTGGCTCACCGGTCTTGGGTTCTTTCGGTCCTAATATGTTGCTAGCCAAGGAACTCTTGGAACTAGGTGAAAAAGAGATAGTCCTTAAATACTTTAAACTCTGTGCGCAGTTTTGGCAGAGCCATGATCAAGAGTTGAAAACTTGGGAGAATGATGTCAAAGAGAATAGAATGCCCGATTTTGGACCAAACTTGCACGACTAATTCCCATTTCTACTAACCGCTCAAACCAATAGAGTGATGCTAAGATAGGGGCATCTCACTATTGGTTAGCGGTGACTAGGACCAAGTTTATCGTCTACTGCCTTTCCCTCGTAATACATCCCCATTAAATTTCTTGTATTGGATTGAGAATCCAGAAACTTCTTTCTGGACTACTTTTTACGTCTGAGGTATGCTTTAGGCGTTCGTGTCATTTGTTGTCCTGGGTAATTAATTTGTGTAATTAATAATGATTGGTAATTTAAGAATATAAGCAAACGTAAGCACTGCCCCGTGCGAGCTATGTGGGAGGCAATTATGGCACAAGGCGATATCAGGATAAGAGCGATAAGTCAACAGGAACGCTGTGATGTCTGTCACCAGGCAGACATGTTTGATCCTGAGACAAGGTTTTGTGCACGTTGCCAGCATATTGCTTTGGTAAAAGCGATTGAACAGCCCAAAGAGGCGTTTGCTGTACCATTGCCTTCCTTCTTAGCACGCCGTCTTAGTTCCAATGTCGCGATACGTTGCAGTACTTGTGGTCAATTTATCATGAGTCGCTCACCCAACTGTCGCCACTGTGGCACCTATGTACGGTTCCATGAAGCGGCTGCAGAAGCTACTCATGAACGATTGTTAACAGAAGCATTTGAGCGATTGCACTACTGTAAAGCTGCTTCTAGTTTAAGTTGGGAGTTCCTGCGTCTACATATGTGGGGATTTCCATTTACACTATTGCTTACCCCACTTACTGCGCTTGGCTCACTAATCCTTTTTTTGCGCGCGCTCTGGCTTAGCTTGATCTCGTGGGTGAAATTTTCTCGTCTCAGCCAAGCCGACCCACGCATTAATGAAGGTCGTCATCAGGTAATTACTGCCGTAGGCAAGAGCGCAGGCGCTTTTGGTTTGGTTGCCGTTGCTGGCACTGTTGTAGTCTTAAGCGGGTTGATGGCCATTCCAATGTTCTGGGATAACTATGCAAAAGGTCAAAATGAGTTTGAAAAGCGCCGCTTTAAAGAGGCGGAGCAACTCTTTGGCAAAGCTATTGAGGCCGATCCCAAGAATATTGATGCCCGCTTCTTTTATGCCCGCGCAATCTGGAGCCAATATGTTGATGATATCAATGCTGACCGTGTCCGTAATGCCGATATCACACAACGTTCCATTACTGCCTTTCGCACCGTACTCGACCAAGCCCAAGATTTAAAGACCAAAGATCAGGTCTATAGCCAGATTGCAGAAATTTATAAGGTCACACAAGACCGTAATGAGTATGAACAGTGGATGCTGTCACGTGCTGCATTACCAGATCAGACCAAGGAGAACAAGGTTGAAGCCTATGTAAAAATGGGTACAACCTTTGCTAATGATGTTACTACTCTAGTAGAAGGCTATTCGGTCAAGAATGTCTATCCACGTGTTTGGTACCCTGTAAGATTATGGAAGACAGAAGATGCACAGAAAGTACAAGCCTCTGTTGCTAAAGCCATTAAATATCTTGATCG
>JBFLVQ010001127.1:0-2257 GCA_040758525.1 Acidobacteriota bacterium
CTTTGCTTGATTTCTCTTGTTGCAAAAGAGTTTGCCTTCTTTGAGAACCTTTTTACACTCTGTTATCCTTTGCCTTGGCAACCATTTCTATCTTGTTGCTTTGTCGCTCAATTTCAGGGTTACACCCCTACAAAACTGTCATGATGCAGGCACGCCCCCTGATAAAAATACTGCTGCTAGTCTCGCTGGTATTGTCACTACTTGCACAGGAGAAATTCCCTTTAGGAGTTGTGTTCAGACAAGTGTTTATCTCCATGGTGCTAATTGTAGGACTACCATTCATTTTCGGCTATACACTGGAGGTAGGCATTAAATTTGCTGACGGTATTCACTCTACAGATGCCGCGAAGTTACTCCAGGAGGCTTTCGGCAAAACAGCGACAGATGTGCGTGACAATCCAGATCAGGAGGGGGAAGGTAGTGAGCCAAAAGAGCCAAAAGTAAAATGGTATCATCAAGTACTCTCCAGACTCGTCTCACTGGTGCCTGGACCTGCACAAGTAACAGCGCTGGTAATGGAATTAGCCGCTATTGCCTTTCCTGTTATTACACATCTGGTCAACATGCTCTGGCTGGCGCTAGCAGTAATATTATTCGTATTCGGGCCAATACCAGCAGTGCTGGCAATACTGCCAGGTCCAGGCGCGCGTGTTGCTGCTAACTGGTATGGCGCAGTAGTACAGTTGACAGCTTTAAGAGTATGGCTAGCTATCTGTGCATGGTTCATAGAGAAGGCTCAGATCATATTTCTTATTAGCAACAGTATATTCAGTCCACAAATCCTGGAACAACGTATTGGAGCGACTACTACCTGCCTGCTTTTCGTTATTCTCTACGTACTAGGGCCATTCATAATATTCAAGATATTTCCTTTTTCCAGCATTAATTCAGCGATAACGCAGGCTGCAGTAGTAGGTACAGCAATCATTGCCAAAGAAGCTAAAGCGGTTGCAACTGCTAAGGTTTAGTGGAAAGGAAGTACTGTTATGTCATTGCGCAGTATTGTTGGTAGATTGAGTTTCAGGAGAAGCGATAGCACAAGCGATAACCCTCGCAGAGATAGCGTGCGTGCAGACAGAGGAAAAGGGTTTACTGATGGCTTGACGATTCTCGGTAGGAATGAAGGCCATAGGAAGTTTCATCTGTTTATTTCGACTTTGATGAATTTTTTGCTGCTGATTTTGTGCTACTGGTCAGTTTATAGCCACAGGCAAGAACTTACCACTTTCATTGATAAGGGGTTTATTGTTTATCAAATTGATAATGGACAAACCAAGGCTCTAGCAGCGAGTGATTTTCGCTATGCTGCTACAGATGAAGAGATACAATGGCTTGCCTTGCATGTAATTGAGAACATAGTCTCAGCCGGTTCAAATAATACCAAGGACAAGTATAATGAAGCAATGAAATGGATGGGTGCGGACACTCGCACTGAGTTTGAAAAAATCCTAGCTTCCCCTGAGCGAATCAATGAGTTAAAAGAACTAGGAATCGACAGGAAATTTGAAGGTGGGGAAGCCCGTTTCCTTACAGAAAAAGATCTTGCCTCTGATAATCAACAACAACTTACTCGCTTTGATGTGGTGGTAACAGGTAGGGTAGATACCTATCGCGAAGGGACTAACCAGTTACTAACCAGTAATACAGTAGCATATCGGGTGAAACTAAAACCGGTCTCTAGAAGGTCAAAAAGATATCCTTCAGCCCTGGTAGTAGAAACAATCAATAAGCTAGAAAATCTGCAGCAAAACGATAACAACACGGCAAATTGATGCAATGGAGAAATACTTATGGGCATAAAAGGTAAATCAGTCATTCAGTACATTAATTTGATTTTGTTATTGAGCATCATCTTATCTGGCATAAATGATCCAGCGATGGCATGGACTCTACAGAATAGAGGTAAGGCTGTTGATGTTAAAGAGAAGAGTCAACCTTACCTGGTAGAAGTGGATGAGACGAGTAGTCAGCGCGGGTTGATTATTACGCTAGCGGTTAATGCTACTACGGTTGTGCGATGTCCTTACACACCATTAAATGTCGGCTTCGGTAATGATTTTGTTTTTGATTACGATAAATTTAAAGACGGTGGTCCAGGGTTTTACTTGCGACCAATGGTAGCTGGAGTAGTAGACATTATTTGAAATTAAAAATGGATGATAACCTCAATGGTTTCTTACGATAGCGGATTCTCAAGTTATGTAAGCCACAAGCAATTTCCATAACAAGATCAGAGAAGTCATCTTTGTAATTGCGT
>JBFLVQ010001128.1:0-2243 GCA_040758525.1 Acidobacteriota bacterium
CCCGCCCCACGGCAATGGGTGGGGCAATTTATATTTAATAAATTAAAAGGAGTCCGGTGATTAAATCAGATCCCGCTAAGATTCTTATTGCCGATGATGAGGAAGATACACGACAATTTCTGCTCGATCTGCTGACAGAACTTGGGCATAAGACAACTGCTGTGGCTAGTGGAAAAGAGGCGGTTGAATTAGCTCAACGTGAACAACCAGATGTTATTCTATTGGATGTAATGATGCCGGAACTTTCTGGGCTAGAAGTCTGTCAGTTGCTAAAAGAGCAAGTAGAGACCAAAGATATCCCTATTATCTTTGTTACCGCTAAGGTAAGTGTCAATGACCAGATCCTAGGTCTTCACAAAGGTGCACATGATTACATCAATAAACCCTATCGTGTTACTGAACTGACGGCGCGTTTAAATGCAGCTATTCGTCTTAAAAGGCTGCAGGATGAATTGAAGCAACGTAATAGAGATTTCCAGGAATTGGCGGGAAAGCTACAGACTCAGGTATGTCAACCGCTCGAAGCCAGCGCGAAATTAGCCAAAGGTCTAGCTAAACAGAATTTTTCCCGTCATACACGCGACAGTTTAGCCAAGATCGATCAAACTATTGGCAGTTCCCTGCAACACTTGAAAGCATTATTTGATCTGGAAAAGAAACATTAACCTTAACGCCCGTTCAGGCTTATCTCGAATTGACATTAATTTTACTTAAGAGTGGCGTACTGTATTAATGTAGCGCTCCCCTAGAATCTCGGCTAATTTAGGAAAGAGATAGGCAGGAATACGAATCGCGGTATTGAGATCATCTTCACACCAGATTACAGATTTACTGGAATACTGATCTCCACGACCAAAATTAGCAGTAAAAAACTGTCTTTTAACACGCACTAAACTGAGGCCTTCTTGAATATCCTGGTCACTACGATGATCAGTAGGAGAAACAATAAAGGCAATAGTCTGTTTCTCCCCATCATCGCCATCAACAACCACACGGTAACGTCCGTCTATCAACCAGTAATGTTCTTTATCAGCTAGATCATTACGTGAAATTAACACATCGCCTTTACGAAAGACGATACATTCGCCATACTCACCTAGTGTTTCTAATGCTGTACGCTGTTGTTCAGAACGCGCGAAAGCACCTATTACTGCTGAACTCAACCAATCCTGAAAAGTGGCGGCACGGACTTCACGTTTAGGCTTGGCTTGGGCCTCCTGTTCAGGATCAAAGCGTGCCAATATTTGAATCTGTTTAGTAAGAGTTTCAATGCGTTGTTTAGCAGGCAATCCATTACCTTCAAACTTGGCCAATATCACAGTAATATTATCTTCTCCACCACGTTCTTTGGCAGTCTGAACTAGATTATTTGCTGCTGTCTCAAGATTGCTACTCTCTACTACAATCTGTTTCATATCACTGGCTGGTAATTTACTAGAGAGTCCATCACTACAGAGTAGAAAAATATCGTTGACTTGAAGTTGAATCGCCGTAACAGCAATCTGTAGGAATTCATGTGTGCCAATCGCTTGTAACAAAATATTGCGATTGAGGCTGTGGGCAGCCGCTTCTGGCGAGATTGCGCCAGCATCGATCAGCATCTGCACCATTGTTTGATCAGTAGTAAGCTGTTTGATACGCCCATCTCTAAGAATATAGGCGCGAGAGTCTCCCACTTCAGCAATATAGGCATTATCCTGTTCAACCAGTACTACTGTGGCAGTAGCACCCATCTTATTGAGATTTGTGTCTGCCTGGCGTTGTTGCCAAACAATTCGATTGGCTTCTTCGATAGCAGCTTCTAACCGGCTTTGTGGGGAAAGTTGTTTAGGCAGTCTAGCCAATTCCATCTTAATCGTGTCTACAGTAAGATGGCTGGCAACCTCTCCTCCTTCATGCCCACCCATCCCATCTGAAACGACTAACAAGATATTATGTCGATGGAATGATTGTACTAGACGATAATTATTCTCCAAGATCAATCCAGTCTCCGGTTCAGCCACCAATAACATATCTTCATTGTTGGCTCGCACCAGACCAGGATCAGTCAATCCGACGATTGTAGTCGAAATAATACCGTTGCTCATAACCAGTCACTGCTCGACCCGACCTATCCTTGACTTATCACTCTTCACTAAGGGCATCAGCACTGAGAGGATAATCGGTATTACCGCTTATCAATGCAGAGTAAAAGACAATAAAAAATAATACAACTGATTTTAGCTAGGTTTTATTGATAACTT
>JBFLVQ010001129.1:0-2236 GCA_040758525.1 Acidobacteriota bacterium
TGAAAAACAGGTCAATGCCTGTTTGCTCACCGGCAGGATCAAATCAGATAAACTGATTTTTGTCCATCACCCTACCCGCGACCAAAGTAGTTATCAAGAAGCGGTCAAAACTGTCGAAGATCTTAAGTCATTCAATAGAACCATTGCGATTTTTCGTAGACATCCCAATTATGCTGCGCCACAAGCTTTTGCTGATCTGATCAAGGAATTGATAGATTCAGGCAATTATGATTTTTTTAGATCCTAAAAGAGGGAGCTAAGAGGAATAATGAGACAACTTAATTTTATTGAACCAGGCAAATTAGAATGGTATGAAGTCGAAGAGCCAAAATTACAGACGGCTCAAGATGCTATTGTGAGACCAATAGCAGTGGCTCGTTGCGATCTAGATTTTGCTATTATTCATGGTAAAGCCCCTTTTATTGGACCATTCCCATTAGGGCATGAATTTGTTGGAGAAATAGTAGAAGTAGGTGAAGAAGTAACCAACTTTCATCTGGGACAACGTGTTGTTGTGCCGTTTCAGATCGCTTGTGGAGAATGTTTACATTGCCAGCGCCATTTAACGGCTAGTTGTACGAGTGTTACCAATCGCTCTATGTATGGATTAGGTGCATTAGGTGGCGATTGGGGAGGCGCTCTATCCGATTTAGTACGAGTGCCATTTGCCCAGCATATGCTTGTGGAAGTACCGAAAGATATTGATCCCAGTGTTTTTGCTAGTGTCAGCGATAATATACCAGATGGTTGGCGTACTGTAGGCCCTTATTTAGAAGATTCACCAGATAAAAGCGTATTGGTTGTTGGTGGCGGTGCATGGAGTATCAGCCTCTATGCAGTAGCTATCGCGCGTGCTTTAGGAGCAAGGCAGGTAGATTATGCAGATAATGATGCAACCAGATTAGCGCTAGCAGAGTCACTGGGCGCAAAGGTAATTGAAGGGGAGATAAAACGACGTTTAGGATCATATGATATTACTGTTGATGGTAGCGCTAATCCTAAAGGGTTAGCTTGTGCTTTAAGGTCTACTGCAGTTGGGGGAGTCTGCACAAGTGTGGGCATCTATTATACAGATATGACACCCATACCTTTACTTGAGATGTATGATACAGGAATAACATTCAAAACTGGCCGAGCTGATGCGCGTCCATACATACCAAAGATTATTGAGCTGATCAAGAATGGAAAATTGCATCCAGAACAGATCACAACCAGAGTCGCAACTTGGGACGAAGCCATAGAGGCCTTACCCGAGCCCTGCACCAAAGTTATTATTACAAGATAACTATTTTTATTAACAGTGAGAATAATTGACAATACCGTACGTCTTAGCTCTCTAGCAGGGATGATCTAAGAAAGGAGCTAAGTGTGAGAGTAAGAAGGTCGATTATTTTCATCTGGATAGTAAGTACACTTGTCTGTGTAGTGAATGCCTTTGCCACTCCACAAGCACTGCCACCAAATGCCACGCCAAAAGCTCAACCACCAACTAAAGTTCTCTCTTTAGCAAAAGAGATCCCAAAGAATGCTTCGCTAGACGAGCTAAACAGACGGTTAGGACCAATAATAATAGAGATTAATAGAACTACTCGCCCTGAGATGGGCTTGGTTTACCAAGCGATCGAAACACTTGCCACTCAACCCAATATAGTAGAGGCATTAATGAGTCGCTACCTAGCCTTACCAAGCACAAATTATCATCAGCGTCTGCTCACAATTCGGTTAATGGGTGAGCTACGTCGTCAAGATGCTCTTAAATATCTTCAACAAGTTGCTTCTCGGCCGTTGCCTGCGAAAACTAAGTTTCATGGAATGACGCCTCGTGATTACGAAGAGATGATACAGACTAAGGCTGTACAGGGAATTGCCTACCTACGCACTGATACTAGCCTGAACTACACCATAAGCATAATGTTGAATCATGAATCTACGGTTGTGCGTATCGCGGCGATAGATGCCTACATGTGGAACCACAATGATAACAAAGAGACGGCCAGCAAACTCTATCAATTGCTCCCCACTAATATGCATCGCTATGTAGAGCGGCCTAGGTTCCATCGCAACATGAATGTTGATGATTTCAACGCTAAGTTAAGAGCTTGGCAACAAAAATGGGGGAATAAATGAGAAAGATATTTCTAAAAATTAATTCATATTATGGGGTGCAATTGGGGGCGATCAGTTTGGTTACTACCATACTGATAAGTAGTGTCTTTGCCGATGTCTGTTCAGTGCC
>JBFLVQ010001130.1:0-2236 GCA_040758525.1 Acidobacteriota bacterium
GTGATTAATGCTTGGTATCTTAATGCTTGGTATCTTTACCACTACTGTACAAATAGATCAATGCAGTTCTATAAGCCAGTGCTGCTAGAAAATCTTCAATCCGGCTATCCGGCTGCTGGCTGAGTTTATTGATAGACTCTGGGGTGCTGTTTGATAACCTGAGTATTACTTCATCAATGACATCGCATATTGCCTCTGGAGTAGTTTGTAATTGTGGAGCTAGCAGTCTTGGCGCTACTCTTTGAAAGGCAGCGCGGATCTCTTTAACGAGAATATGCTCAAAGCGATCTAGGAACTCTTGACAGATGTTCTGTTCATCAATAGGAGATAGATCAGGTGTGACCAATTGAGTAATCAGATCGCCATTGCTGCATTGTTTGAGATCCATGACACCCACTGTACCCATGACATTGATAATAGTTGTAATACCCATAGTATGGAAAACCCCTGCCACAGCCGTAACACTCATAATAACCTCATCCTTCATGCCTGCACAATAAGATACCTTGCTCCTATAAAGGAAAATGAGGTGAAAATAGCAAGTCTTAGGCCAATTACCTTAGTAAGCTTTGAGGAGGTGCTAAGCTGATGCGTTATCAGGAATAATGAGAGGTTATTGGAATGATTACCTTGACCTCAAGTGGGGAACAATATCGTAGATAGAAGCATAGTCGAGGAAAAATGGTTAAGAAGAAATCGCTAATACGTAAATGGAGAATAGAGCGAGCAAAGCAGGTAGTAGAGCTATATGAACAAGGATGGTTGTGCACTCATTCACATATCTTATACTAAAAAAATGCTATAAAGGTAGTATGGAAACTATATAATTAATAGTCAAGCGCTATTGCGCAAATCAGAAGTAAAGCTCTCAAAAGGAAATTCTCAGAGGGGTTACATCAAGGTGTTACATGACACAAGAGAAGGATAAAAAAGAAAGCGCAAAAGATATCACAAACCCCAAGGTTACTCCGAATACAGCACAATCCAATGATGAGGATTCGTTTGTCGGAACACTTCTAAGTGGCCGTTACTTCGTGGAGAGAAATATTAAGCAGGGAGCTATCAGTAGCGTTTATTTCGCTCGGGATCAAATGTTGTATTCAAGACCTGTAGCGATAAAAATCATGCTCAATGAATCTCAAAAGGATGAAAGCTCTTTACATAGATTCCAGGTTGAAATTAAAGCTCTTTCTCGATTAACACATCCAAATATCATTACCATTTTAGATACTAAAGAGACTGCTGATGGAAGACCTTATGTAATAATGGAATATGTAGAAGGTTTTACACTACGTAGGCTATTGGATGCTGGCAGAATGGGTTTAGGTCATATTGCAAATATAGTAACACAAGTGGGTCTTGGAATGGCTTATGCACATGGGAAATGGATATGTCACGGCGATCTAAAACCTGAAAATATCATGGTTCAAACATTTGACGGTGAGAGAGCGCACGTAAAAATTATGAACTTAGGTATTAGCAGGCTTGAAGATCCATTATTCAGATCGTTGCCAGATGATCTTATTGTATATAAATCCCCCCAGCAATTGGCTTCTTTTCCAATCTCAGTAAGTGATGACGTGTACTCACTAGGTGTTATTGCATATGAAATGGTAACCGGTCAATCTCCATTTGGTGATTGCTCGCCATACCAGCTTTTTGCAAAGCAGAAGGCAGCCACAATCGTTAATCCCTCAGAGTTATGCCCAAATCTACCACAAGCAGTAGATACCGTAATTCTAAAAGCATTGGCTTATAATCAGAATGATCGATATCAAAGCGTGCTCGATTTTTGTAATGAATTGGCACAGGCTATGTCGCAAGATCTCACTTTTAGCTACTCTTGCTTTATCAGCTATTCAAGCAAGGATCAAGAATTTGCTGAAAAGCTATATGCAGACCTCCAAAGTAAAGGGGTGAGATGCTGGTTTGCCCCCAAAGATTTGAAGATTGGCGACAAATTCAGACAGCGAATCGATGAGTCTATTCGGCTTCACGACAAGCTATTGCTCATTCTTTCCGAAGATTCAATATCAAGTCCTTGGGTCGAGAATGAAGTTGAAACGGCTTTCGAGCGAGAACATAACGAGAACAAGTTAGTCCTTTTCCCTATTAGCATTGATGACACAGTCTGGAAAAGTGATCGAGCTTGGGCGGCATCACTTCGCAGAATGCGACATATTGGCGAATTTATGAATTGGAAAAGACAAGATGTATATGAGATGTCATTTGAACG
>JBFLVQ010001131.1:0-2228 GCA_040758525.1 Acidobacteriota bacterium
TGGAAAAGAGTATCTTCACTGTTATTGAGTATGAGCCGTTATGGTGCCGTGTGATAAGAGAGTTACAGATTGCTGCCACTCAGTTGCAGCAAGATCCTAAAGGTTTTCTTAAGAGTCTACTACAGGGTGATCCCAGACAAAGACGAGTAAAGATCTATCTACGCATAGGTGCTGTCAGTGCGCTCTTTTTATGGGCCTTGGGTGGACTGCTCTATCTAGGTTGGCACTACTGGCAACCATTGCAATCTACACAACTAGATGATCCTGCGCAAAAGCTTATGTTAATTACTCGTCTAGTAACGCCTATGCCCTCACATCCAGCCCCTCGTCGTGCTGGTGGAGGAGGTGGTGGTGGCAATAGAACCCTGACTCCTCCTTCATATGGACGTCCACCTGTAGCTACACTAGCAGAACCGATCTTACCACCAACCTCATTACCAGCTAAGATCGAGCATCCTTCTCTACCTGTATTGCCTACTATACAAGCACAACCAGAGCTGATACCACAACCAAACCTAGTTAATGTTGGTCTACTCAATGGTGTGATAGCACCACCTTCGGACGGTCCTGGCAGTGGAAAAGGTATTGGCACAGGTCAAGGTGGTGGTGCTGGTGCTGGTACAGATAAAGGTTATGGTCCTGGCAGCGGTGGCAATACTGGTGGTGGATGGCGGCAGATTGGTGGTAATGGTGAACCTGTCTATCGGGTAAACCAAGCCGGTGTAAAGAGACCGCAACTACATTTGTTAGTCAAACCTAAATATACTGAGGAGGCACGTCGCAATAAGATTCAAGGTGTTGTACAGATAATGGCAGTTTTTCGTGCTGATGGTCGTATCACTGATATCAAGGTTGTACGTGGTCTAGGTCATGGACTTGATGAGGAGGCAGTAAAAGCAGCTCTATTGATAAAGTTTACTCCTGGCACAAAAGATGGTCATGCGGCTGATGTACAAGCTAGTCTTGAATATACTTTTACGCTGCTATAAAAAATTTAACCACAGAAGAATACAGAATATATTTCTGTATTCTCTGTGGTAGAACAGACTTTGGAAGAGGAGGAATAATAATGACCATATTCTCTAATATGGTTTCTACTTAAAGTTGCTCTAAGGCCGTTATCTTAATCGGCCACCCCCGGGCTACTGACCCTAACTAGATCGCATTATGCGAATATCTCTGTTCAAAGAACCCCTGAATAAAAACTGGTAGTCGGCGCATATCATCTGGCTTACGCGCAACTATATCGGCGCCTGCACATTGGGCCTGATCCATCACCTCTTCACTACCTGCTGTGAGTGCGATGATGGGAATGTGTGCTAATGGCCCATCAGATTTGCGCACACGACGTATTAGATCCAGGCCGCTCAAACGTGGCATGTTGATGTCTGTTATTATTATGCTAGGAGCATGCCGTTCGAACGCTGCCAAGCCTGCCACTCCATCTTCTGCTGTGATAATTTGGTGGCCATCCCGCTCCAAGATAATTGCCATTAGCGCAAGCGAGCCACGGTCATCATCAACAACAAGCACCGTGATTGGAAGTTCTCGGTTTTGTCCGCTCATTTATTACCACCCCTGATCAAACGGCGGTAGAAATTGTTCTCTCTCTACCCAATCGGTCTCCTGCTTGCTCGCTTAGCAATTACCCTCATTCTCCCGCCATAAAACATCACGTACTGACAGTATTACTTCTGCCATCTTAACTAACTTAATAAAACTGTATGGATTCTCATTAACATAAGAGAGCACCCGACCGAACTCTGCTGCCGTATCGAAATCGTCCATTTGATCCTGATAAACACTAGCCCGCAGTGGATCGGATGCGATGATTTCGGCAAAATTTTCTTCTAGGTAGTTCATATTTACTCCTATCATATTTCTGTTGAAATGGGTGCACATCCCCAAATTCACTACTCAAAAATAAAGCGAGGTGTGCAGACCCTCGCCGAAACCCTTGTCACCCCTTGTTACCCCTTGTACCCCTTGTAACCGTTGTCGCCTTGTTAATCTGCTGCACCAGATGTAGGATAGCCTTGGTCAAAAGAACCAGCTCCGATTCTTCTCCAGGTACTAGGTCAAGATCGAGTACTGCTGCTACTGCATATCAATTACTACTGTCGCTCTTATTCTCAGATCCGCTTTCACTCGGAGCTTTTTATTTTCGTCTTTATCCTTGAGCAAGGGCTGTGCCAGGCCTTACGAACCCCTTGCCATTATCGCTAAGC
>JBFLVQ010001132.1:0-2211 GCA_040758525.1 Acidobacteriota bacterium
CAAGTTCTCTGTATGATTGCATCAGGAAAGACACTCACAGAGATTGCACAAGAGCTACACTTGAGTATTAAGACCATTAGTACTTATCGCACAAAACTTCTGCAAAAGATGGATATGAAGAATAATGTAGAATTGGTTCATTATGCCATAGAGAATCATCTAATGCGCTAAATTCCGATCTAGGCATTCAAAAACTCCTATTAAAAGAACCACTCCTATCTGATTTTTATAGATCATCAGAAGCTCTATAACTAAAGGGTAAATTGTCTAAATGCGCTAGCTGCCCCAAGCGCAAAGAAGCGCAAAGTACTTAAGGTAAGGAATCTATATATATGAATATTGCTAAATACAGCCTTAAGACAGCAGACAATACCATAGTCGTGCAATGTGCCGCACATCTCAAAGAACAGGCCGAATGGTTACTAAACATGCTTAACAGTATTCAAAGTAAAGGCAAAATACTCACGGATGGAGTAAAGGAACAGATTGGATGGTCTCTTTTAACGTTGCAAAAGCGTGGCTCAGAGTTATTGGTCTGTGAACCTGATTTTTGGGGTGATCCTTTTAATAATATTAGAGCCGATATCACCTGTACACTTACCATTCTTGCTAAACAGAATAAAGTGTTATCAATACTTGGTATTGAAGGAGTACCTACAAGCTTTCAAGAGAAAATAACCCTACTGCCAAAATGCTTACAAGCCCAGCGCACATATTTAAAACGAGAACAACCAAAGTTTCCTAGTGATTCAGGATGGTGCATAGATGTAGATGAGAAGACCCCGCTAGATGATCAGTATGAAGTTATGGCTGCCTATCAATTACTTGATCATCGTCCAGAGTTGCTTCAAGTATTATCACTACCGCTAGGCTATCTTGTTATTTTCACTGGTGACAGCATAGAGACTATTCTAAATGATAAAAATGAAGATGTTTGGAATGTTACTGATCAGGCCGTTAACTCTTAGCACGGCTTTAACAATAACAAGGAAGATTAACGTAATCGCTTTTCGATAAATTGGAGGTGTATGTGAATCCTGAGTTAGAGAAACTAATTGCATTGCATGAATTGGATCTCAACATACAACAATTACAGGCTAGTATTACAGAGACTACTGTTGGGCACCGGCAGATCACAGAACAGATGCAGAAGATTTCAGCTAATTGCCAGCAAGCAAAAGCACAACTTGAGAATGCTGACAAAGACGAGATTCAGACACAAACAGAGATCTCACAACTTGAGATCGAAATAGGAACATATATAAACAAGCTAGATGTTTTAGCGGAAAAGATAAAAGAACATGATGAACAATTAAAAGTTCTAACAGATAGTAGAGAGAAGATGATCAACTCTTTGTCTGAATCCCTGGTCTGGAATTATGAGCGTATTAGATCCCGTAATGGTGGTATTGCAATGGCAGTCGTGATCAGTAATTGTTGTCAGAAGTGCCACCTCATGGTTCGCTACCAAGTGCTCAAAAAAGTTCGCAAAGCAGAGCAGATTACAGTTTGTGAAAATTGTGGGCGTATACTCTACTGTAAACCGGTCCAGACGGCTCAGTCTACTAATACAAATAGTCAATCGCTTACTAATGATGAACAGAGTAAAAGATTATCTCATATTTACAAGTAACAATGGAAAAGGATCTCAATAGTGGTTGTGAACACTTTCATGCTACTGCTAATAATGATAGCAATTTGGCTATTAGGTGCTGCTACATCGCTGGCATGCTGGCGGCGAGATCGTGTTGCTTCGCTAGTTAGCTTTCTTACCGCAGCTTTGGGAGCTATGTTCGGGCTAACCTGCTCGATTAGTCTACTACTTAATGGGACAGTTATCGAACAAGTGTTACCATCAACACTTCCATTAATGCGATTTTCATTACGGTTAGATAGCCTAGGAGCATTCTTTCTCTTTATCCTTTCATTAGTAGCACTAGCAACATCAATTTTTTCCCTAGGCTATGTCAAAGAGTATTTCGGTCGTAAAAGGGTAGCTGCGCTGGGAGCGCTCTTCAATCTGTTTCTTGTCTCAATGTCATTAGTACTTGTTGCCAACAATATCTTAACGTTTTTGATTGTTTGGGAGTTGATGTCAATCATATCAGGGTTGTTGGTGATTTTCGAACATGAGCGAGCAGAAACACAGCGTGCAGGTTATCTATATATTGTAATGACACATATCGGCACAGCGATGCTAACAGTATCGCT
>JBFLVQ010001133.1:0-2209 GCA_040758525.1 Acidobacteriota bacterium
ATATTGCGCTCTGACAGTCTGACTATTATCAACCAATTCCCTCACATTACCCAAATGATCTTTGGTGTAGAAATAATCTATGCCATTCTCCTACACACCTTGTGGAAAATATCTCTTGGTCACAATACTGCCGTGGAATCACGCTCCTCACAGATTTCTCCATTACACTACAAGAATCGCTTATCGCTTATCACTGCACCATTATTCTTCTCAACAATTCTCACACGACGGCTCATCCCATCATAAGTAAACTCGCTACGCAACGTACCCTGTACAACCGCTACTAGTCTGTTAGCAGCATCCCACTCAAATGTCCTTACGCCATCGCTAGTCATATTACCATTCAGGTCGTGTGTGAATGTCTTGGCTGGGTTAGTCTGCGATTGCACTCTATTGGTGGTGTCATAGTTCCAAGATGAAGTATTGCTGCCTATCTGTTCGCTGCTACTGTTACTGGATGATAGGTGTAGGTAGTAGTGCCAGTGCCATCCTGCATACTCACCAGTCGGTTGTAATTCGTGTCATAAGTATAGCTGACAGTAGGAGTAGCTATCTGAGCATTGGTATAACTCACTTGTTTGAGGTTGTTATCTTTGAAGTATTCGTAATTGGTAGTTTGGTTTTTGGCATCGGTCATCTGCTTGAGTCTGCTGGTAGTGCTTTCATAACCATAAGTAGTAACCTGCTGACTGTCATCGAGTACTTTACTAATTACTCTACCTTGCAAGTCTCTATTCCAGGTAGTGCGCTGTCCGAGCGCATCTACCATCTGATACAATCCTCCACAGTTGCAGTAACTAAAAGTGGTAGTACGTTGCAATGGGTCAGTGATCGATGTCACTCTACGCAATCCATCATAGAGCTTGCGAGTAGTACGCCCTAATCGGTCAATAATCTGAGTAGGATCAAGGATCATCTTATTGTCTGATGTGCGCACATAACTGATCTGCTCGAATGTAGCATCGGGATAGGTTACTTTTACAACACGGTCGAGCGCATCATAGTCGGTAGTGAAAGTATAGTTCTCTGAGTCTGTTACTATCTTAACTCGATAAGTAAATACTGGATCATAGCCATAAGTGGTGGTTGCTCCTGTTACTGGTCCAACTATCTGAGTCAATCTTCCATTGCTATCATATGAGTAAGTGGTAGTTTGATTTTTCGCATTGGTTACAGTGAGCACTTGACCCTGTGTGTTGTAAGTAAAGGTAGTAGTCTTGCCAGCAGCATCTGTAGCAGTGAGAGGCAGATGCTTGGTGTTATAAGTGTAGCTAGCCAATAATTCATTGAGCGAGCCAGTAGTTTGTCGCATTTCCAGCAAATCTATCTTGTTAGCAGCGTATGTGTAGGAAATTCTGCGCCCTTCTGGATCAATAGCAAAGAGTATCTTACCAGCATCATTATAGTCATATTGATAAAGCTGAGTGATGCGCAGTGCAGAATTACCATTGTTTACTAAAACTTTCGCTACTTTGCTAGGTCGGGAATTAGTACCAATCAGTGTATTGTTGGTTTGCCCTGGATAGTTGTACCAAACTCTGTTCTCTAGTGCAGCCTTCTCACTCTTCTTGATGCCTGCGGTTGTGTTAGGGTCTTTATGTAGCCAATGTATGCGATATGCTTTCGTGTAATCGTTGGGAAAGTCTGCAAATGCTTTCTTATCCCAGTAGAAGGTGTTGCGATACTCCAGGAATGCATTGGTAGTGCTTATTCCTAACGGGATAGAATCAGTAGGATCACCACCGGCTATTCCTGGTGCTTGGTGTCGGTACTCTATGCGTTCGGTGTCACCTAATGGGTCAGTGATCTGCGGTGAACGAGTAGTGCCTGATTCTGACTTGACGAATGTGGTAGTGCCGTAGGGAGTAGTCAGTGAGTTGATGAAATCAGTGTTGGCATCATAACCAAACTGTGACATTATTCCTACCGGGTCAGTGATCTTGATCAGTCTACGTAATGGACTGTCATATTGAAATGTTGCTGACCTGCCAAATGGGTCAGTGATTTTAGTGATCTTGAGTTGGTCTCCTAACTCATAGTAGAGATTAGTGACCTGAGCAGGAGTGATGGAGTCAGTGCGAATAGCCTTCCAATGCATCATTGCTGGCACCGGCACTTGTGTAGGTGCTGTCCATTTGGCTGGTTGCAAGTTCATCTCCAATTTATCAGCCAAGTGTGCAATTTCTGTTAAAGACATGCCTTTGCGTGT
>JBFLVQ010001134.1:0-2206 GCA_040758525.1 Acidobacteriota bacterium
AGGCTGGGTTGGAATCATCAGGGTAGATTGGACCTGGCACTACATCCAGATTCTGTACGAGGACAAACAGTAATGAATTTTTTGCGAACACATAATATTGCTTTTATTGCTTTTCGATCGAGCATACCAGGCCATAGTACTGGTGCTCACATTCATGTTGGCCTACCTTCATCAAGAAAATAATATCAGCAGTTGTTGCTTTGTTAGGCAAGGCACTTAATCTCGACACAGTAAGAAATCTGTTTATACTTAAATTTAATGCCCGAATTGATCTCTGAATTAATCGCCTCTTAGCATCTTGCTTACTATATAGCAGCATAGTCGTGTCTTTAATTAATAACAATCTGATTGGAGTTAAAACTATGACAGTGGAGCCCAAACCGAATAGTACTGAGGTCAGCCCTGAGCAGATCCTACAAATGGATTTTTCACCAGCACTCTCACGCGTTCTTCATACTGGCGTACAATTAGCAGTCTTCACTCATATTGCTGCTGGGCATCATACTGTTGAAGAGATTGCCCGTGCTGCTGGTGCTTCGCAGCGAGGTATGCGAATGCTACTTGATGTCCTGGTCAGTTTTCAACTTCTTGCCAAAACCAATAGCAGTTATCAACTCTCTCCACTAGCTGCTGAATTTCTTGTGCGTGGCAAGCCCGATTATATTGGTGCAATTATGGAGAATGATAGGATGTGGGAGAGTTGGGGACATCTGACAGAAGTGGTTCGTAGCGGTGAACCGATAGAACGTATAGAGTCGCAGCAGGCAGCAGAAAATTTCTTTCCCATCTTAGTGCGTAGTCTACATGTGCTAAATAGACGGCCAGCACGGCGTACAGCAGAAATATTACTTGCGGATCGAACTGAAAAAGGCTTGAAGGTACTTGATATCGCCTGTGGGTCAGGGATATGGGGTATAGCGATTGCCGAGGCCGATCCTAGTGCGCAGATCACGGCACAGGATTTTCCTGGCATGCTTGATGTCACACGTGAATATCTACGACAACATGGGGTTGAGAATCGTTATGACTTTCTCCCTGGCGATCTTAAGCAGGTCGATCTTGGTACGGATAGATTCGATCTGGCATTGTTAGGCAATATTGTACATTCAGAAGGAGAAGCCTCATCGCGAGATCTATTTGCGCGTCTGTATAGAGCATTGCGACCAGAGGGCAGAATTGTCATTATTGATATGGTACCCAATGATGAGCGTACTAATCCTGCTTTTCCACTCGTTTTTGCTCTTAACATGCTGCTGCATACCAAAGAGGGAGATACCTACACACTCGCTGAGTATCGACAATGGCTAAATAATGCAGGATTTAAGCGGGTCGAGACGGCAAATATTGGCTCTCATTCACCACTGATTATTGGCTTCAAATAGTAGCAAGATCCTTTCTCTGTGTTATTAATGATAAAAGGGGATTTTTCCGCACTGCAGTGTGGATTTTTCCCCTATCGATAATCTCTCCTTACGATAAATTTCAGCCATTCACACACACTAGCAGGCTTGATATGTACTTATAGATCGTCTCCTCTAGTGGTTTATCAATTGCATATGGGCTGTTCCATGAAATTGTATACCCAAGATTAAGGAGAGGTACTATGAGCATTAATGTAACCAACACAGTCCGAGAGTTAACTGTAGAAATACCAACCGCTAGTCGTATCTTTGCAGAATATGGCATAGACTATTGTTGTGGTGGAAATCGCTCACTGGCAGAAGCTTGTGAATTGGCGGGGGTATCGATTTCAGCAGTGATTAATTCGCTCAATCAAGCAGAATCAGTGCCTGATAGTAGTGTGCCTTTAACGGCTTGGCACAAAGAGACGCTAGTGGCTTTAATTACTTACATAATTGATAAACACCATACTTATACCCGTAAGGAAATTACTCGACTAACTAAACTGTTTGATGGCGTATCTAGTGCACATAGCATAAACCATCCAGAGTTGCTAAAGATGCAGGCACTGTTCCGACAGCTAGGTGAAGAGCTCTCCTCACACATGATGAAAGAAGAGTATGTGCTCTTTCCCCACATTCTCCAATTGGAGGAAGCAATAAATAAACATTTAATGATTCCATATCCACCATTTGGAACAGTCAAAAATCCCATACGGATGATGAGTATGGAGCATGATAATGCAGGTACAATACTGATCCAGTTACGACATTTAAGTAATAACTATCAGCTACCTCAAGACAGT
>JBFLVQ010001135.1:0-2203 GCA_040758525.1 Acidobacteriota bacterium
TAGTGTTATGCTTTCATTGAGTGTGATAGGATGATAATTAAAGATATAAAATCTTAAGTTGCTGAGAGAGATAGCTCAACCGTATAGATATTTACATTAAACTATCTTTTCTTAACAAAACTGTCTAAAACAATAAGGAGAATACCTGTTATGGCTCAAAGTACGCCGAGCGTAGATGAATGGCGCAATTTGTACGAAGCTGCTAAACGTATTAAAGAGTTAGCTCCTTGGCAGTGGATGGAGGAAACCGATATTTTTGGTGTACAGAATCCAGAGACAGGCGAGCTCGGATTTGTCAGTGTAATGGGTACGCTAGGCGAGCACTTTGCCATTGCTGTCTATCTTGGTCAGGAAGGAATATATGGTTTCTGGGGATTACAAGTTGAAGATGTTGATGCCTATCCTGAGCGTGTTTTGGAAGTCCCTCAGCTACAAGCTTCCTTTGAAGATCGCAGTGAGTTGGAAGAAAAAGATCGTGCTGTTATTAAACAACTAGGTCTCAAATTTCGTGGACAACATGCCTATCCTATGTTTCGTAGTATTCAACCAGGATTTGTTCCCTGGTTTCTTACGGCAAAAGAAGCCCGTTTTCTTACTCATGCTTTAGAGCAGACTATGGAGATTGCCACGCAATTTAAGGATAATCGATCTCTCTTCGAAGATCCTAATGAAGAGCGTTACCTGGTACGTATTCCTCAACAAGAAAAGAACCAAATCAGTTGGCAAAATCAAGTACTGCCAGTACCTCCACCAGAACCATTGTCAGTACCAATATCTATGGATATGGAAAGCTTGGAAGAGCTAGAGAAGCTTCCCCTCAGTAATCTGATAATTGAAGTAGATTTCTTTATGTTGCCTACTCCTATTCGTGAGAAAGGTCAAAAACCTTATTATCCCTATATGCTTTTGATAGCTGAGACAAACAATGGAATGATAATTGGAACGGAGTTATTTAAACCAGAGCCAGATTTAACTTCAATGTGGGGGATGATACCAGCACAAGTGGCAACTCAATTAGCACACATTGGTGTGGCACCAAAAGAGATTGCAGTAAGATCAGACTTGGTATGCCAGCTATTAGAGCCTATGGCAACAGCGTTGAATATTAAACTTAAAGAAAAAAGAGTTCTACATAGTATTGATCAAGCTAAGCAAGCACTCTTGCAGAGCTTTATGTAAATAGATCGGTTGCTAAGAATGAACAACCTGGTAAGAGTCTTTGATATGGTAGGCTTAAAAGATACATCCAGAGATGTAGAGAATCATCAAATAGAGCTACTGCGCAATGCCCCTTTAGAAAAGCATGTAGGACTCTTGTGTTCTTTAAGTGAGCTGATCTTACAACTCTCCCGACAGGCTATTAGAGCGGCATATAAGGACTCAGATAAAATTACACGTTACAATGCTATTGTCGCTCATCACTATGATCAAGCGCTAGCTGATGAATTGAAACAGCATTGGAGATCAGGTTTGCAAACTGATGAAATCGATGAGTACACAATGAGTAAGCCAGATATTTTAACCGCTGTTATTCCTGTAGCCGAAATCCTAGACAAAATAGGGATTGCTTATCATATTGGAGGATCATTCGCCAGCTCAGCTTATGGAGTACCAAGAGCCACCGCTGATGTAGATTTGATGGTAGATATTAGAATTGAACAGGTAGACTTATTTGTGAAGGCCCTGGAAGCAGCATACTATATTAATGAGAAGAGCGTTAGAGACGCTATTATACGCAAGTCATCATTCAATATTATTCATTTTGATACAATGCTCAAAATTGATATCTTTATACCGCAAGATAGTGTTTATGATAAGCAGGTAATGCAAAGAGTTTTGTCGATTAAGCTAGGTTATGCAGGAAAAGAGCATATATTCTATTTGAAGTCGCCTGAAGATGTGGTTTTAACAAAACTGGAATGGTATCGATCCGGAGGAGAAGTTTCTGAACGCCAATGGAGCGATGTGATAGGAGTACTGAGAGTCCAGATCAAAACGATCGACTTTGATTATCTGAGAAGATGGGCAATACAGCTTAAGCTCGTTGACCTGCTTGAGAAAGCTATTACAGAGTCAGAACAGCATTCTTAAGTCTATGCTATGAAGGGAGCGTATGATTAAGGTTACAGTACTATGTCTGGGCTTATTATTAATTAACAGCCTAGCTATTAATAATAGTGTTGGTATAGTTAGTACAACCTTG
>JBFLVQ010001136.1:0-2195 GCA_040758525.1 Acidobacteriota bacterium
CACTCCAGCAATAATTTTTTCTAACTCTGTTTCTGCTGGCTTATAATGTTCACTTAGTTCTAACCGATTCTTATCTGCAGTTGGCAACGCTTTACGATCTACTTTGCCATTTGGAGTTAATGGCATACTATCTAGCATTACAAACCCACTAGGTACCATATAGTATGGTAATCTCTCTCTTAAATAGGTCCGTAATTCAATGTTAGTAGGAACTTCTAATCCTTTTGTGACAATATAAGCAATCAACTGCTTATTGCCAGGCTGATCTTCTCTGACAACAACAATTGCTTCCTGTATAAGCGGATAGTTCTTAAGCACTGTCTCAATTTCATGAAGTTCTATTCGGAAACCTCGTACTTTAACTTGATGATCAACACGTCCTAAATATTCCAAATTGCCATCTGGCAGGTAACGAGCCAGATCCCCAGTTCTGTAGATACGCGCACCCGCTTCTTTGCTAAATGAATTAGGTATGAATCTCTCTGCTGTCAGATCAGGACGATAGAGGTAACCTCTGGCTAAACCATCTCCTCCAATATACAATTCCCCTACAACTCCGATAGGAACAGGTTGCAGATACTTATCGAGTAAATATATTTCTATATTTGATATAGGCTTTCCAATGGGGATGCGCTCACCATATCTGTTCTCTTTGGTCACTTCATAACAAGTAACATCAGCCGCTACTTCAGACGAGCCATACAGATTTAACAGTCTGCTCTCAGATAATCTTTCCCAGAAACTAGCACTCAATCCGACCTCAAGCGCCTCTCCACTACTTATCCAAATCTTAAGTTTCGGCAACCTCTTTTGTAGATCAGTTGAAGTATCCAAAAGAACCTTCAACAATGACGGGACTAGCACCAAACGCGTAATATTATAGTTAGCAAGTGCTTCGAAAAACTCTTTACTATCTTTTACTGTCAACTCTGGAAGAATCAGAATAGGGATACCCTGAAGTAGAGGGCCGAATATCTCCCATACAGAATCGACAAAATTCAAAGTAGTCTTCTGACAACAGAAATCTGCTACATCAAATGGATAAGTTTTCCACATCCAATTGAACCTATTAATAGCTCCTTTGTGCAAGGCAAGTACACCTTTGGGTTGATTGGTTGAACCTGAAGTGTAGATAACATAGGCGAGATTTTCTGCGGTTAGATCGGTTAGCGGATTTTCTTGATTATAGCGACTAATCTGTTCCCATTGTGCGTCTATAGTTACAGTTAAAGCTCTGTGCTCTGGCAATATACTTTGCAGATGTTGTTGTGTAATCAATACAGGTATACCTGCATCCGTAAGTATATAAGCAAGACGCTGTTTGGGATATGTTGGGTCGAGTGGTAGATAAGCTCCGCCTGCTTTCAGGATTCCTAGCAGCGCTATCACCATCTCCATTGAGTGTTCAACACAAATGCCTACCAATACCTCTGCTCCTACCCCTATTGAACGTAAATAATGGGCAAGTTGATTGGCTCTGCAGTTCAGCTCTAAGTAAGTCAGTTCTTCTTGTTTATAGACTACTGCTACAGCATATGGAGTTCGCTCCACTTGTTCTTCAAATAGTTGATGAATGCAGATATCGCTCCTATAGCTGGCATTAGTATCATTGAACTCAACTAACAGTTGTTGCTGTTCTGTTGCGCTTAAAATTGATAAATCTGATAATCTACGATTGGGCTCGGCAACTATACCTTCCAGAATAGTTCCAATATGACCAACCATTCGCTCAATTGTTGTAGCATCAAACAGATCACTGTTATACTCTAACCCACCTATTAATCCTGTTGTTGTCTCTAACAGAGTAAGCGTTAAATCGAACTTTACGCTCTTGCTCTCTGTTAATAAATACTCCAGACTTAACCCTGCTAGAGTTAAGTCTGCCATTGGCGCATTCTGGAGTATCAACATCACTTGGAACAATGGTGTGTAACTGAGGCTGCGTGTTGGTTGTAGTTCTTCAACCAGTTTCTCAAATGGTAGATCCTGATGGTTATAAGCTTCTAAAGTCGTCTCTCTCACTCTAGCCAACAACTCTATAAAAGTGGGATTCGAGGAAAAATCAACTCTCAATACTAATGTGTTAACAAAAAACCCTATCAATGACTCTATCTCTGCTCGGTTGCGATTGGCGATTGGCGAGCCAATAACAATATCTTCCTGTCCACTGTATTTGTGTAGCAGAGTCTGGAAAC
>JBFLVQ010001137.1:0-2191 GCA_040758525.1 Acidobacteriota bacterium
TATTATTTCAATATGACGGAACATAATCTCTTTGCGATTCTCATAAGCATCAGGTGAAAAGACAAAATCATCAGGATGCCAGCCAGAAGCAAATGAGACGGCTACACGACCTTGTGAGAGATTATCAACTACTGCCCATTCTTCTGCTACTCTAATAGGATTATGTAATGGTAAGGCAACACTACCGGCACGTATCTGTATACGTTTAGTGATCATTGCTAACGCTGCGCTTAACACAGATGGATTAGGATAAAGACCGCCAAAATCCTGAAAATGGCGCTCTGGAGTCCAAACAGCCACAAAATCATTAGCATCAGCAAACTTTGCACTCTCTAGCAACAGATTATATTTATCTCTAGTAGTCTTTGAACCATCATCAGAAAAAAAGTAGAGAGTAAAATCTATTCCCTTGGTTACCTTCTTTCGCTTCCATTCATCAGGGTCTTCTTGTACATAGAGTTTATTACTATTTTGACTATTGATAGAGACTGTCGCTGTATCTGGCGAAATTGTCGAGATACCCTGTTTTTTCAGCCGCAGTTCTAGCAATTCACGTTGCTTAGGAGAGAGCGCGGCAAATCGCTTGGAAATGTCATCCATTTACATTCTCCTCATTGCCTGATTGCAATTCTTGTAATTGTGTTTGCACATCATCCAATGACATCCCTTCTATCTCTCTTAGTAGTTGCTCCATTTCTTCAAGCTCCTGTTCTCGGCGTATACTTTCACTAATAACAGCAGCAATACCAGCCACAGTAGGAGATTCAAATAATTTGCTTAAAGATATCTCTACCTGAAAGGTTTTACGCAATTGAGAAACAATTTGAATAGCTAGTAATGAATTGCCACCTAAATTGAAGAAGTTATCATGTATACCAACTTGCTCAATACCAAAAAGCTCTTGCCAAATAGCAGCACTAACCTGCTCGATCTCATTCCTGGGAGCAACATAATCATTAGCTAGTTCAGGTCGGGAATACATTGATGTAGATGTATCGGTATTTCCTAATAATTCCAGGAAACTGCTTGCCGTAGATGTCTGTTGTTGGGCAATAATAGCCTGGAAATCCTGGGTTGAAGCAATTATCTGAGGCAGTGGTTCAGCAATAGATATAATACGACGAAAGACCTCTATACCTTCATCAACTGTAATTCCATAGCGGTCTCTGATCTGTTCAAATTGAGTCTGTGCTTCAGTAGCATTAGCCATTGAGACGGCTGACCAGTTCTCCCATTGAGCAATACTCCAATTTATCGATACTGTAGGTATTCCATATGTCGCCAACTGATAGGAAGCAAAAGCATCAAGGAAGGCATTGGCTGCACAATAATCAACTTGACCAAATACACCAGTGATAGATATGGTAGAAGAAAAAAGTAGAAAGAGATCGAGAGTTGTATCTTTTAATAGATCAGCCAATATCAATGTTCCTATTACTTTTGGAGCAAGTACTGGAGTTGCCAACTCCGGTGTCTTTAGCTGTACTAGTCCACCGCCAGTAGTTGCTGCAGTATGAATCACTCCATGAACTGTGCCAAACCTCTCCTTTGCTTGTGCTATCACTTTCTGCATCTCTGTTCGATCACTCAATCTAGCGCTTGCAATCAAAATCTCTCCTCCATTGGCTTCAAGCGCTTGTAATTTTATGATCTTGCTGCTTGTTGCTTCTTGCTCATCATGGGTTGTTAACCATTGTTGCCACTCACTTCTATCTGGTAGATCTATTTGTCCGGTTAATACCAGTTTGGCTTGTACTGTATCGACAAGATACTCTGCTAGAGCAAGATCTAATTCTTGTAGACCACCACTCAACAGATAGACACCACCTACTCGTAACCGTGCTGGCAATAAATTCTTATTAACAAGATTAAATTGATTTGGATCAAATCGCTGTACCCAACGATGCTTACCTCGATAAGCAACTACCAGATCGGAAGGTTTACGTTGCAATTCCATTACCAGTTGTTTGATAACTCTGCTCTCTTGCTCTGTACCGATAGAAGGAATAACTATATCTATACTACGGCAGGTTATATTTGGATATTCTAACGGAATAACTTTAGTAGGCCCCAATAAAGTTGCTTTCTCTGGTTGCAACTCTTCTTCACCAGTCACTTCTTGTAAATTGTTTGAAACAACACCAATCTGTATCTGCTCGGTTATATACTCTTCACCTAATATCTGGGCAAG
>JBFLVQ010001138.1:0-2191 GCA_040758525.1 Acidobacteriota bacterium
GCAGATCTGAATTCAGGAATCTTTCTAGTATTTCTTAGAATTAAGTTCCTAATCCTGAAACGCTAGGAATCCTAAGAATGATGGGCTGGTAAGCAGAAGCGTTTGGAACGCAGTCGCCGGCCTGTGTTTGTATTTGGCTAAGCCTGCGGAGTTGCCTTTCCCAAGACCTGCGATCCCTTCCCGTCGTTTCTTGCTGGGCAATCTCGGCAGTGTAAATGGCGCGATTGACCATATTGTTAAATTAATTGAAACTTAAATTGAAATTAACTCGTTGTTTAATGTAATCTTGTAATACGTAATTATTTGACCAGCGGGATAATAATAAAGAATTTAATAACAGGGTAAGGGATAGAATTGAAAAATTTCTCATATTGGCAAGACTATTGCCGGGAATTGAGAGACGAAAAGAGATTTATGGCAGAGAAGATTACAGAACAGACCGTGCTGGACGCCTTACAGGCGGTTAAAGATCCAGATCTCAATAAAGATATAGTAAGTCTCAATTTGGTCCGTGAAATCAAGATTTGTGGTGGTATAGTAGGCTTTCGATTAGTTCTAACAAGACCTGCAGAGACATTTAAGCAGCAGTTGGAAGATGCTGCGCGCCAGGCAGTGATGAAGATACCTGGAGTAGAAAGAGTTGAGTTACGGATAGATCTCGAAGTGCCAAAAGGGCGCAGCACAGGCGATCGTGAAGCGATCCCAGGAATAAAGAATATTATCGCGATCAGTTCAGGTAAAGGCGGGGTAGGCAAGTCCACAGTAGCAGTAAACCTGGCTGTGGCACTGGCGATGATGGGAGCTAAGGTTGGGTTGGTTGATACTGACATTTATGGACCGAACGTACCAATAATGATGGGGAGCAAAGAGGAGCCTAAAGTACGTGGCAATAAGATTGCGCCTCGTGAGTCCTACAACGTAAGGTTTATGTCTGTAGGCCTGCTTAACCGTGGTGATCAAGCGGTAATATGGCGTGGTCCTATGCTCCATCGCCTTATTGAACAGTTTTTGCGTGACGTTGATTGGGGCGAACTAGACTATTTAGTTGTTGACATGCCGCCTGGCACAGGTGATGTTCAATTGAGTCTAGCACAATTGGTACCAGTCTCTGGTGCAGTGCTGGTTACAACTCCCCAAGAAGTCGCGCTAGCAGACGTACGTAAAGCATATAATATGTTTCAACAATTGAACGTAACTGTGTTTGGTGTGGTTGAAAACATGAGCTATTTTGTCTGCCCCAACTGTTCGGAAAAGCATGACATCTTTGGCACAGGAGGCGGCGAAGAGCTTGCTAGCCGTTATAGTGTGCCTTTGTTGGGGAAGATTCCATTGAGTGTTGGCATTAGAGAAGGTGGAGATCTAGGTGTTCCAGTGGTAGCAGGCGCACCAGATAGTCCACAGGCACGTGCTTTCCGCCAAGCGGCAGAAGCGCTTGCAACTCAAGTCAGTATTGCAGCATTGAAAGCGACTAAACTACCTATATTAAACTTTGGAGGATGAAGGAAGAAAATGGGTCAAAAAGTGAAGATTATGGAAGAGAATCGTTTCTCAACTTTTGTTAAGAGTAAGAAGTCAGATGCCTATCGTGATCTAGAGGCTTGGCAACAATGGTTCAGCAAGAGAGGCATCCCTGCTGTCATTGCATCTACATCGAGCGGCTATGCGCTTTACCGTGAGGGTTTGATTGAGGTCGATATTCATGATGATAGCTCATCAAACAGCAAAGCGGCTTAGTGCAGTCGATCGATCACAATTGGCAGTGATAGTTGAAATGTAATTTATCAAACGTACAAGGAATTATCAGATGTACAACATTGTAGTTGACAAGCAGACCAGCAGTAATTATAGGTTTAATAGTTGTACATCCTTTAACAGTAAGCCGTTAAGGCCTAGAGGGGCGTACGGCCAATTGCAGTGAACAAGTTTGGTAGAGGAAGATTAAATTGCCTGGTGGCAGTTTTCTTCAACTTTAACTCTTAAACTTAAATTCTACTGTAGATCTTTGGACTGATATATATCTAATATAGTGTGAAACCCAGAAGGAGAGCGACTCAATTATGTCTATCAATGTCACACAATCGGCAGTTTCTGAAGTGAAAAAGTTTCTTGAAGCAGAAGGTCTAAAAGAAGAGAAAGCCGGTCTGCGTGTACGTGTATTGCCCGGCGGTTGTTCAGGATATCAATACTCCCT
>JBFLVQ010001139.1:0-2190 GCA_040758525.1 Acidobacteriota bacterium
CTAAATGGTATCTGCGCAGTCAGTCGCTTTCAGAAGGAATGCACTGTTCCATTCAGACCGCTGAGGTGCCAGCTAAGCTGAGCCGTCTTGCTACAGTTACCACCAGTGCGCCGGTGCGTACACATCGCCAAGTTCGTAGTTCGCGGACTTCAGGACTACGCAAACGGCTACGTTCGCTATTCTATAGTATCCTCTACTAATGGTAGCAGCAGCGTTCAATATAGATAGAAGGCTATACTGAGTGGTTAATCAGAGCATAATGTAGCAGCCTTCTGCAATCGCTCAACCGTGCGTGACTGGCCAATTGTGACAATAACATCAAATATACCGGGACCGACTGTTTGGCCAGTCAGGGCAGTGCGGGCAGCATTAATAAGCAGTCCAGCCTTCACACCCTTTTCGGTAGCAAAATCACGCAAGGTCTTTTCAGTGCTCTCAAGTATGAACTCGCCTAATTTGGCAAAGCGCTCCGCCAGTGCAGGTAGTAGTGTTTTAAGCGCCGGATCATGTAGGTTTTTCTTGATAGCCGCTTCCTCGTACTCAAAATCATCAGCAAAATATGGACGACCTAAACTGGCGAAATCGGTAAGGGTACGATAACGAGGACGTAGCACATCAACAGTACGGGCAAATTGGCTGCTCTGATTGCCAGCAAACTCATCACGCCATAAGCCATGTCGTTGCAATTCTGCACTTACTAGTGGCAGTAACTGCTCAAGTGGCATACGGCTAATATACTCACCATTCATCCAGAGAGCTTTGGCATCAGTCCAATTGCGCTCATCATCCTTACGGAAACCAAAAACAGCATTAGCACGGTTTACACCTTCGAAAGAGAATGCCGCAATCAACTCTTCGCGTGTAAAGAACTCTTGATCATTACCTGCTGACCAGCCTAGTAGGGCAAGAAAATTGATCAGTGCATCAGAGATAAAACCGTGCTCTTGATAGAACTGAACCGTCACCACTTCACCATGTATACGCTTAGAGAGCTTAGCGCGACTGGCATCAAGAATTAATGGTAAATGTGCAAAAGCTGGCACAGGCAGACCGAGTGCTTGGTAGATAAGAATCTGTTTAGGAGTATTGGAGATACCATCCTGACCACGTACTACATGTGTGACACGTTGATCAGCATCATCAACAACATTGCTGAGTAGGTAGAGAGGATTACGATCTGCACGTAACATTACAAAATCTTCGATATCAGTATGTTGTTTTACCTGTTCACCATAGACCAGATCATGCCAACGTACTGCCTCGGTATTTTGGGGCACAGCAAAACGTATAACAAAAGGCTCATTACGCGCTAGACGAGCATCAATTTCGGCAGCCGACAAATTGCGACAGGTGCCTTCATATTTGTAATCAGCTTTCTTAGCTTCTGCCTCCTTGCGTCTTGTGTCTAATAATTCTTTACTACAGAAGCACCGATAAGCATGTCCTGAAGCAACCATCTGCTCAGCACGAGCACGATGTCTATCGATACTCTCGCTTTGAAAATAGGGGCCTTCATCCCAATCTAACCCAAGCCATTTAAGTCCATCCAAAATGGTTTTTGTGGCTGCCTCAGTAGAACGTTGGGTATCTGTATCTTCAATACGTAAAATAAATTTCCCTCCTGTTTTACGGGCAAAAAGCCAATTGAAGAGTGCCGTACGAGCACCACCTAGATGCAAATAGCCAGTAGGAGAAGGGGCAAAACGAAGGCGTATTTCCGTCATAATCGCTTTCCGTCAAATAGGATAAAAAAGGCAAGCCTAAGTTGGCTTGCCTCGTTTCTAAACGGAGGAGGAGGGATTCGAACCCTCGGTACAGGTTTAGCCCGTACAACGGTTTAGCAAACCGTCGCCTTAAGCCTCTCGGCCACCCCTCCACCCAACTCTACGTTTGGGGTTTACTATGTCGATAACTACTTGCTTTCGCTGAAATGTAGCCGCAATATCGACAGAGTGAGAGTATTATTCAAGCTACTATCGACTGTCAAGTTCTCTGTGCCAATTACATAGTAATAGAAAGTTGACCAGCTTTTACATCACTCGATTGCCAATGTAAGCATGCTGCTACGCAAGCGGCCAGCATCATCTCTACCGATAAAGTTGAGCTGTTGTGTTCCAGTAGCAGCACGATTTTTGATCTTAAAACGAAAAACTAATTTGCCTCCTGTGGTCGATTGGCTAGCCGGTGTAA
>JBFLVQ010001140.1:0-2189 GCA_040758525.1 Acidobacteriota bacterium
GACTGCCTGTGATTATATGTACGCATTGAGCCGCCGTGAGCGACTAACAAAAGCTGGTGTATTATCGGGCAGCTTCTGGCTTACATCTTGACTCATTGTCAAAGAACTTTTTTCTACCTACTTAGATAAGCAGATAGTTCATCTCTTGGTGCAAAAAATCCGCATTTCTTACAACGGTGTGTCCGTTGTGAGAGTGATTTTTTCTGTTTATCTCCACATATACAATGCTGTGAAAAGGCCGGCTGATTCTTTTGCTAAAACTCTGCAAGTGATCTCGCAACTCGCTCAAACCAATCAGTTGAATACTCAAATACTGGCTACACTCAAGAAGCTTAACAAAATTGCCAGCAGCACTTCTAAAGGTAAGCCTACTATTTCATAAAATACTCCGTCTATTCCACACTCTCTTTAACCCGATACTGAGTATCTGTTCGCAAGGCAATATCCCACATGGCCTTCCCAATCTTAGCTACAAGTGGGGGGCTAGCATCTATACACATCCATTCAAATAGATTGCAGGTCGCTTCAATCTGTAAGGCTGGCTCTCGGCGATATAGCGCCACTCGAATCGGCATCCCATCTACTCCTCCACTTTCAACACTCACGAGAGAGGATGGAGCGTTCGTTGCGAAGATATCATTGAGAAGATCGATTTCCTGAGCATGAAGGCTTGTATTGAGTTTGATCTTTGTTCCATCCGAACTCCCAGGCACTACTACGATTGCCTCACCTCTTTCTCCACCCCACAACTTTATGCGTGTGCTATAGTGGCCACCACGAGGCAGAAGGTCTCCTTCAAATTCAATTATCCAGTCAGGAGGATTTTCTGAAGCAAACTCAGCCGGATATATTAACTGTGGCGAAAGTGCCCCGCTACTTTTATCAGAAGTTTTGTCATAACCAAAGATCCGTTGCAAAAAAGTGATCATACTTTATATTGCTCACCTCTAGTAGAACATTTGAGTCAAGTCTATAGTTTAGTTGCTTAACATATATGGTTTCTAGATCTCATGAATAGCCATGTTGAGCTAAACTAGAAGTATATACTTGTTCGCGAGCATATTACATGAATCTAGAAAATTGATCTTGGATTACCATTGGCTGTGAGTATTGTAGCATTGCGTAGACAAGGACGCCCTAATAAACCAATCGAGGAAAAACCTAAGCGTAGACCTGGACGCCCTTCTAAGGCTGAAATATTGGCTAAATTCCATCAACAATCTCAACAATAAGGTCTACAAACAAGCCAAGCTGCACAGAGACCACCATTACTGAGTAGCAGCCCAGCCAGCTCGCCCTATGCCCCTAGTCAAGCGCAGCATATTGTTAGGCATAGATCCATTCCATAGAACTTTTTCCTGCCAATCAACCCCTTTGTCTATAAACCTTCTCCTTACACTTTTCATTGGTTGGCATTATCTATCAAACAGCTTGTAACAGTGAGCATATACCATTATCAACTCTTATCAGAGTAAAGAGCATTAATCGCGAAATCCACTTTTATTCAGATTGGCTTTTATCTAACTGTTTCCACAGACCAAGTACCCTGCCATCAGGATCTTCAAATAAACATAAACTACCAACATTGGGAATCGGCATCTCCTCAACAATTATCTTTCCGCCCATATCTATAATCTTCTGCCGATAAACGGCAAGGTCATCCACATCAATATAGAATGCCATATTCCCTGGCCACGGGCCCTCCTGAGGCTTCATTATTCCACCATTGATACCACCTGCACTTCCAGTAGTGACGAGATGATAATTAAGCTCTGGCATATTTTGAATTTGCCAATCAAAGATCTGAGAATAGAATTGAGAGAGCTTTTCTGGATCTTTCGACCAAAGCTCCCAATGAACGACTGGTCTGCCCATATCAACCTCCGCTATTAATTTTTTTGTTAGGAATCAGAATTTGACAGGCGATATTATAGCTGTTTCGCTTATATTTTACAAGCCCTTGTCCCACTTCAATGACAAACTTCAGAACTCTCACTCAACTGGCCGTTGGTAATTTTTAGGCAGGTTAGACTCTGTTGGCGAATTCATAAAGTGAGCAACAGCTGCATAATACGGGCGAAAACTGAAGGCTGTCTTTTTTCCCGGATGTAACCTGAAAACCAATCACCCAGTCGCTCAAAATTGATCGCCGCGGCTGTAGCCAGATGCTGTAAATGCGTCTTTGCCAT
>JBFLVQ010001141.1:0-2184 GCA_040758525.1 Acidobacteriota bacterium
TCCTTTAGGTCTTCCTGTTGTTCCTGATGTATAAATTAGGTATGCCAGACTATCTGCGCTGGCTATATTGATAGGATTTTCTACTCTCTCACTGGCAATCTCTTCCCATTCTCTATCGATACAGACAGTATGTCCCCAATGTGCTGGCAATCTCTCCATTAATCTTGTTTGTGTTAGCAGCACTACTGCCTGACTATCATCAAGCATATAAGCGAGTCGCTCTAGTGGATATTCTGGGTCAAGGGGCAAGTATGCTGCTCCAGCTTTGAGCACTGCTAGTATTACTACTACCATATCAAGTGAGCGTTCCATACAGATGCCTACTATCACCTCTGTTGTTACTCCCATTCTGCGCAGGTAGTGTGCCATCTGATTGGCTCGCTGGTTTAATTCCTGATAGGTAATCACGTTCTCCTTATCAGTACCAGCAAATACCAGAGCTACTGATTGCCCAGATCGTTCTGCTCTTTGTTCAAAGAGTTTATGAACACAGCTATCTATACAGTAGTTAGCACTAGTATGGTTCCAATAGACTAGTAACTGTTCTTCTTCCTGTTCAGAGAGTAATGGTAGTTGTGATATACATTGTTGTGGGTTGGCAACTATTCCTTTAAGTAGAATATGTATATGGTTGAGCATGCGACTAATCATTGCAGTCTCAAACCGACGACCATTGTAAGAGGTTTTCAAAAGCAGTTGTGATCCTGGCATTACACCAATAGTGATCGGATAATTCGTCTTCTGACTCATATTAAGGTCACTAATTTGTAAGTCAGCGTCTGCTGGCGAGAGGGAGTTATCTATCGGATAATTTTCAAAGATAAAGATACTTTCAAACAATGATTGCCCTTTAGGCAGTTGACTCCAATTCTGGATCTGTATTAATGGAGTATATTCATATTGACGCATCTCTACTTGCTGCTCTTGTAATTGTTTGAGCCAACTAACTACTTGCTCTGTTTCTGATACTTGTATGCGTAATGGTAGCGTGTTGATAAACAGTCCCACTCTAGTCTCAACACCAGGTAGTTCTGCCGGACGCCCAGAAACTGTTACTCCAAACAGAATATCTGTTTGCCCACTGTATCGGCTCAATATTAATGCCCATACCCCTTGTACTAATGTATTGAGGGTAAGCTGACACTTACGTGTTAGCGTTTGTAACTCTTCCGTTAATTCTACTGATAGATATAGCTCTTCAACTTTATCGTCTTCACCTTCGGTATTTGAGGATTGAACAAGCGTTTCTACTAACAATGGTGTAGGCGTAGTAAAACCATCTAGTGTGGCTCGCCAGTATTGTTCAGCTTTGCTTAAATCTTGTGTTTTCAACCACACTATATAATCTCTATATGGCAGGCTCTGTTCCAATTGTAACTGTTCACCACAACTGTATGCGTTATAAAAAGCGAACACCTCTTTAAGTAACAGCGATGTACACCAGCCATCCATTAATAAATGATGGTGACTCCAGACAAACTTATAGGAATCATCACCAACTCTTAACAAACTGAATCTCATCAATGGTGCTTTACTTAAATCGAATCCGCATTGTTGCTCAACATTAAGAAAGATTGCCAACGCTTGCTGCTGTGCATTTGTCGTAAGTGCACGCCAATCCTCTTCTTGCCACTGCAGTGCTATACGCTTATAGACAATCTGCAACGGTTCATCCAATCCTTGCCAGGCTATTGAAGTGCGAAAAACGGTATGTCGATTAACAATCTCTTGCCAGGCTCTTTTGAAAGCATCAATATTAAACCTACCAGCCAATCGGCAATTGAACTGTTCAAAGTAGATCCCTGTTCCAGGAGAATATAGACTATGAAAGAACAGACCTTGCTGCATTGGAGAGAGTGGGTAGATATCTTCTATATTTCTATCTTTACCTACTAATTGATCCAACTTTTCCTGATCGAGCCCGGATATTGGAAAATCTGAAGGTGTATAACCACCTGCATCAACCGAACAACAGTGTGTGATTATTCCCACTAATGCCTCTATAAATCCATTTGCTAGTTTCTCTATGCTCTCCTGCTTATGAATATTTTCACTGTAGACAAATTTTGCATTTAATTTTCCCATTACTACTACACAGTTAATACTGATTAAATGTCGTCGTAGTCCTTGCTCACTCCATGGTGCTCCAGTTGGCTCTGCAGTCATGCTAAACAATGATGCTGG
>JBFLVQ010001142.1:0-2183 GCA_040758525.1 Acidobacteriota bacterium
TGCAGCAGGAACACCAACACAGCATTGTCGTATACGATCTGTATCAAAATTCTCCTCATCCATATGCGAATGTATATAAATTGTCTTGGCAGCACGCTCAGCAATCACTTGTTGTTCGTGATAAGGGATTGGATGAGGTGGAAAAAGTTGTTTAAGAAGACCTTTGAGACGACGTAGCACTGCTTCTGCAGTATCATCTGGTATCTCTTGTGACCATAGCTCATTGATCACATCCTGCAGTAAATTCTCCATCTTCTCGCCTGGCTCCATATAAAGATTGTCAGTCAATAAGTGACGTATCTGTTGTTGTGACATAAAGCGTGTAAAGGGAATATAATCATCATCAGTCTGTAATAGATAACAGGTTTGATAACAGAGAGGATGTGCACAAGGTGAAGGTAAAAAGTCGCTCATCTTAAGCTTTCCTTTAGTAACCTCTTGTATACGACTAAGCACATCTGGGGTAGTCATACGTGCAGTATCATCAAACCCTCTCCCACCCTGACCGGTGAAAGTCATTGTATGGATCTCCAAGCTACGTATAAAGTCATGTTCTAACATTAATTTGATTAGATCACCGATCTCACCATCATTATATCCCATTGCCAATACTGGAATCAGAGTAGTATCAACATCATACTTTTCCAACTGTTCAAGTACCTTAAGTTTGCTGTGTAGCAATCGTGCTCCCAGCATCTTGTCATTGATCTCTTGGTTGAATGAGTTGAAAGAGAGTACAATCCGTGCCCGTAGTTCTGCCAGTTCGGCAAGCATTGCTTCATCTTTGATAAAAGTAAGACCATGTGTGCTGATCGTGACACGATGTATTCCTGCTAAATGGCACATACGTATGATCTCAGTTAGCTGTGGATGCATCGTCGGTTCACCACCGGTCAGATTGATGATCTTCATAGCAGGATCATTCTCTCGAATTACATCCAAGATACGACCAAACTCATCAAGCGAAATATGAAAAGCATTTTCGTTCTTATTAATTGTGTAACAGATAGGACAGTCTAGATTGCAAGCACTGGTAATTGGAATAACTGGCAAATAGACCTTCTGCTCATGGCTTGTACATGCTCCACAATCATAAGGACAACCAGTAGTCACCTCTTTTTTTACTACGGCAGGCGGTACTAATGCGGCTGGATAAGACATAGCTGAGTGGTACCAATCAGCATCTGAAGCGATCAATACGCTACTCTCACCATGTTGTGGACAAGCTTTGTGCATTAGGATCTTGCCCTGCTCTTCCCAGAGTTCAGCAGCTATACCTTGTTTACAAACAGTACAGAGACTAGTAGTGTCATGCAGTTTGCGGGCTGGTACGGTCGCGTTTAGCATAGTCCTCCTTTTTGTGTAAAGCTTTCTCTGGTGGAAACAGTCTTGCTAGCAGGGCACCAGTCAACCATAACCAGAACGCTGCCATTATGCTAATAAAGATCCAATATTGCCAATAGTAGACAAAGATCCCTTCCCAACCATTGTAGATTTTATGCGCAATATTCACATTTAGTTCTCGAGGAGTGATAATCCGAGTCAATTGTTGTGCAATCAATCCTCCAATAAATGCATAGACCCAACTATGGCGCACTGTACGTATTCTAGCTAGTGCTACCAGACCAATAATCAGCCCACCTGTGTGTGAAAGCAGAGAAGTAACCGCAAATTCGCCGGTCACAACCATATCCATTATCCAGAGAGGAAACCCTACGATAATCCAGATAGTGGAGGTACGCACTAGTGTGGCATTATTAAAGAGCAATCCAAAACCGAACAAGAGATTTGCTAGATGGCAGATCCATAGCATATTCTCAGGGCTACCCTGATAGTAATGATAAAGTAGGTGTGCAAAGAATAGCAGCAAAGGTATTATGCCTAATAGACGCAAATGCGCTCTCATACTGTTAAACCAAACCGCTCTTGCAGATCTCTCTTCTTGCTTACTCTCCAGATCTTTTGATCAAGATAGTAATGGTGCAAGGCAATTCCCCACCATAAACTAAATGCTAATGGCGCAAATACCGGCTCACCTGCCTCGCCCTGCAAAGATGGGAATTCCGTAGTAAGCCAGGCAATAATAACATAACCTATCGAGAACAATAACGCGACACCAAAGTAGATAGCAAAATTACGATTGAGCCACACTGCCCAACCATATTCGCTACTCTCTCTGTGCT
>JBFLVQ010001143.1:0-2180 GCA_040758525.1 Acidobacteriota bacterium
AGGTAACACCGAACGATCGGCAACACCTGTAATCTGTATTACCAGAGGACCAGCAAAGAACCCTCCACGCTTAACACGAAACCATTCGTATTGCCGACGCTCTTTATCCTCAGTAGATTTCTCAATAACAGGATTCTCTACTAAATAGATATAACCTTGCTTATGTGTAGGCTTATCATTCTCAACAATGGTATATTCCACCGCTATCCTATGGATAAATCCACCTTGTGGCAGATCTTTATCTAGATGTTCTATACGTTGTTTACCTGTTTCTATAATGGTAGTAGCATTCAGCACAATAGCCGTTCCTTCTAATAAGGCCCAGATGGTGCCGCATCCATCTAGCATTACCTGTACAATTCTAGTAACAGCATCTTTCAGTTGTTTCAAATAGTCGTTATAAGCCTTCTCTTCTCTCTCTTGAATACTACCGTCTTCGTTATTACTGTTTAGTAGTCTTTTTTCATAAAACTTTCTTGGGAGAAGAAAGTCTGCTGGTTGTAATCCTAGTAAAGCTGCAAGCTTAAATAGATCTCTCTCTTCTTCAACCATTGAGAGGCGATGTGAACGTTGTACACCAGTTAGTAGACGTTCTGCTTCATCAAGGTCTGCGCCTAATGCACTAAAGATCTCTGCTAAGGTCTTACCCGTCTGATCCGCCCTCATAAAAGAGGGGAAATGTGCAGCAAATTTGGCAGCTCTACCATTAAGAAAATCTTGTACCATAAGCTCCTGCTACTCTGTCTTCAATACAACCTTCACATCTCTTAACACTACTCTGTCACCTACCGGAATGGCAGTCTCCGCTTGCTCACCACCCTGTTCACGTACAAACAGACCGGCTTGCTCATATTCTGCCGTCCAGCTTAAATCTGCAATATTAAGTATATAAAGTTCACTAACAGCAAGTTTACTGATCAAGTCGGCAGCCTTAATCACCTGTGGATTAGTGGCAAAGAATTCTACTAACTTATCTTTTATCTCTTTCTGAATTGTTGTTAGCGTGTTGCCATTTTTAGCAGTCACCTGTAAGTAAAAATCAAAATTGATCGGTGCGCCGGCAAAGTTTATTAAGATATCTTTTTCTGCATCCTCAATCACAGCACGTCGGCCTTCTGGTACATCTACATTTCTTTTACCACTTCCCACTCCCTTTACTTCTATCTGTAGAACAATATCTAGCACCCCGCCAATGGCCATAATATTAGCAACCATTCGGTTATAGACTAGCACTCCGCCAATAGTAGAGTCATTTACATAAGCAATAATCGACTCCCTAATGGCCTTCTCCATAGTATCTTTTTCTGCTGCTGTAAGACGCGGATTTTCTGGGAATACCATCACTTCACAATTTAGTGGAAGCTGAAACTCTTCTTCGGGTGGTTCTTCATCAATACTGCCTTCATCACGTGCATCACCCATAGGTAGGTTATCTTGTGGAGCAGGTTGTAAGGCAATAGCTAGATTGTCTTCTATTCTAATACCGGCAGCACGAGTATTAAGTATTGCTTCTTGAACCTGTCCAGCTAGCTCAGCATCCAATTGTCTAGCTATATAGACTTTCACTACACCAGGTCGCAGTTGTAGCTCTTCTACCACTTTTATATCATTCTCTTTAAGACCAGCAATTCCTGTGAGCGCGCTAATAATGGCGCGTGGAGTGGCTTTGCCAATTCGCTCAATCACCTTTTTGGCTCGGGCACGTAGCTCTATATCAGACTCTGCAGTATTGCCAAAGAGTGTTGGTGCATCATTAATCACTCCAGAAATACCAAGAATGGTCTGGTTAAGCACAGTAATACTCTTTTCTGCTACTACTCCAGCGCTGCCTTTGGTCTCTGCCCGCACATCTACCATTACCGATAGTTGACCACGTCGTAAGGTCTTATCTGTGATAGTAACAAAACTGACCGGTGGATTCAGCGCGGTTGATACACGAGTTCCTTGTGGAATAAAGATATCAGCAGGAGCAGGAGTATCACGGAAAAATCGTACACTGCCAGCAGCAAATTCACGACTCTTGCGTGTTACAGCTAGTAGCGCTACCACTTTATCTAAAGCCGATCCTTCGGCTGTATCTACAAAACCAGATCTATAGACCAATTCTAATTGCTTGCGTAGCACTGCCAATTCCCGCGCCAGCGCTTCTGCTAATGTACGGGTTAAACTTCCTACATTAC
>JBFLVQ010001144.1:0-2179 GCA_040758525.1 Acidobacteriota bacterium
GGAATAATGTCTGCTGACAGAAAGAGTTTCTTTGAATCCCTTGATAGTCAAACCCGTCGGAGCTTTTTGAAATTGGCCGCGATGGCAGGTGTTTCCAGTTCAATGTTGCTTACTGGTCCGTCAATCGTACTAGCTGGCGACAAAGAGAATGATGTGAAAATCATGAATGTGGCGCTGGGCCTTGAGCATCAAGCGATCGCCGCCTACCAAGCAGGCGCCGAGACCAAACTGCTCTCTGATGGCGTACTAAAAGTAGCAGTCAAGTTCCAGGATCACCACAAACAACACCGCGATGCATTGGCCAGCACCGTCAAGAAGTTCGGTGGCAAACCAGTTGACGCACAAGCCAAATATGATCCCGTCGCAATCGCAAAGTCTGTTGGTGTAAATCAGCTTGCCGCTGAGAGAGACATCATCCAATTAGCAGCAAAACTCGAAGCTCAGGCGACCAGTGCTTATCTGGGTGCCATTCCGGGCCTTGCTAGCAAAGATGTCGTCAAGGCTGCTCTCTCCATTATGGCTGATGAAGCACAGCACACTGCTGTTCTTCGCTCCGCACTGGGCGAGGATCCAGTTCCTGCTGCTTTTGTTAGCTAAACTGGGCGACACTAATATTTTTGGGCGACGCCACGCCAGTAGTTATACTGCTGGCAATGGGCGTCGCCAATATCTTTATATATCTTTATAACCTCCCTTCTTGCCCCGCTCTAGTTTTCGGATAATTTAAATTCTCTACTTGCGTTGTTGAGCTAAAAAAGCGATACTGTTGTACATACAACAAAAAATCTACTCTTGAAAGCTTGCCTGCGTAAGCTTTACTCGTTAACGGTGATATGACTGAGAAAGAGAGCGCCGCGGCGCAAGATGAGAGCAAGACTAGTTTGGTAAAGGAAGAGTCATCGGTACCAGCCCAGCCCATTGCCTTCTCTTTCCCAAATGAGACCTTGCCACTCTCTAAAATTACCAGTCTTGATGATGTCGATGAAACCTATTGTGATGCTATGCCTGAGCGCACTTTTGGTTATGGTGAGATTAGTAAGACCTCTGATCTTGCTGGTAAGACGATCAAAAGCAAATATAAGATCCTTGGTTTGATTGGAGAAGGAGGCGCCTCCAATGTCTATCTGTGTGAACGTACATTAGTAGGCGATCGTGTTGCGCTGAAGATGCTCTATGCTGAATTGGCCACCGATCCTATCAAGACCAAACGTTTCCATCTTGAAGCCGCGACTACTGCCTCTATTAAACACCCCAATGTAATCACAATTTATGATTTTGATTTTACTGATGAAGGCTTACCATTTATGGTAACAGAATTGTTGCGCGGCCTTACCCTCTTTGGCGAGCTTCAGAAGATTGGTCGTTTACCTGTGCGGCGCGCCATACAGATTATTACACCTATCTGCTCGGCTCTCAATGTCGCCCATACACGTGGTATTGTGCATCGTGATCTTAAACCTTCAAATGTGGTGCTACATCGTATGGATGATGATACTGAAGTGATCAAGTTGATCGATTTTGGTATCGCTAAACGTCTGCTCACTGCCGAGAGCTCTGTTATTACTGCACCTGGTATTGTCTTTGGCACACCAGCCTATATGGCGCCTGAACACTGTCTAGGTGAAACCTTGGATGGTCGTGCTGATGTCTATAGCTTGGGCGTGCTGCTGTTTGAAATGCTTAGCGGTCGCCTCCCTTTCAATGCTGAGACTCCTACTAAATTAATGTTAAAACATATTAAGGAGACAGCTCCATCACCACGTACCTTCTGCCCAGAAATCCCTGCTGAAGTGGAGAGTATTGTGCTACGGGCAATGTCTAAAGAGCGGGATAAGCGCTTCCCTACCGCGCTTGAATTTGCTGATGCGCTTAATAATGCCTTCTTCGCCCCTTGGCTTAACTGATCCTACTGCCCCTAATACTCCTGTGGTATTCCCCAATGCTTGCTAAACCCTCTTTTGCTAGATTTCTTTGTGTATAGTTTGTTGAGATTTTTATCGCTTTAATAATTTAGATCTTACTTAAGAGTTAGTATCATGGTACCAATTGAAAATAATTACAACTATGGTGATAATCATGTAAACACCACTGTCTTAAGATGGAAACAATGTTATCGTCAAGCAGGATACGAGTGGATACAAAAGTCTCCTAAATTTCTATTAAATTGTAGATATATCAG
>JBFLVQ010001145.1:0-2162 GCA_040758525.1 Acidobacteriota bacterium
GTTTATCTGCCCATGTTGCAGCCAGAAAAAGGTAGTAGCATTCAGTTGAAAGAGCGGCTTCTGCATAAGATGCGGGGCATCTCACACCTTAGATTGAGTAAGAGAAATGGAAAGGCTTTTATTTCCAATCAATTACCGTCATGTAATATTCACTGTGCCGCAGCAGTTACGCATCTACTTCGAGCAATCACCACAATTGTTGAGTGATATAGTAAAAGCGGCAGTGGAGAGGCTGGAAGCAGTATTGGGTAGGGCAGCAGGTAAGCAATTGAAAATAGGAGTGATAGCAGTAATACAAACATCTGGTTGAGCAAATAATTATAACCCACACATCCATATGATGGTAACAAGCGGCGGAATAGATGAGGTGGACAACTGGGTAGAAGTCAATTGGATATCATTTGATTACTTTCATAAGTAATGGCAGAGAAGCTTATTCGCAGTGATAAAAAAGCAGGTGGACACAGCAGAAATAAAGGCTTAATGGAAGAGCTTAAGCTCAGGTATAGCAAGGGTATAGTTGCTTATTGGGAAACGAAACCAGTTAAGACTGGCAAGGGTTGGCCAACTATCTTATAAAATATGTGGTTAGCCCGCCAATGGCAGTGAGACGAATTATTGAATATGATGGGCAAGAAGTTGAGTATTACTGGCAAGACCATAGGAGCAAGAAGCAAGAGTCAGCCAGAGTATCCGCAGTTGAGTTTATCAGGCGATTAGTGCAACATATACTACCAAAAGGGTTTCAAAGAGTGCGCTACTTCGGTTTACAGGCAGTTTGGAAAGCCATTGGAGCAACAATACAGCTAGCCTTTTGCTTCGCTGAGACTATAATGGAGAAGTTGGGTTGGCGGGCAAAAATCAAAGCCAAGTTCGGGCGTGATCCAATTAAATGTGATCATTGCGGCAGCGAGATGCTGCTATGGAAAGTCTGGACTCCGACACATGGAACAGTCTTCTATTTGCCCGACGACGCTCCAGAATGGTTTGAGGCCAAACCTTCTGCCAAGTTGGAAGAAGTCGCTCAACTCAGTTTTGCTTTTTAAGTTCTCGGTCTGTTCTAAATACAAGTATACTATCCTATTGTGACCATGATCTTAATAAATCAATGATTCAAGTCGATGAACACATTGCGCAGCTTTCTTTACATACTGATATTTTGGATAGCAGAGATTTGTATCATCAATGGATTTTTTTTGATGATAAATGGCTTGGGGAAAATCATTTTCTTGGAAATTCCATTTTAAAGTATGCCAAGCAATGGAATGTATTATCTTAGCAGCTATATGCATTTCAAGTACTTATTCTACATAATGCGCCTAACACAGTGTTGTGGCCGAACCGATAAAGCGAGGCTTTCAACTGGTAGCTTGACACCTTCGATCGGTCTGAGCTTGATACGCCAAATAAGAAATACCATATGCCTTTTATTTATTGCTTATGCTTTCCTGTTTGTCACATTAAATAACGGAAACGCGGGGTTTTTTAGGCCAAAGGTCAAGGATTATATAAACCGTAAGGGGTTTACTTGGAATACGGACAGCACAAACAATCTCAAACTCTACTTTGAGCCAAATACTCCTGCTGAACAACGGATCAATGAACTTAAAAAGAATGCAGAGCAATCTTTTGCGAGGGTACTACAACTTCTTGGAGAACAGACTTATCGGCACCAAGTCAATGTTTTTATTGTAGATTCCCGTTCGAGAATGAAAGCACTTGTTGGAAGAGAGGTAAACGGATCGGCTAACCCAGAAATTAACACGATTTTCTATGTATTCGGTAATAACATTAATGCATCTGGCTCTCATGAATTCTGCCATGTGCTGGCAGTAAATTCATGGGGAAAGGCAGAGATTTGGATTAACGAGGGGTTAGCTGTATACTCGGATGACAATTGGCATGGTTATAAACTGCATGAACTAAGCAAGCATTTGTTACTTAAAGGTGAATTGATCCCGTTGGAAAAAATAGTCAAAGATTTTCGCAAATATCCTACTCTTATCACCTATCCAGAGTCTGGAAGTTTTGTAAAATTTCTTTGCGAAGAGTACGGAATGAACAAAGTGAAAGAAATGTGGAAAAAGGGTGCTTCACATATTCCAAAGATTTTTGATAAGAGTCTGAAAGAACTTGAGAAGGAGTGGCATAACATTATTGAG
>JBFLVQ010001146.1:0-2159 GCA_040758525.1 Acidobacteriota bacterium
TCTTCAAAGAGGCTTTCCGTCTTTATAGAGATTGCCAGCGTTGCCTCTAAACAGTTCTTCAGTTCAACGACCATTAAGGAATCAAATCCCAAGCCAATCAAAGACTGTTCTATATTGAGAGTAGCCACATCAGTTTTAAGCAATCTCGCGATCTGTTCTAGTAGATAACTCTGCAACTGAGCAATACGTAGCGGCTGCGGTAGTGCTTTTAATAATTCTCTATTCAGTAGTGGTTCCTGTGGTTGGTCTTCTTGGATAAGATCTCTTGATGCGGTCAACAGATCACAAAAAACTGTATCGAGACTATTATTGAGAAACTCTTTTCGGCAAGCATAACGTTGAATCTTTCCACTTGAGGTTTTTGGTATAGTTCCGGCTTTGAGCAGCAACACCGCATAAACTTGTACTTGATGAGTCGCTGATACTGAGCCACGTATTGCCTCAACTATAGCGGCAAAATTATCCTGTCGATTTTTATCAAGCTCAACAGCAACTGCAAGCCTTTCCTCACTATCGACATCAATTGAAAATGCGGCACTACATCCTTGTCGTAAGTTGGGATAACTCTGTTCAACAGTCAATTCAATATCTTGAGGATAGTAATTACGACCACGAATAATAATTAAATCTTTTATTCGACCTGTAACATAAAGCTCGCCATTATAGAAGAAACCTAAATCGCCAGTGCGCAAATAAGGACCGTTATTGTTATTAGCTAGACTTGCCTGGAAAACCTGTGTGGTATGCTCTAACTGCTGCCAATAACCTTGAGCTATGCTCTCACCAGCTACCCATATCTCTCCTATATCACCTGTAGGTACTGGTAATGCTGTCTCGGAATTGGCAATAACTATTTCCAATTCTTCTGCAACGTGGCCGCAACTGACTAATGGCTGTGTTTTCTCTTCTGTTTCTCTTTCCAGCACTGCCTTACCATATGACAGCGCATCGCTATTTACAGCCAAAACTTTTGCCGATGTACCCTTTGAACCACCAGCAACAAATAGGGTTGACTCCGCGAGACCATAGCAGGGGTAGAAAGCTTCACGACGAAATCCGCAAGACTTAAAGGTGGTCGTGAACCTTTCAAGCGTAGCAGCGCGCACTGGTTCAGCACCATTAAAAGCTAATACCCAGCTATTCAAATCTAGTAGAGCACGCTTTTCTGCTGTGATTTTTCGTACACATAGATCATAAGCGAAATTAGGCCCACCGCTACTTGTCGCACGATAATGAGAGATAGCGTTTAGCCAGAGAAAAGGATTCTTAAGAAAATCGATCGGGGACATTAAGTAGACGGGAAAACCGGCATAAAGGGGCTGAATCACATTTCCGATTAGACCCATATCGTGATATAGCGGCAACCACCCAACACCTATTGACTCCTCTGTATGTCCAAAAGCCTGTTGAATAAGCCTTTCATTGTGCATAATGTTGGCGTGGCTCACAATAACACCTTTAGGTGTGCTGGTAGCTCCAGAAGTGTATTGTAAGAAGGCGAGATCCGTATTCTTAATCTTTCTCTCCTGCCACTGTTGAGCGCAAATACTATCAATAGTATCGGTAGCTATCCAACGTATCTGTTGGAAGTCACTCTCTTGATCAAAAAAGTATTGAGCAATAGAGAGGATGGCAGAAGTAGTGAGTGCGAATGTTGGCTGTGCGTCTTTTACAATCGTCAACAAGCGAGACAATGTGCGGCTGAGCCGGGCAGGTTCAGGAGGATAGGCTGGCACAGCAATCACTCCACTATATAAACAACCAAAGAACGCTTTGATAAACTCAAGTCCCGGCGGAAACAGTAATAGAGCCCGCTCTTCACTAGATCGATATTGCTGTAGTAGAGCAGCAATTGCCCGTGCGCTAGTATCTAACTCAGAGAAAGTTAACGTCTCTCTTTCTACTCCATTCTCTAAGAATGTGTAGATACACTTCTCTGGCTGTTGCTGTGCCTGTAGACGCAAAAGCTCAATTAACGTTGAAAACCTTAGAGAAGGCTGTCGTTCAATCTTACCCATATATACAGACTTTTATTACGAGAAGATAATTTTCAGATTAGAGTGAGCCAAGGGAATTATTAAAGTTATAGAGTAACTTGATCTTTATCCTATGCCTATAGTTGTAAGAAACAAAGGTTGAAAATGCCCGCAAATAGGCTC
>JBFLVQ010001147.1:0-2158 GCA_040758525.1 Acidobacteriota bacterium
ATATCTGCTATCTGTAGAGCATAATCACGGGCTTGACGCAAAGGGTGTGCTACTTTTCTTTCTCCCTGTCCTGTCTTTAAGATAATATGTGTTGGGCTAACAACTCTCATTTGAGAAAGCTGCCAATCTTTCACCTCGATTGTGAGTAATCCTAACTGGGGATTGAGGATGATAAAATCGGCATGGCGACGACGAATCGGTATGTTAAACCATACGTAAGTTCTATCATCAAGCTTTTGCTGAAAAAGCCGGAAGAGACTGGCTTCACCAGGAGTGACATTTGGCAGATTGTGAAGTGTCTCCGGTATTATATACGCCATGCAACTATACGTTTCTATATTCTATTAGAAGTTTTATTTATCAACAGGTAGTGTTGGGTTATCTATTATTTGATCTCTCCTCTTTCAATCTTTCTCAGCAGTATTTCCAACACTCTATTAAGATCTTCACCACTCAGTTTTTGCAAAGCGGTGATAGTGTAACCATCAGCAAGACGCTCAGCAAGAAGAAATGCTATATAGTGGCAGTCAATGATTCCTGCCTCAGGCAAGTTTTCTGCTATGTAATCTTGAAAAGAATCAGCATTCACACTGGCTAGATCTGCGCGCATTTTACGCGCTAAACCTGGTAGAGAGGCTGTGCCTCTCCTCTCTGACCGCTCTGACAAGAGTAACTCTTCTAGATCACTACCAGGATTTAACTTCCTGCTGTAATAGATAGCCAAACCTTCTCTCCACAATAATTCATAAAGCGGTTCTTTAATATCCTGTTGATCTCTATTTCTGCTCATCTGGCTGTGCAAGTAGCGGAATAGTTCATAATGGAAAAATAACCAAAAATGGTTATTAGCACGTGTTAAGGCAATGGTATCAATACCAAAAAGTAGTGCATTACGCCCTTTGATCGTATCAGCCCGCACTTCAAATCTGCCCAGCGATGGCATTAAATAGATATCAAATTCTCCATTAAAGTATTGAACTTTATCGAAGAAATCTTGTTGACGGCGAGGAAGCTCATTCGATATCGATCGGTGAAGTTGTTCAAGCTTATTAGCAAAAGGCTCAATTCTAACAGAATATTTTATTAAGAGATCTGCTAATGATTGATCGATTTGATCTGTCTGATTAAGCTTGAGTGTATCTGCGCTAAAAAGATCTAGGTATTGAGTAAGAAAGGCTTCCCGAAAGAGTCTGACCTTTTCTGCTGCCGTTAAACTCTTCGCTTTTTCTAAATAGTCGAAAAACAGCGGCATCAAATCAATGTATTGGCAAGCCTGTTGATGCTCTTGTGCTAATAATGGTTCTGCAGATCTATTTTGTCCAACAAAACCTCTTACTGCTGAGCCATAATAACCGCGTCTTGTTTTAATTGCTATCTCGCCCTCTCGTGTTGCTACTTCTGGCAAGAGTTTCACCTCTATACGTAGAAATTCATCCTTTTTAGGTAGTGCGACAGGAGTATATCCAATGCTATACCTTACACGCAGGTTATCGATAATGGTTAATAATTTTGGTAATGCATCATCCTGATCAGCCGATTGTACTTCGCCACCCGTCTCTTGTGCATAAATATTGACATTGCCAGCAGAAAAGATCTTACTAAGGAGAATCTGATCCGGATATTTTCTTCCTACTAACTCCTTGGTCAATTTATCTCCGAGTCCGCCAATAACTAGACCACATACAATGGCGCCATTTTCATAGAGCTGTTTTAATGTCTCTTCCTTCGAATGTAATACTCCCAGCTTAGTTAGTGGTTCATTGGAAAAATTATTAGTAATAACAATGATTACACGGCGATTTGAAGGGTTTGAAGATCTGCGCATTTGCACAGCAGCCTGATAGATTGCTTCTTTAATAAAGCTATCTTTAACGCGGTCGCCATATAATACTTTATCTAATCCTTTCCTGATCAACTCCTTATTTTTTGTGAAATTCTCGATCAATTCTGCCCGCGCGCCAAATGTCATCAATGCTATTTCATCTACTGGCCCTAAACGTGCTAAGATCTGTAATGCTTCGTTGCGAAACTTCTCAACTAGAGGCAGCATACGGCTATTAACATCAAGTAGAAGGATTACTGAGAGAGGAGAGGGATCTTGACTAAAATGGGTGATCTCCTGTCTCTTACCATCCTCATAAAGAAGGAAATCCTCCTT
>JBFLVQ010001148.1:0-2129 GCA_040758525.1 Acidobacteriota bacterium
CTACTCAATATCTCATTCTTTATTGGTAGTATTAATGTAATCAGCCTGCTATTGATAATTCCCATCTATGGGGTAGCGGGAGCGGCTTGGATGGTGGCCGCCGCCGCGGCCTGCAACTTTACACTGCATTTCTACTATTATTGCAAAGTATATCGTGGGCAGATAGCAGAACGTAGGCTGCGAATCACATTAATAGATCTTTCCAATGATCCACAAGCAACCCAGGAATGGATACGCACGCATTACAAAAATTCAGAAATAGAGTCGCTCGCCAAAGCTGCCGTTAAGGATGGTTCTCCATTAGCACAATTGCGCCGTTTACGTAAAAATGAGCGAGATATTTTTATTATCTTCTGTGATCGTTTGGAATGGCAGACACGTTGCACACCAATGTTAATCTTTGGTCTATTGGCAGGCGCACGTGAGTGTCTGTTGGTAGATTGTCAAGGCAAAGTACGCAGGCGTCCTTGGTGGATGATCCTTACTGTTGAGTCAACCAAACTACTTGTTGAAGCGTTAGGATCATTTCTAGTTGTGTTGGTCTCTTGGGTGCTTACAGTACTACTAGAAGCTGCCACCAAACAGAATATCCCTTACACTAGTAAGAGAAGAACGGATAAACCGCCTAAGATAACCTTTATTCGCACTACTCCTACCAGTGGAGCCCAGACAGGCGGTGCTAACAGTCATATCACTGGTTTTACTGGTGGTGCTTTAGCACTGGGCGCACAGTTAAATTTTCTCTCTAATGATGCAATCTCTGGAATCAAACGAGAGCAGACACCAATTGAGATAATTGTGCCGACGTCCTTTTTTAATGCTCATAGAATGATCTTTGAGTTATGGAATAACCTAGTCTTTACTGTACGTGCATTACCGATCGTGGGTAAAACTCGGCCAGATTTTCTTTATCAACGTTATAGTCGATTTAGTTGGGCAGGAGTGGCAATATCGTATTTCACAGGTATTCCGCTGATATTAGAGTATAACGGCTCCGAGGTCTGGATTGGCCGACACTGGGATGCCGTTAGTCTGCTTTGGTTGTTAGTACGTTTCGAGCGTTTAAATCTATTAGGTGCTCAGCTTATTTTTGTTGTTTCAGATGTAGAGAAACGTAATTTAATACGTGCTGGTGTAGCTGCCAACAAGATACACGTTAATCCAAATGGAGTTAATCCAGAAACCTTCTCTCCTGGTCGGGGTGGTATTGAGGTACGTAACAAGTTAGGTATTAATGATCAGACGGTAGTAGGATTTGTTGGTACTTTTGGTCCTTGGCATGGTGTATTGGTATTAGCAGAAGCAATTGCCCGTTTGCCTCGTGAAGCCAACTGCCATTTTCTTCTCATCGGTGAAGGTAGTCTGAAATCGAATGTTGAACAGCTTGTACAGACACAAGGATGTTCTGATCGTGTGACTTTTACCGGTAGGCTTAGCCATAAGTTAGTGCCGGCCTATTTGGATGCTTGTGATGTTCTGGTCTCGCCGCATGTTCCTATGGAGGATGGTAGTGAATTTTTTGGTTCGCCAACAAAACTTTTTGAATATATGGCAATGGCAAAGCCAATTATTGCCAGTCGCTTGGGTCAGATTGCCGATGTCATCAAAAATGATTTTAATGGTTTATTGATTGAGCCAGGCAATGTTAATGCACTGGTATCGGCGATTCTACAACTGGCTTGCCAACCAGAGCAACGTGCGCGGTTGGGTAGACAGGCACGCCTTGATGCTATTGAGAACTATACCTGGATACGTAATGCTGCCCGTGTCATTGATGCCTATAAAATAGGCTCTCACTAAATACCGCAAATTTTCTCTAAACGCTTTTTCTGTTATATATGCTAGGAAAAATTTGTCTTCTATGGTAATCAAAGACTAGTCGTATCTATTGATCACAGCAGCATGTTCCTAGAGAGGATATTGATATGGTTGATGTGGGCTGGAAACCATTAAAAGATAGGCTTAATGATCTACCATTAATTCTTGCCGGGCCTATACTACGCCATACAACAGAAGACTCTGTTACTGTCTGGTTAGCCTTAAAAGATTCTTATACTATAGGTGAAACCGTAATTAAGGTTAATGAAGTTACTCTTAGTGTATATACAGATGAAATTAGCACTCCAATT
>JBFLVQ010001149.1:0-2120 GCA_040758525.1 Acidobacteriota bacterium
AAACCACAAGATTCAGGAGTAGACTATATGACGCTTCTTACCATATCCGCTCTGGATAGCGCAAAAGATAGCATATGTCGGTATAACACCGGCGAGAGGAAACTGATTGGAGTTGGGGTGTTGCTATCACAAGCACAGCCCCAGCCTACTATGCAATTAGCCCTCATTGACGTTACCGAGGAGGTGCTTGACGGGCAGTTGGATACAGATGATCCCCAACTCGTCAATGCTTTCGTACATCACCGTCACGCGGAGATACAGCGGCATATTGAAGAGTCGCTGGCGCCTATCGCAATGTCTACTGCTGGCGGTCGCTAAAACCCAGATCAAAATCTCCTTCCAACTCTGGGATGGTTTGCTAGACAAGCCATCCCGGAACCGTTCTCCTCTTGAATAATTTGTCTCCTCACAATCTATCAAACAGAGCATCTATGTTGCGTGAACAGGCAACATAGTAAGTGGTAAATGATCGGTAGCAAGCTTAATAATATTGTGCGCTACTGTAAATATAATTGAAGGCATAGGAGACTCGCTAGGTCGCGAATTAAGCCTTGTTGATATTTGAGATTTCAACCTACTAGGAGATCGCGACCACGGGATACAAGGTTATGGGTTTTCTCACTCGATCATCTTTAGCAATAAGGTTGGCAATAGATCTAGGTACTGTGACAACACTGATTCACGAAGAGGGACATGGCCTGATCGTGAATGAGCCGACAATTATCGCGTTGGCAAAGCATACAGGCAAAGTAGTAGCAGTTGGTAGTGAGGCGCTCGATATGTTAGGTCGTGCACCCCGTAATGTAATGCATGTGCATCCACTCAAAGATGGCGCAATTGCTGACTTCGATGCTACTGAAAAGATGCTGCGTGCGCTGATTGGACGAGCTGTGCGAGGTCGTTTCTGGCGACCTCTACATGTCGTAATTGCAATTCAAAATCAGTCTACACCAGTTGAGCGACGCGCTGTACGTGAGTCGGTGCGCAAAGCACACGCTCGCCAGGTTGATATGGTTGAGGAAGGTATTGCCGTAGGCTGGGGTGTTGGTATTCCTATACAAGAACCACAAGCGGCAATGGTGATTGATATAGGCGGTGGTACAACCAACATTACCGTACTTGCTTCCTCAGGGATAGTCTGCTCACGTACATTAACAGTGGCTGGCAATGAGATCAATGAAGCGATCATCTCCTATGTCAAGCGGGAACGTAGCATGCTGATCAGCGAGCGTACTGCTGAAGAGATTAAGATAAGGCTTGGCTCACTGACAACATTAGAAGAAGAGTTGAGCTATGAGATCATAGGCAAAGGCTTATGTGATAGTGTCCCCCATGCCATCACCATCACTTCGCATGAGATACGTCCAGGGCTTACTAATATTATGAACCTGATTGCTGATGAAGTGCTGACTGTGCTCGACTATGTTTCTCCACAAACGCTTGCTGATATCTTTCAACGAGGCATTATTGTCACTGGCGGTAGCGCGCTGATCCGCAATATTGATAGGTTCCTAGCAGATCGTTTGCAGATCAGAGTCTTCTGCTCGGAAGATCCCCTCAATAGTGTTGTTACTGGCATTAGTAGAATTGTCCGCGATACCAGTCTATTGGCAAGAGTGCGTCTGAAAGAGTGTGCTAATGATTGGCGTGCTGCAGAAGCATTAATTGTTGGTACACCCTATTAGAAAAAGATGTCTTCCCTTGCGCAGTATATTACGCAGCATAGTAATTGCTAGATAAAAACAGATAGCGCGATTACGCTAAAACCGTGCGCGAGGGAGGACCGTAAAATGACTTCCTTTTACGCCAAATACAGTCACAAAACCATCTCTTATCTTTTCCTAAGGCTTAGTTTGGGGATCATCCTGGTGTTTTATGGATTAGGAAAACTGCTGGCAGGGCCAACGGTTTTTGCTAACAGGTTAGTAGGTCAATTTGCTAATACACCGCTACCGGCTGGATTGGTGAGGCTGTTTGGTACATTATTGCCTTTTGCCGAATTTGGTTTGGGATTACTGATTACACTAGGAGTCTTCACATTTTTCGGTTTAACGCTAGCGGCCCTGCTACTTATTGCCCTCAGTTTTGGTATGGTGATACTACAACAACCACAGACAGTA
>JBFLVQ010001150.1:0-2120 GCA_040758525.1 Acidobacteriota bacterium
TTTTCAAAATGATATAAAAGTTCGTGATAATCTACTTATTAAAGCGGGCATACGTTACGATATTAATAGAATGAGTACGGTGCCAGATAACAATGGCAATATTAGCCCACGCATCGCCTTTGTTTATCGGCCTGGCCTGTTACCACAATTAAACCTGCGTGCGGCTTATGGCCTCTTCTTTAGTGCTGGCCTAAGCGCTCCTAGTGGTGTGGTCGCATTCATTGGCAGAGGCTTCAAGATTCCTGTTATACCATTCCCCTTTTCAGTACTACCATTTGCACGACCTGACCGCCGCTTTCCTAAGTCTCAAACCGTACCTGCAGATGTATCATTTAAACCACAGCTTTCTACCGAATCAGTCTTCGATCTAAATCTGCGCAATAGCTATGCACAACAGATAAGTTTCGGCTGCGACTATATGATCGATCGTGACACAGTAGTTTCTCTTAATTACAATTTTGTGCGCGGTATAAAGCTCTTCGGTGACCGCAACATTAATCCTGTTGTACGACCTGTGCTCGGCGATCCAGTACAGAGCTCTATCAATGGCAGAATTGATCCAACACGAGGCAATATCGATGAGTTCGAATCGGCTTTTGATAGCTACTATCATGCACTCACACTCACGTTCAATCGCCGTTTTGTCAAAAGGTTCAGTTTGCTGGCTAGCTATACTTTCTCGAAAGCGATCGATAATTTCAATGATTTCGTCAGGGTGCTTGAAGGGGTTGCCGATCCATTAAATCCAGGTAGTGAGAGGGGACTCAGCTTACAAGATGCACGTAGCCGTTTTGTTGCTTCTGGTATTTGGGACCTAAACTACACAAACCAGCCATTGCTAAGAAATTTTCAACTTTCTGCGATTCTGAATTTGACTACTGGGCGGCCTTATAATCTCCTTGCAGGTGTAGATCTAAATCAGGATGGTGATAATCCGGCGGGTGATCGTCCCACCGGGTTAGGGCGTAATGTTGGTATTACACCCGGATTTGCCAATTTCGATCTACGCTTTTCACGCAGAATTAATATTAACGAGCGTGTTAATATTGACAGTTTTGTAGAAGTGTTCAATCTCTTCAATCGTGTCAATATCAGAGATTTCGATCGAACTTTTCCACCTGATGCGCAAGGCAATTTTTTGTTGCCGCCCCAAGACGGTGGACGTTTCATTGTGCCACGCGATCGTTATCAAGGGGCATTTTCACCTCGACAGGTGCAGTTCGGTTTCAAAGTGAGTTTTTAGATAAACTAAATAAACGTGTCCTCAAAAGTTTCCCATAGCCAATATTTTATATGCAATAGCTTCAAATACTGAATTGTAAGGATAGGTTGGATAGGACGGGCTAACAGATACAACAGTGGATAATAGTTATTCTAGTTCTGCTCCTTTTTCTCGTAGCCATTGGTTAACGAGCGTTTCTAAATCGATGCCTTGACGTGCTGCATGTTTGCTGACTATGGCTAGCACATCATCAGCAAGGTTGATCGTTGTAGATGCGGAATGTAGTGCCGCGATACGATTGTGGATCTGCTGTAGGCTGGCCTGAGCCGCTTTGGCAATTGCAAGGCTTTCGAAATTCTCGCCATGGTCGTGTTGAATGGCATGTTCCAGGGCTGTGATGGCTGTCGTATCACCTATTTTTCCTAATGCCTCTGCTGCTTGATAACGTATATTTGAATCTTCATCATTAAGCAGAACAGCACACAGCTTGGCGATTGCGCGCTGATCATGAAACTCGCCGAGACCACAACAGTATGCATACCTCCAATCAACATCCGATGTATCAAAGAGGGTGATAAGAAACTGAACCGCATCAAATGCTTGTAGGTTTAGCAGGGCATAGTAAGCACGAGAGCGACGGGTAGGATCAGTCTCTTCATTGAAGATGGTTAGTAAAGCTGAAATAACCCCATCTGAGGGCAATGAATTGAGCAAATTTAGCTCAGTCGCAGTTAGCTCAACATCTGATGGATGATGAATAACTTGAAGTACTATTCCGGTTATATTGCACATATTCCTTAGTTAAATTTTATCCCTACGATATTAAGATATCTGTTATATCCTATTACCTAATGATAGACTATTACTATTGGAGGCGATAACAAAAAATCTGATGTTC
>JBFLVQ010001151.1:0-2119 GCA_040758525.1 Acidobacteriota bacterium
GATCCTAACTGGCGCAGTATACCTTATGGTAAGCCAATGGTAAACCAACATTTCTATGTAATGAATGATATGCTGGCAGCTTGTCCAATTGGTGTAACTGGGCAACTCTACATAGGCGGAGTAGGATTGGCGCAGGGTTACTGGAAAGATATAGAAAAGACTAACAGTCGCTTTATATACCATCCTGATATGCAAGAACGTCTGTATTGCACAGGAGATCTTGGTCGCTATCTTCCTGACGGTAATATAGAGTTTTTAGGAAGAGAAGATTTTCAGGTCAAAGTTCAAGGTTACCGAATTGAATTAGAAGAGATAGAGGCCGCATTAATACAGCATCCCAGCGTTGTCAGTGCAATAGTGACAGCAGTAGGCAAACAGCAGGAGACTAAACGTCTGCTTGCTTACATTGTTCCTAATGCTGATCTTGAGCTAGAGCCCTTGCAAGAACAGGAACAGGTTTTTCAATGGCAAAAGGTTTATGATGAGACTTACAGCCAAGCTAGTGCGCAAGATCCAACATTTAATATTGCCGGTTGGCACAGCAGCTATACAGGGCTACCAATTGCTGCAGTCGAGATGAGAGAATGGCTTGACTCGACGGTTGAGCGTATCCTCAGTTTACATCCTAATAATGTTTTTGAGATAGGATGTGGCAGCGGTATGCTACTTTACCGTATTGCCCCGCACTCTGTTAATTATCATGCTACAGATATCTCTACCGCTGCCTTAGATTATGTAAAAAACCAGTTATTAGCAAGTAACTCCAATCTATCGCACGTTAGTTTAGATCCGCGACCTGCCGATGATTTTTCTACCATAACAACTGGTATATTCGATACAATTGTACTTAATTCAATAACTCAGCACTTTCCCAGTATTGAGTATCTCTTGTCTGTATTAGAAAGAGCTGTTGATGCAGTTGCACCAGGTGGTGCTGTCTTTATTGGAGATATACGTAGCCTGCCATTGCTGAGAGCTTTTCATGCTTCTATACAGTTATATCAATCTACACCTACTATGGCACGTGACCAGTTACAGCAGCGTGTAGATAGACAAGTCAAAGAAGAACTAGAATTGTTAATCGATCCTGAATTTTTCCAGGCATTGAAACATCGATTGAGTAAGATTAGTGAGGTTCAAATACAACTCAAGCGTGGTTGTTATCAGAATGAATTAACTAAGTTTCGCTATGATGTGACTCTTTATGTCGGTACAGAGAGAGAGACTATAGTTGAAGATACTTGCTTAGATTGGCAAAAACATGGTTTCACAATCTCAGCGCTACACCATTTTCTTAAAGAGAAGCAACCAGAATTTCTCTATATCACCAATGTGCCAAATGCTAGAGTGCTTAAAGAAGTATTTGTATTGCATCTATTGGAAAATATTGATGGACCTTCGACAGTTGGTGAAATATATCAAGCCTGGCAAGAGCAGAAGTTGATTGGTATAGATCCTGAAGAGATTTGGGCATTAAGCCAGGCATTACCTTATTCGATTGATATTAGTTGGTCTGCTAGCGGGATGAATGATTGTTTTGATATCAAATTTACTAGACAATCAAAATTCATCTCAAATAGGAGAAAGATAGCTATAGATAGCTCTGTTGCTGAGAACGTTGAAAGTAAACCCTGGCACTGTTATGCCAATAGTCCTTTGCAAGGAATCTTAGTTCGACGCTTGCCTCTACAACTACGCGATTTCTTAAACAAGAGATTACCAGAGTATATGATTCCATCAGAGTTTCTGTTGCTAGATTCGTTGCCATTAACAACAAATGGAAAAATAGATCGCTCGGCTCTTCCATTACCAGAACAACCAACTGAAATAATGGCCAATTTTGTTGAGCCTCATACTCCTGTTGAAAAAGAGTTGGTTAAAATATTGGCAGAAATATTGGGTATTGAGCGTATTAGTGTAAATAACAATTTCTTCAATTTAGGAGGCCATTCACTCTTAGCTACCCAGGCTATTTCCAGGCTACGTGAGCATTTTCAAATAGAACTACCTTTGCGCACAATTTTCGCAGCTCCCACAATGGCAGAGCTAGCGACTGCCATTGTAAAGAAAAAGGCTGAACAGGTGGCGGTTGAAGATAGCGAGCAATTAGAAGAGATAT
>JBFLVQ010001152.1:0-2118 GCA_040758525.1 Acidobacteriota bacterium
GGAGAACAATTGGAATTACTAGGTGATAAAGAAGCGCGTATATTCATCAAAGGGAAGGAGGCTGCCGATTACAACCCCCAACAATCATTGCAGTTTCTACTTAAACGATAAAATTACTTTCAGTCTTCTCTAGATTTAGATTTAATACTGGGCCTTGCCTACCCAGCCTTGCGCGCTTTTGCTAATCAACACTTTTGTGGGGACACCAGCACGCGCACCGCAAAAATACCGGAAACTACCATTGAATGTTATTGTGTAGCGGTCTGTGCCTTTTTCGATCACGACATTGCCTGACTCATCATCGCCACTATAATCTTTAGTAAAGGTAATGGTAGTAGCAGGACCATCTTGCCATATGATGTTCTCCTCAGCGCGATTTGTATCTACATCACATATATGACTATTGGCACCAACATTTTGATAATTAAAACCAATGATCGTCTCGCCAATCATAAAAAAAGTAGCCGCGCCTTTGTCATTAGGAACATTACATTCTAAAGTTCTAGGCTTATTAGTATCGGAGAAAACAGTATTGGGATCTTTACCAGCTTCAATCAATTGGAAAGGGAGGTGTTTAGTAGCAGGAGCACCATTTTGCCAATAACCTGTGAATGCTTCGCTACTGACAAAGGCACCTATAAAACTTCCTGTGGGATACTCCTTATCAGCATACTCTTCAATTTGAAAGTATCCTTGATCGGTCAATCTTCCTTTCAGTGGAATGTTCTTCTTGTACTTCTCGTAGAAGTAGCTGCCAGAAAGCTCTTTACCATGGCCGGTAAGCGTCATCTGGATTTTGATATTATTAATGTTGCCGACATAGTTCTTAGTAAAGTTGGCTGGTGGAAAGGTAGGTTGAAACGCTTTTGCTGTACTGTTTTGTGCTAGCACAACACTTGTTGCTGGTATTACGAACAAAACTTCCAGACCGATCAGAAGAGCTACTATTAATTGTAGATATCGCATATTTCCCCATTCTTTTCTGGAAAGTTGTCACACACTTACTCGAACTGCTGGCGAAATATTTGGAACTGTCGTTTCAATTCATCGAGCTCCTGTTTTAGGGTCTCTACCTCTTCTTCAAGCCTGACTATCCTCTCATCATCCGACACACTGTCTAGAGCTGGCGTAACAGGCAAGACAATGGTTTTCTCTTCGACCTCAACATCACCTGCAAGCAGGTGGGCATAACGTGACTCTTTAGTGCCTGGTTGACGTGGTAGTTTGGTGACGAGTGGTTGGGGTTCTCTGGTTATCAATCTCTGCAAGGTGTTCTCAACTTCAGCTAACCCTTCAAAGTTATATAGGCGTCCAGTACGACTGCGCAGTTCACCTGCTGTCTGTGGGCCACGCAGCATCAGCACACAAAGCACGGCTGTCTCTGCCATATTAATATGGAAGAGTTCAGTAAGCGCTTGCTCATATTTTGGTACACGAATATCGGGGCCGCTAATAGCGCGAATAAGCTGCTTTTTGCGCAGACTATGCAATGTTTGTGACACAGTGGTTTCGTCATAAGAGACAACCGGATCACGATTCGTTAATTGATTACAAGCATTGACAAGAGCATTAAGGGTTAAAGGGTAATATTCCGGTGTAACGTGTTGCTTCTCAATTAGCGAGCCGACAACGCGAACTTCAACCGCGTTCAATGTTATATCCACAGTTCACTCCTCTTATATCAAATAGTTATTACGTACCGGCCCGTAAGGCAATTATATATTTCCCCTCTTTGCTTAACAAGCCGTAGCTATGAAGATATCTATAAGGAGGATTATCGGCAGAAATTACCTGTTGATGGCAAATGTGGGTGAGAAGAGTCTAGCTAAGCTATCAAGGCAGAGAACATTGAGCAGTATGGCAACTTCTCTCGCTGCTCCTTGCCTTGGTAACTTTATCGACACCTGATTTAAGGATTATTGATGATGTATTTGAAGAACAGCATTATAGATAGAGGGTTCATTGCCTGATGCGATTCCACTACCTGCGGCTACCATAATCTCTACAACATGATCACCTGGCTCCACTTTCTGGAAGAAATTATATGCCACCATACGAGGTGCATTTAGATCCGTCTCCTCAGGTTCTACTACAATAGGAGTTCCACCAATTAAACTG
>JBFLVQ010001153.1:0-2116 GCA_040758525.1 Acidobacteriota bacterium
GCGTCTTTAAACTTTGAAAAAGTAAATTGAGTAAAATCTGCCTTGCAGTCCTTAATCAAGGCATCTCTAATCACGCCTTCAACAACCTTATAGCCTGTAAGTCTACACCCAACAATTTCTATACGATTAATTGAAGCCTTATGCCATTCCGCGTTAGCCAGATCACAGCTATCAAAAAATATATCATTCAATTTGAGCAATGGGAATTTAGTGTCATTCATTGCTACATGCCTGAAAAGCGTCTGCTCGATAGATATACGGCTGCCGGTTTGAGATGAAATATCTATATCTGAAATTTCCAGGTTATGGTATTGTGTTGCTTCCTCAATTCGTCCGTTAGGCAAGATCTTATTAGCCCCATCTGGCAATTGTGGAGCAGAAATAAGCTTCACTGTCTTCTTAGTTCTTTTATCCAAATTTTAACTCCCGCATGTTTAATCTACTTTATATAGTAGCTTACCTTTATGCTACATAAAGCGACTTCACCCGATTAATTAGCTTTCCATTCAGAGTCATCTGCAAAATGCACTTCTATAATTGCAAGCTTACCTCCTGATTTCAAACATCGTTTTAAGTGAATATTTTTGCTATGACTAGAATCCTCCAAATATACCTCATCTGCTCTCAAATCAATATCCATAGCTGGTGTTTTATGTTTAATTATTAACTTACTTTCCACTTGCTTAACACATCCAAACTTATATTGAAGTATATGTCTATCAGAAACGTTTGTTATAGTTAATGAGCTACTTGAATTAATTTTAAGAATAACAGGAGATAATGGGTAATTGTAATACCATTTCTCCGACAAATGACGGTGCTGATATGATGTGCCAAAACCTTGTAGATAGCTTATTGAAATCAATATAAAGAAGCTAACAGTTTGGAATACAATTCTCATTTTGCACTAACAGTAGTGTCTGAATAGCCGGTTACATTCATTCCCAAGCTAGCTAGTACTGCAAACCCTCCGCTGCCAATAGCTCGCTCAATAACATAGCTTGTTTCATGGCTGGCATTATCGGTCCAGGCCAGATTCACCTGTGTGGCAGTGGTCTGTCCTACTACATGTAGATTGGTAGGCACTGCTGGTGCAGTTGGCACTACGACAGTTGCAGTACTGGAATAGAGCAGAGTAGGATTAGCAGCATTCGTTACTCCTATTCGCATAGTTTTCACAACAGCTTTTCTTTATTTTCCATAAAACTCCTTCAATCTATCGTAACCGTTCACGGGTAAAACAGGTATGAATAAGGAAGGATAGCATGGTAATAAAGCAGTGATGAACCAAGAGCCTCTAAAACCACCAGAGATAACAGCAGAAGAATGGGATCAAACGCCAGCAAGCGTAAAGCAGTTGATTAAATATTTGGTAGAGAACTTTGGGAAACGTATAGCGGTATTAGAAGAAGAGAATCGATATTTACGAGAGCAAATAGGAAGAAATTCATCAAATTCATCTCTTCCACCTTCAACTGACAAGCCAGCGCAGAAACAGAAGAAAAAGCAGCAAAGTAGTGGTAGGAAAAGAGGAGGCCAAAAAGGTCATCCCGGCCATAGTAGAGAATTGATACCAGAACAAGAATGCCAGACAGTAACAGATCATATACCGATACAATGTAGTAAATGTGGGAGTAAGTTGAAAGGAAAAGACCCATCACCATACCGCCATCAAGTAGTGGAACTGCCACCAATAGAACCTATTGTAGAAGAACATAGACTCCATCAATTAGAGTGCAAACATTGCGGTACATTAACTAGAGCCAAACTGCCAGAAGGAGTAGGAGCAAGTGGTTATGGTGTGAGAGTAGTAGCAATAGCAGCCATATTGAGCGGACTATATCGAATGAGTGAGCGAATGTGTCAAATGGCTTTTAAAGATCTATTTGGAATAGTAATGGCGTTAGGTACAGTAAATTCCTTGAGACAAGAAGCAAGTCTAGCCATAGCTAAACCAGTAGAAGAAGCAGCCTCTTATGTAAAGAAGCAGCCTATAATTAATAGCGATGAGACTGGTTTTAATCAAGGCAATGGAGATGGAGAAAATCCAGAAAAGCGAAAAGCCTGGTTATGGGTAGCAGTAACAGAATTGGTAACAGTATTTCGAGTAACACTT
>JBFLVQ010001154.1:0-2100 GCA_040758525.1 Acidobacteriota bacterium
CCATTGCCTTCACGGATGAGCTTACACCATAGCGTTTGGTTGTGCACTTTCCCTGCGCTACTCTCATCCTCCTAGACTATGGTAACGCTTCGCTACTTGCTCTCTCTTTTCATACCATTTATGACGAACTTGGCAGAGTAACGAGTAGATCAATAAATAATGTGGCGATGACCATGCAATACGATTCATTGGGTAGAGTAACTAACATTACTAACGCATTAGGTGCATTCACTCATACTTATGTGGGCACGACAGGCAGACTCAGCACCATGAACTATCCCAATGGTCAGCAAACTAGCTTTGCTTACTTTGGTAATAGTGGAGATCATCGACTACAATCAATCACACACAAGAAATCAGACCTATCGGTAATATCAAGCTTCAGCTATACCTACGATGCAGAGGGACAAATATTAACCTGGCAACAGCCTAACCGTCCATTACCAGATGATCTGACTTATGATGATGCTGGACAACTGACTCGCAATGTCTATAACTTAGGTGGAATACAATCTACTAGCTACATCTATGGATATGATAATGCTAGTAACCGCACTAGCGAGCAGATAGGCAGCAATACTTCCTTTTGGAACTATGACACCACTAATAGAGTGCAATCGCAGACCAACCCATCCAAGACATTCACACATGACCTGAATGGTAATATGACCAGCGATGGCACAAGAACATTTGAGTGGGATGCTGCTAATAGGTTAGTGGCAGTTGTGCAGGGTACATTGCGTAGTGAGTTCACTTATGATGGGCAGAGCCGCCGAGTGAGAATTGTTGAGAAAAATAATGGTGTGGTAACTAGCGATAAGCGATTCCTCTGGTGTGATGGCGAGATTTGTGAGCAACATGATACAACAGGTGGCATTGTGACGAAGAGGTATTTTTCGCAAGGTGTAGAAGAAGGAGGCGTAGATTATTTTTATACGAAAGATCACCTCGGCAACATTAGAGAATTAATCGATAACAGCCAAATGGTGAGAGCGCAATATACTTATGATCCATTCGGAAGAATAACTAAACTTGGTGGAGATAAAGATACTGATTTCAGATATACAGGACACTATTTCCATCCACCGAGTGAGCTGCATTTGACTTGGTTTCGCACTTACGATGCCAATTTAGGACGGTGGTTTTCGCGAGATCCAATTAGTGAGAAGGGCGGGCCTAATCTATATGGATATGTAGCAAATAACCCTATTAGCTTTCTAGATTCTATGGGTCTTAGGGCTATTGTGGCAATTGGTTGTGAACCATTTCTTCCTAATCCAGATCTCGAAAGCATATTTAAGGTTTTCACTGATAGGCTAATGGAGATGAATAATAAAGGAGAGCGTACCAGTCCTGGTTGGTACAATAATATCCAACGTTTCTTTTCTTGGCTCCCTTTTTTGCAAGCAGGGTATCCTTACTTAGCATGTGGCGAACAAACAGATCGCATGATGGATGCTTTGATCTTTCGTAATGTAAAGCTCAAGGATAAATGGAACTTTACCCCGGATTATGAGTATTTTCCGTATCCTCATCAATGGGCTGTTGGGAGATCATCTAACCCCAAAAACCCGATACTTATTATTGATCCTTGGGCAGGAACGATTACCTGTGTAAAGCCATAGAAGTCAATAAGTAGTTTTTATGTCATGAGTATGTTAGAAGTTTTATGATGAAGTAAAACAGCGCTTATGTTTGGACAGAGCTTATGCAGGAGAGCTAGCCCAAGGAGTATACCTCATTATTTCTCTCTTGGTATATGTACCAGACAAAGCTTAACGCCAAGGAGAAACGGAAGAGAAAACCAGGCCGACGCAAAGCACGTCGGTGAATGGTAGAAGTTACGCGCCTGTGGCTGAATCGGTTTCGTAGATTTCTGGTTCGGTGGGAGAAGAAAATGGCCAACTATTTCTCCTTGCTTTACTTAGCTTGCGCCGTTATCTGTTGTAGAAAATGTAAGATTTAGAGTTATGATCTAAGAAGCTGTCTGAAAAGTAGCATCGGTAGAGTACGCTTAGGATTATGGAAAAAAGATACCCAAGCGACCTTACCGATGATGAGCGGGATTATATCAAAGATCTAATACCAGCAGCTAAAGCA
>JBFLVQ010001155.1:0-2094 GCA_040758525.1 Acidobacteriota bacterium
TGTATTATAGTTATAAAACAGGCAAAGATAGATACTCACTCAAGCGATAACCCTTTCTCATAATTCAGGATTTATAAGACCGTAATAATACTACCGTAATATTGTGATAGTATTATTGCTATCTTGTGTTTAGTTTAACTTGTTTGTTAATTTTGCTTTTGTCTCATAGTCTAGGCAGTAGATCCAATGAGGAATTATTCCGGAATTATTGTGCACCACAAACAATGAAAATATGCTTGGTCTGCCTATTGAAAGGTGTGCTGCCAGGGCAGCAAGCGGAATAGGCCATTACATATGATGGCTTATTAGATGTCGATTTTTATAAACTTGTTGGTGATAAAACCAGCAAAGGCATCCCTTGATGTCTTTCGCGATGAGCTACTTCAATCCATATCGTAAGCGACAGTGCCAATGTGAAATGCCGAGAGTTTATGCCATCCTTTGTGAAATAGTGATCGCTAAAGATCGATAAAATTGTGGTGGTTTACCCTGCTAAGTTTGCCTACTCTTTGGTAAGGCGATAAGAAGCCAGCCAAAGTGGTTGCCTGTTTAGCAGTGTGCAGTATCTCCTGGCAATAATGAGAGCAGCGACAAGCGACTCGATGGCAAGAAGGATAAAGCCAGACGGGGTTATAAGCGAGCTGTGGTTGCCATTGTAGATAAGATCTTGCTCTCAACCTTTTACCTGCTTTCCAATGGGACAAAATACAAAAAACTGGGCGAGATTTAGCTTGATAGCCGAGACAAAGCTAGAGAGGTAGCCGATCATATTCGATGATTGGAGTAGGTTTGGTCACGAGGTCTAGGCAAAGCTAATAAGGGCGTAGCTTGGTTGGTTACTTAGCAACAAAGTAATGGCGAAGCCCAACCATAGTATGCCCTGACCCTTGTTCCCGCGCACTATTTTCATAGCAATTTATAAAAATAAGACTGGGGTAGGTTATGAATACTCTCGATTTTAATAGTTCTCATACAATTGATCTGCAAGCTTCTACTTTGATTGAACTGCTTCAATTGAGAGCGTTAAATGAGCCCGAACGACGTGGCTATATTTTCCTAGATGATGGAGAGTCAGAAGAATCGGTCTGGACATATGCAGAACTGTATCGTAGGGCCAGGGCGATTGCTGCCCTACTGCAGCAACACACCGCTAAAGGTGAACGCGCCCTGTTATTCTATCCGCCTGGTCTAGAATTTATTGCTGCTTTCTTTGGCTCTCTCTATGCAGGAGTGATAGCCGTCCCTGTTTATCCTCCCAATCCTGGTCAGTTGGAAAGAAGTATGCTAAGGATTCAAGCTTTAATGGAGAGCGCCAAGCCTGCTATTGTTCTAACAACAGCAAAGATTCTTAACAGAATCCCGCCACTATTAATGCATAGATCTGATATTCCCAGGGAGCGATGGTTGGTAACTGATGAGATTGCTGAGCACTGGGAGAATGAATGGAAGAGACCAGAGGTTGATTGTCAGACACTTGCCTTTCTCCAATACACTTCTGGATCGACCGGTACACCCAAGGGGGTAATGCTTACTCATGGCAATCTACTTCATAATTCATCATTGATCCATAGATCCTTTCAGAATACCTCTGAGACTCATGGAGTAATCTGGTTACCGCCCTACCATGATATGGGTTTGATTGGCGGTATATTACAACCGCTCTATGGCGGTTTTCCTGTAACTTTGATGTCTCCGACAGCATTTTTACAGCGTCCTTTTCGATGGTTGCAGGCAATCTCCAAATATCGAGCTACTTCCAGCGGTGGGCCAAATTTCGCCTATGATATCTGTGTCAAGAGAATCAGTGCAGAGCAAAAGACAGCCCTCGATCTGAGCAGTTGGAGACTGGCCTTTAACGGTGCTGAACCAATTCGGCAGGAGACAATGGATAGGTTTGTCGCTGCTTTTGAAGAGTGTGGTTTTCGACGAGAGGCATTCTTCACCTGCTATGGGCTGGCCGAAGCAACATTGATTGTTTCAGGTGGGAGAAAGTATCTCTCTAGCAAACTTGCATCGATTGTAGACAATGGATCGGTAGCAGTTGCTAATCCTTCCGTCAGCTCCGGTCAGATATTACCAGATCAGAAGATTGTT
>JBFLVQ010001156.1:0-2089 GCA_040758525.1 Acidobacteriota bacterium
TTAACTCTGGTCTGTTTAGATATCCTCTAGCCAGTCCTATCCCTCCAATGTGTAGCTCTCCTGCTACTCCGATTGGCACTGCTTGCATCTGTGTATCTAGTATATATATCTCTGTATTTGCGATTGGCTGACCAATCGCTGCTCTGCTTACATCTCTACATTCCGCTATCGTTGCACATACAGTAGATTCTGTTGGTCCATAGGCATTATAGAATCGTCGCCCTTCTCTCCATCTTGCTACTAACTCTGTTGTACAAGCTTCTCCTGCTACGATTATCGTTTGCAACTTCGGCAATTCTTCTTCTGCCAATGCTGCTAATACTGTTGGTGGTAATGTCACTACACTGATCTGTTCTTCTCGTAATAGCGATAACAATCCTGGTCCTGGCATCAATTCAGTTCGCTCTGCTAGATACAGACTTGCTCCTGACAATAGCGTGATAAAGATCTCTGACACCGATGCATCGAAACTTAATGAAGCAAATTGCAGTATATGGTCGCTTGCTTGTAACTCAAAGGCTCGACTCTGAGCAATGGCTAAATTACATAATCCTTGATGGCTAAGTAGTGTTCCCTTTGGTTTGCCAGTTGAGCCAGAAGTATAGATTAAATAGGCTAAGTTTGCTGGCTCTGCTAGATTAACTAAGTTTGCTGGACTTTCTAAAGCAATGGCAACACTATCACGATCCAGATAGATAGTCTTAGCTTGATGTATAGGTAGACTCTCTGCGCAACTTGACTCGGTTATTAAGACACTAACTTGAGCATCATCGATCAAGAAAGCCAGTCGTTCACTAGGATAAGTAGGATCAAGAGGTAAGTAAGCGCCTCCGGCTTTAAGTACACCTAGCACACTGATAATCATATCTAGCGAGCAATTCAGACAGATCCCTACTACTGTTTCTGGTCCAACTACGATCTTTCTTAAGTATCTTGCTAGTTTATTAGCGTGCGCATTCAGCTCTTGATATGAGTATTGCTTGTCTTGAAAAACTACTGCAATGGCTTGAGGTGTACACTCAACCTGAGCTTCAAAGAGTTCATGTACACATTTATCCTGAGGATAATCTGACTGAGTACTGTTCCATTCTATTAATAATTGGTCACGCTCTGCTTCACTCAGTAATGGTAAATTTGCGATACAGGTATCTGGCTTGGCGATAATTCCTTCTAGTAGAGTTTCCAGGTGTCCAAGCATACGACTAATCGTTGTTTGATCAAATAGATCGATATTGTAACTTAAAAACCCTACCAAGCCTTTTTCTGTCTCATCCATTACAAGAGAGAGATCGAATTTCGCTGTATCACTCTCAATTTCCCAGGGAGTCAATGACAAATCCGGTAATGTCAGACTAGGCATTGGTATATTCTGCAAAATCAACATTACTTGAAATAGAGGTGATCGGCTTAAATCACGTTCAGGTTGAAGCTCTTCTACCAATCTTTCAAATGGAATATCTTGATGGGCATAAGCGCCTAGAGCTACTTCTCGCACCTGCTTCAACAACTGTCGAAAACTCTCGCCATTAGATATCCTGGTACGCATTACTAGAGTATTGACAAAGAAACCTATCAACTCTTCGATCTCAACTCTATTACGATTGGCAATAGGAGTACCAACGCTAATATCATCTTGACCAGTGTAACGATAAAGCAATGCTTGGAAAGCTGCTAATATCGTCATATATAGTGTAGTATTCTCACCACGCCCAAGCATCTTCAAGCCATTGTATAGTTGCCAAGAGAGTCTCAATGGTTGATGTGCTCCACGCGTTGTACGCAATACTGGTCGTGGGCGATCAGTAGGAAGTTGTAATACCTCAGGAATATTCTCTAACTGTCGTTTCCAATAATCTAACTGGGAATGTAGTAGATCTCCTTGTAGCCAGTTGCGCTGCCAGTATGCATAGTCTGCATATTGAATCGGTAGCTCTGCTAACCTGGCTGTTCGCCCTGCAATGCAGGCTTCATAACACTGTGCTACCTCTTGTACCAATACCCCCATCGACCATCCATCGCTGATGATATGGTGCATCACCATTACCAATACTTGCTCATCCTCACTCAGCTTGATCAGCTCTGCTCGTAT
>JBFLVQ010001157.1:0-2085 GCA_040758525.1 Acidobacteriota bacterium
GACATGCTAAAATGTATTGTGGCTAAATGAACTGAACCCTTATTTCAAATAGTATGCTTAATCCCTCTCGTCTATATTTGCCAAAATTGGATAATCCTCCATTGACGATACTGGACTATCTCTGTTTACGCTTTCCACATATGGATCGTGCCATTCTACAAACTAGGCTCAGTAGCGGAAAGATCTTTCTTGAGAATGGTAATACTATCTCTATAGATACTCCTTATAGATTTGGAATAACATTATTCTATTATCGAGAAGCAGTAGCAGAATCGCAGATCCCTTTCCAGGAACAGATTATTTTTCAGAACCAAGATATATTGGTTGCCGACAAGCCCCATTATCTTCCGGTAACTCCGGCTGGGTCTTATGTAAACCAGAGCCTACTGGCTAGACTACAAAAACATACTGGCTTACCGGAACTCTCTCCAATTCATCGACTCGATATAGGTACGGCTGGAATAGTGCTCTTCTCCTTAAAGAGGGAGCATCGACACCTCTACCATAGTCTATTTACCAGTGGGAACATAGTCAGGGAATATTTTGCTGTAGCATCAATTTTTAGTGATATTGATTGTCAACAATGGGTTGTAGAAAACCGCCTTGTTCCAGGAGAGCCTTGGTTCAGGATGAAGATCGTACCAGGAATAATAAATGCGATCACCCGCATCATACTTAAAGAGCGTAGAGCTAATAGAGGTTTATTCCAACTATTTCCCAGCACAGGAAAGAAACATCAATTACGTATTCATCTTGCTACATTGGGATTCCCTATTGTTAACGATCCACTCTATCCAGAGATTGAGAATCTTGCTAGCCAAGATTATTCAAATCCTATGCAGTTACTGGCTAAACGCCTCTTATTTTTAGATCCTATCAGTGGAAAAGAGATGGAGTTTGAATCTAAATTTACCTTACAGTGGTAAATATCAGATCAGGCCTACCACCACCTTTTAGCGCTGAGGATAGCTTGGCGACGGTTATCTACAAGTTAAATTACATAACTGCATGTCTGCTTTTACTACGATAAAACTTGCTTATATTTTTCCCACTGCCTAAATTAATAACACCAACTACGAACTCTTCCATATTCTCATCTGTGCTGATAGCTACTAATGTTTGACCTTGACGCACTGCTTGATCTAGCAAGTTCGCATTTTGCTCAGGGACATTCAATTCTTTTAGATGACTAGCATAGTCATCAATATTTGCATCAATATCGACTCGATTAGCAGCACTACTAATCCCTTCAGGCTCTACATACAGATGCTGGGTACTCTCAACAGCATTTGTCATCAAAACAATATTATCGCGCTTAATACCTACATCCATCAATCTCTGCACCGCCTTATGTGCATCAAGCTCATCATCAAATAAACCAACTATTGTTATCATCTATGTTCTCCTAATTACAGAAAATGGTTACACAACAATCTTCTTTGGACCTTTTGGCCTTCATCAATTGGCGGTTGCTCAGCAGGCATAGGAGGTTCTTTTATTGGAACAGGACGCTCTGCATCGGGCGGCACAGGTATCGGTTCTCTTTCCGGCATTTTTCTATCCGATGGCTGTGGGATTGGCTCTCTTGCTGGTCTTTTCTCTGATTGAGACCTTTGCTGCAACTGTCTCTTCTTATCTTCCTTGAACATACTATCTCTTTTCCCCTTTAAAATTGATCATTACAAATCATAGGCCAGAACTTCTCTAATCAAGGCTGGTACTATTGATGAGCATGGTTTATCATATCAACTTTTTATTTTTGCTAACCTACTCGCTGCCAACTTTTCATCGAACCATAATGCAGCTTTACGATAAAAGCGGAAGGTAACAAGAGGAAGAGTCAGTACTAAAGGAATCAGTAAAACGAAGAGTGAGTGCTCCCAGAAATCATATTGTTGATGATATGCGCTATTTACCAGGGGGATTGCTAATGTTATTGCATAATAGACAAGTAGAGGAAAGTAAGCTTGCTGGAACAGATTCGAACTCTTTTTCAAAGCTATTTTTTCGCTCACAATAAACAGCAATAGCAGAAATCCAAAGTAGATTAGGATGCCTTCGAAGCGGTGCAGTTGAGCTGGATTC
>JBFLVQ010001158.1:0-2079 GCA_040758525.1 Acidobacteriota bacterium
GGTGCAGCACGCGTAGCAGTAAGTTTGTGGAATATCAACGATAGAATCACCTCCAAATTTATGATCCTTTTTTACAAAAAGATGCTAAGTGAAAATAAAAAACCGGCCACTGCACTGCGTGAAGCTCAACTAGAGATATGGAATCAGGCGCAGTGGCAACCCCCATATTATTGGGCAGCCTTTACTATTCATGGTGAGTTTCAGTAATTATGTCAAAGTCATAAAAAATATTATGTCGGTTTTTAGGTAAATTCCGGCGGTCTCTGCTATGAAAATAGTGCCGGTGAGTAACGACCAAGCCACACTATGGTTGGCTTCCCCACTACAGTATTCCTTAGTAACCAAGAAAGTTACACCACCTTTAGCTTCGCCTTGAATATCCTTAGCTCTATCTGAGAGTAGTCAGCAACAGATTAGTTCTCCTGCTGCCGTAGTAGTAGATGGAAGTACCAATTGAGGCAATGGTTTGCCATTTCCTGTTGCTCCCTCAAGAGTATATACTGCCTGAGCATGGAAACTTCTGTAAGAGAAGATAGGCAAACCAAAGCTCATCTCAGACTGCTTTCGGAGCGTTTTTAGGAAGCCTCCTTATATGATCAAGTATTTCATCTGCAGCAAGGCGATCTCCTAAGTACCCTTTATCACAGTGAGCTTTGCTGCTCTGATGTTTCTTTAACAACTGTCTGCTTTATCTGATAGCTGCGATGATGCTGAATACTGGTCAGTCCACTACGAATTGCATACTTGACTAGTCCTGCTAAATCACCTATTTGCAATTTCATCATAATGCGTGATCGATACATTTCTACCGTGCGCCGTGATATATATAGGATATTTGCTGCTTCCTCATTGTTATAGCCATCAGCCAGCAACTTCAATACCTGGTTTTCACGCTCTGTTAGCTTGTTTTCCACAATACCCTTACGCGAACCTAATTGCATTGGTTTATCCCCCTTAAGTTATCTTTAGACTGTTATCATTAAACTGCAGAATTATCGCGGTATAACCGTTACATTGACCGGTATAGATCATCGTATCCGCATAGGACATATTGATAGATCTTGGTTGAAAAAAACTTGAAAATGAACATTCTCACCATATTTGATAGATAAATCGAGAGCCATTGGTAGGGTAGCGGTCGTGTTCCCGTGGCCGGGTTTCCGTACCGCCCCCTCCGAACCCAATGCCATTAAGTTAAGAAGGACGCTATATAATAACCCTTCTATTAGAACTGAGATAGGAGACGAGAGATGTTGCGAGAGGATTATGAAAAAAAGAGTTGGAGATAGTTGCGCAACTGAAAGCCAGACTGAGATCAGAAAAAACAGTTAAAAGGTACCGAGTCAACGATCAAGATTGGACGCGTGAACGCAAGTTGACATTTGAGCGTGTTGCTACCCTGATATTGCGAGGACACAAACTATCAGAACAGAACGCAGTAAATAGGTTGTTTCGTGAGTTAGGAAAGGTGGAGGAAGTGGCAACGGCAAGCGCATATAGTCAAGCACGCCAGAAACTCAAGCCGGAATTGTTTATTGATCTAAATGAGTTGGTGGTGAGCAATTTCTATCAACGCTACGAAGAAGATGTACAACACTGGGATGGGCGACGATTGATAGGAGTAGATGTATCTATTTGAATTTACCAGATACTCCCGAATTGCGAGAAGCTTTTAGTGTGCAGACCTGTCAGGTAGAAGCATGCATTCGTGTGCAAGCGTTGTCCAGTATTGCTTATGATCTGTTGAATGATGTTGCGCTCAGTGCTGGGATGGGAGCAAAACAGGCAGAGAAGAATTTTTTGTTTTTCACACATCTGCCGACTACAGAGGCTGGTGATGTGGTTGTTTTAGGTCGCGGTTATGCAGATTATGCGGTAATGGCATTTTTGCTGACACATCAGCGAGAATTTATCATCCGATTTCCCAGAAACAGCTTTAAAGCTGTGGAACAATTTTGGCAGTCCAATAAACGCGAACAGATTGTTGAATTGCTAGTGACCAGAGATCAAAAAGAATTTGTAGTAAGCAACAAGTTGGTAGAAAGTTTGCGACTACGATTGGTAAAAGTTAAACTCGAT
>JBFLVQ010001159.1:0-2070 GCA_040758525.1 Acidobacteriota bacterium
ATTTCTAGTGAAGAATAGTCTACTACTATATTGATTAAAGAAAGAATGTGCGCAATATGACAAAAAGTATAGTCACACAGTTGTTGGGAAACATCTCTAATATTTCTCCTGAAAAACGTACTTTGCTAGAGTATCTGCTAAAAAAAGAGGGACTGGATCCATACCAATTGCTTCCTATCCCCTGCAGGAAAGAGAGAGAGCATGCTCCGCTTTCTTTTGCACAACAGCGACTGTGGTTTATTGATCAATTTTTACCTGGCAACCCCGTCTATAACATTCCTATTGCGTTGTGTGTGGTTGGAGCTCTTAATTTAACTGCATTAGAGCAGAGTCTTAGTGAAATACTTCGCCGTCACGAAGCTTTGCGCACTGTTATTATCAATCGTGATGGGCAACCTGTGCAGTCGATTTGTCCTCCTCCTAAAATAGTCTTGCATTACTATGATTATCGACATTTACCAAGGGAGGAGCGTGAAGTAGAGGCTTCGCGTATGTTGACAGAACAAGCCTCTCAACCTTTCGATCTAGGACAAGGCCCATTATTGCGAGCCAGTATATTGCAACTCGATCAGGAAGAACATTTGTTGATGTTCTTAATACATCATATTGTCACTGACGGTTGGTCAATGGGAATTTTTGTTCGTGAGTTGGTCACACTTTATGACGCTTTTTGTGCCGGTCAACCATCGCCTTTGTCTGAACTTCCCATACAATATGCAGATTTTGCAGTCTGGCAGCGCGAGTGGTTACAAGGAGAAGTGTTAGAGAAACAGTTAGGATATTGGCGAGAATTATTTGTTGATGGTGTACCAGTGTTGGAATTACCAACCGATAAACCCCGTCCAACAGTGCAAACATTTAACGCTGCGCGCATAGCTTTTCAGGTTTCCAACAACGTTTGTAAAGGTCTAAAAATACTCAGTCAGCAAGAGGAATCAACTCTGTTCATGGTTCTATTGGCTGGGTGGCAAACACTACTACATCGTTATTCAGGACAAGATCTAATAGTAGTAGGGACAGATATGGCTAACCGCAATCGCGTCGAAACAGAAGGATTGATTGGATTCTTTGTCAATATGTTAGTGATGAAGGGTGACTTGAGTGGGAACCCAAGTTTTCTTGAGTTTCTTGCGCGAGTAAGAAAAATCTGTTTAGACGCTTATGCACATCAGGATCTGCCGTTTGAGAGGTTGGTTGAAGAGTTGCAACCAGAGCGCGATTTAAGTCGCCCCCCATTATTTCAAGTTGTTTTTGTATTGCAGAATGCTCCATTACCAGATCTTGAGTTAGCTGGATTAAAGCTGAGTGTTGTTGATGTTAATACAGCTAGAACTCCGTTTGAAATTATCTTATCAATGAGTGAGATCGGCGAGTCTTTAGAAGGTCGTATGCTCTATAACACCGATCTATTCAGTAAAGATTTTATTGAAAATATGATCTGTTATTTTCAGAGATTGTTGGAAAGGATTGTCAACGATCCAACACAACGCCTTTCTGATTTGCCATTGTTAAGCGAGTCAGAAAGACATCAACTTCTCTACGAATGGAACGAAACCAGCAGAGAATATCCACAAGAATGTATACATAGGTTGTTTGAAGCACAAGCTGCAGTCTATCCAGATGCAGTAGCAGTAGTGTATGGAGAGCACGAGCTTAGCTATCGAGAGTTGAATGCACGAGCTAATCAGTTGGCCAGACATCTGCGCAGTCTAGGAGTAGGATTAGAGACACCAGTAGGAGTATGTCTGGAGCGGTCGTTAGAGATGGTGATAGGACTGCTAGCCATTCTTAAAGCAGGAGGAGCTTATCTACCATTGGATGCTGAATATCCGCTCGAGCGATTAGCTTTTATGCTTGAGGATGCTCAAATACCTATCCTATTAACTCAGGAATCTTTACTCGATCGATTGCCTGTACATTGGGGGCAAGTTGTTTGTCTAGACAGTGAATGGGCAGAGATAGCAGGTTATGGAGATGAGAATCTGGAATATGAGGTTGAGCCAGATAATCTAGCCTACATCATCTATACTTCAGGCTCAACAGGGATACCCAAAGGCATAGAGATACAGC
>JBFLVQ010001160.1:0-2068 GCA_040758525.1 Acidobacteriota bacterium
TTGGAGTTAATTCGCAAATACATCGACAATCAGCGTAGCCCGCAGCAATAATTATCGCCCTGTCGGGCGATGGCAGGCTTAACTCCGGACTGAAGCCCGAAGAATGCGCCTGCCTTTCTGTTCAAACTCCACTGGGTCGTGCTCGTATTCGCGCAGTTCATCACCTGGCAGGCGGTAATCACCGAGTTTATGTTATCTTTTCCCACCTTCTTACCAAAGAATCATTAGATGAACTGGTGCATCCATTTATGAATATGCTGGATGAACTAACTCCCTACTACCAAGCACGCATGGCCTGGCTCTCATTACAGCAACGTAAGATAGTTGAATTTCTTTGTGATCGACGTGGTGCTGTTCCAGTAAAAGAGATCGCGCAACATAGCTTTATTACCCATCAAACCACATCCAGTCAGCTTCAGGACTTACGTGAGAAAGGTTATGTTAATTCGATCACCATTGGGCGTGAGTCATATTATGAGCTAAGCGAGCCATTGATGCGTATGTGTATAGAAGTTAAAAAGAGTCGTGGTGAACCAATACGTCTATTGGTAGATTTCTTAAGACTTTGGTACACACCAGAAGAATTGCAGCAAAAATTGGCATTGCTCACATCATATGCAACTTTGGAACACCAATATTTACACCAAGCGATCCACGAATCTCTCAAAGAGGGTGTAGATTCACGGGTAAGAGCCTGCGTTAAAGATTATCAAAACTATCTAGAAAAAGGTAACTTTGCTCAGGCATTACAGGTCAGTGAAGAGCTGATAGCAATACGTGGTGATTCCAGTGATTGGCTTTCTAAGGCTGTATGTCTAGAGAGGATGCAGCATTGGGATGATGCATTGGCTGTCAATGATAAAGTGTTGGAACTAGATCCTAATAACAGTGCGGTATGGCATCAACGAGGCTGGTTACTACAAAACCTAGATCGTATTGATGAAGCTTTAGCATCTTTTAATAAAGCCGCTGAGCTTAATCCTGTCTCTTGGGTTACTTGGTTTATGCAAAGCCAAATATTATACGATCTCAAGCTATACAATCAGGCATTGGCTGCCAGCCAAAAGGCCATTACTCTTAATCCATCATTTGAGTGTGGACAAGTTCTCCATGCCGAAATATTACTAGCGTTGAATTTCTGGAATGAGAGTCGTAAAGCAATAAACAAGGCACTCAAGTATAGATGTGAGGATCGCCACACTATTCCTCATACTGAATCTATTATTCGCTGTCTTATGACAGATATAGAACACGCAGCAAGCTGGCAGACACGTATTGCAGGCCTAGCAAAACTTTATTACAAACACCGCGCTCTGTTTGCGTTAGCACATGGATTGGTGGAAAGTATTCCGGCGGTACTAAATTTTAGTACTCAAGAAATTGCTCAAAAATGGCTGGTTGCCTGGCAGCAAGCGGCTGCTGACTACGCTGAACTTCAACTTCCCTTGCGTCTTTTAGATACTGCTATTCGCTATCACCATATAGAAGATCCTCGTATACTGCTGGAACTGGCTATTGAGGAACGTCAACTTCTTGAAAAACTTTTAGGCATAAAATCCTCTATGAAAAACTGATCTACAAAAAAGAGAATTTACCAGGCAGGTGTCGAGCCTAACTCTATAAGTCTGCCTGGTATGTAATGAGGTGGTTAAGAAGGCATAAACCCATGATGGCGCTCGCCGCGAGCTTGTCCGCCTTTGCGGCCAATTTCAGCCATATGTTCGCGATTTTGACTGACTATTCTGCCACCTTTGCTACCAGCTAGACGTGCCTCATCACTGGTGAATTCATGGGCGGTTCCTTTTGCATGCGCTGCTTTTCCACCTTTACTGGCGATTTCGCGCTGCTTTTCTGGATCCATCGAAGCAAATCCGCGGCGCTCTTTGCCCGCCTTCTTCTTCTCTTCGCCTACCATCTCTATCATTTCTTCTTTCTCTTCGATTGGTAGGAATTCTGGTTGTTTGTTCTCGATTTCCATAATTAACCCTCCTTGTTCCGGCATAACAACCCGTCTAAATTTATCTCAACTAATTCAATTGATCCTCAGCGGGTTTAACCCAATTGTACC
>JBFLVQ010001161.1:0-2058 GCA_040758525.1 Acidobacteriota bacterium
TTGCCCAAATTCCCTGGGGTCATAATACCGTCCTGCTTGATAAATTGGATACGGTAGAAAAGAGATATTGGTACGCTCAAAAAGCTGTCGAGTTCGGATGGTCACGCAATATTCTGGTAATGCAGATTGAGTCAAAGCTTTACGAGCGACAGGCCATCAATGAGAAAGTGACAAACTTCAAGACGCAATTGCCAGCGCCGCAATCCGATCTTGCCGAACAGATACTGAAAGATCCTTACAATTTTGACTTCTTATCTATCGGCCAGGAAGCACAAGAACGAGAGATCGAGCGAGAATTCGTCAAGCATATTACAAAATTCCTACTTGAATTGGGCGCAGGGTTTGCCTTTGTCGGCCAGCAATACCATTTGGAGATTGGCGGCGATGATTTCTATATCGATCTGTTGTTCTACCATCTCAAATTGCGCGCTTATATCGTGATTGATTTGAAGGCAGGAAAATTCAAGCCGGAATATGCTGGTCAGATCAATTTCTATCTCTCTGCTATCGATGCCACACTAAAGCATCCGAACGATAATCCTTCTATCGGCCTTATTCTCTGCAAGGATAAAAATAAAGTAGTAGCAGAGTATGCCTTGAAAGATATGTCCAAACCGATTGGCATATCTGAGTATCAGCTTATGGCAGCAGTGCCGGAACCGCTAAAAACCAGCCTGCCGAGCATTGAGGAATTGGAAGCTGAACTGGAGGATATTGAGAATAAGCAGAGTTAAAATCAGGAAGAGATTGGCCTGGACCACAGATATACATTTAAATTTTTTAAAGAGGGATGCGCTGGAAAAGTTTTGTCAAAAAATATTAGAGCCTCAGCCTGACGCTCTACTTATATCAGGTGATATTGCTGAAGCGCCTTCTATCAATAGCTATTTGCGCACGCTGGAAAATAGACTACAGATCCCCATCTATTTCGTGCTTGGCAATCACGATTTTTATCGTGGCTCTATTTCTCAAGTGCGCGAATCGATCATTGAATTAACATCGCACTCTCGGCTGCTGCATTGGTTGCCAAAGGCTGGAGTGGTTGAAATAACCAGCGAGACCGCGCTCGTTGGTCATGATACCTGGGCAGATGGCAGGTTCGGAGATTATGAAAATTCTCCCGTTCTTCTTAATGACTATGTTCTGATCGAAGAATTGTCCTGGTTAGAAAAGAATGAACGATTAATGAAAATCCAATCTCTAGCAGAAGAAGCCGCTGCATATTTACGAACCGTTTTGCCTAATGCGTTAGAAAAATACCGCCGAGTAATTGTGCTGGTGCATGTGCCGCCATTCAAGGAAAGTTGCTGGCATGAAGGACGGATCTCAGACGATAACTGGCTGCCGCATTTTAGCTGCAAATCTGTTGGCGATCTTCTCCTTGAGATGATGCAACAGCATACTGATCGCGAGATGCTGGTGCTTTGCGGTCATACGCATGGTCAGGGTGAGACTCAAATGCTTCCTAATCTCTTGGTAAAAACAGGCGGAGCGATTTATGGTAAGCCAGCAGTACAAGATCTGCTGTTGATTGAATAATGAAAGCTGAAAGAGCGGATTTAGATGGGAGTTTATCAACTGAAAAGTAATATGGAGAAAGTAAGATGACGATAAGCCGTGATGAGGAATGGTTACAAATTGCTGAGCTTGATAAAGAGAACCGTATCTATTTTACAGAAGAGTTTCAAGCATTAATGGGCGAGTTGGGTTGGGAAGCAAAGGCTTTTGTTGGCCATCTATTAGGATTATGGTATGACCCATTTGAACATATGCTTGATTACACAACTGGTGAATCAACCTGCACGCAAGACCAGCCGGGTGAATTCGATCGTAACGGATTGGCAGAGCCTCAAGACGTTGTTGAATATTGGGCAGAGAGATGGAGCAAAAATGAATCAGTACATGAGAAAACGCATGAAGCCGGTTTAGGATTGGAGTTAGGGCCAGATTGGTATCGAGATATATTGAGAGCAAAGCTTATTTCCATAAAGCTGCCAAAGCGATTGTTGGTTGAATACAAAGAGAAGACAATTACCAGAATCCATGAATTAGAGTCTT
>JBFLVQ010001162.1:0-2055 GCA_040758525.1 Acidobacteriota bacterium
GGCTTTCTGCCGCTGGTACAATCTGCGTCCTATGTCTGGGTACGTTGGCAGCCGGAGAAGGGGCAATCCGCGATTTATTAGGGATAATAGTCTGGTATGACTATCTGCCATTTTTACGCCGCTATCAACCTACCGTAGCTTTCCCGCTATTTTTTCTTTTCTCTAGTATGGTTTGGCAAACTGTTATGGTTGCTGGCCGAAAAGCCTATCTATGGGCTAGTGCGGCAGGGATTGTCTTTATCTTAATGGTATTTTCCTACTTCTATTTGTGGACAGCGGCCGCCGCTTGGTTTATTGGATTAGCAATTTTATTAAGTATTGCTGATCGTAGTGGAACAGTAGCAATACTTAGGCGTCTAAGTCCTATTATAGTACTGGGCATCATTGGTCTGATCCCCTATTTTTTTCTATTATCACAGCAAAATGAGACGATTAGCCAAGTTCACCTGCTTACCAAAACTCATCGTCCTGATCTAGTTCGGCTGCCTGAATTGATTGGATGTTTAGTACTGGTTGCAATTAGTGTGGTAGTGATACGTAGAAAATTATCCTGGCGCAACCCATCGGTGATCTTCACGATCTCTTTTGCGGTACTGCCTTTTATTGTATTTAATCAACAGATCATTACTGGGCGATCTATGCAACCTATGCACTATGAGCAATTTATTGCTAATTATGTAGTGTTGCTGGGCGTTGTTACAAGCTTATCAATAATCTGGTTAAACATAAATGTGGCAAATCGCGCGATCTCTAGGCGCATTATTGTGCTAATCGGTGTTGCGTCATTATTGTGGGGATGTCTTGAAGTTGTGCGCACGACGGAAACTTTTCGTAATACCAATGAAATGAATGATCAGATGATTGCAGTTGCCAATCGTTTGAAAGAGCGGGAAAGGGAATCTACCAGTCCAGCAATTGTTTTTGCGCCTATAGTAAGAGTTGGCGATATGGCAATGACGGTTACTCCTCAGACATTCTTGTGGGCAAGCTTTATGCCATTATATACAGCCGCTTCAGAAAAAGAGACGAGAGAACGTTTATATAAACATCTTTACTATACCGGAATAAATATTAATGAGCTACATTACTTGATGCTTAATGATAGTAGGATAACAACAGCCCTCTTAGGGATGGAACGTGCATTTCCTATTCTTTCTGTAGATACCCCAGCACTCATTACGACAGAAGAGATTGTTGTTGAGTTACAACAGTATCTTGATTATACAAGGTCGTTTAATTACCAATGTGCGGCTCAAACACCAATTACTTATCTAATTAATGTAGTAGATTACCAACCCAATTTTGCCAATTTAGATCGTTGGTATGAACGCGATCAAGGTGAACAGATAGGCATCTTTGTTATTTATCGCCTTAAATTGCGCCCACCTCAATAGATGAAAGCTAAGACCAAAGAAGTATAATGATATATTGTTTGAGTCTGATAATGGATCTTATGTAAAGAAATAAATGTTACATTGTCACCCTTAGCTAGGGCTCGACGCAAAATAAGTGGGCATGCTATGATGCAGACCGTAGAAATATCAATCCGACAGGGTTTTCTATATGGAAGAAACACAGCGTTTTGCAGATGAATATAGCAACTACCATGTACAAGGCAGCCTAATAAAATCCCGTCTGCTTTATATACATGTAAATCATGGTGCAGCGGCTATTAAATCAGTAATCAATGTACTACCGGCTGAGGTGCAACAACAACTGAGCGCCATTTTTATTGGAGAATGGTATCCACTCTCTCTGTTAGTACTGCTCGATCACACCATTACCAAGGTGTTAGTCGCTGGTGATGAACGCGCTTATCAAGAATTGGGTGCCTTCTCAGCAGATCTAAACCTGACTGGTGCTTATGAGCCATTAATACGCAAAAATGTTCATGAATTTCTTCAACTCACTGCGGTTTTACATAGGGCTTATCAGGACTTTGGAGAAGCTCAGTATTTACGTTTAGGAGAGACCGCCGCGCTGCTACAATTTCGTTACCCACAACCACCGCCAGAATTCTACTGTAAAAGTGGGCTTGGTTACCTACGACGTGCC
>JBFLVQ010001163.1:0-2054 GCA_040758525.1 Acidobacteriota bacterium
GTAAATAAAAAATTATCGGAAGATAAGAGGTTTTCCTAAGTTTTTAACAACAAGGGGTTTCTTCAAAATTATGGGCTCATAGCTTACTTTAATCCATTATGAAAACTTTAGTACTTGGGGTTAGTAGACAGATCGTATGATCGACAACAATGAGAGATTTAGTGCGATAAAAAGATATATTGGGGAAGTGCAGCATTAAAGATATTGACATCCATTCCATGCAAATTTGGTAATTTAATGGATGGAGATATCAGGCTATACCTGATAGGTACGCAGTTCATCTGGGGGGCCAGCAACATCCCATCCCTGCAGGCGGCGTTCCCGTCCTAAATTGGTTTCTCTGCTTCGTCGGTTCAATTTTTCTGTGCCGGTCTGTTTGCCATAACGCCCGCAGTTGAAAGTCATGGAGCCACGACGCTAAATCTTGGATAGGTTTATTCAGCAGTACTTTACGCAAGGAGAACAAAGCGAGATGACGCCTTTTTCCAAACGCATTTTTGAGCTTTCCACAAAGAAGCAGAAAGTATTGAATCTACTTCTTCAAATGGATGGTTTTGTGCCATTGGAGAGAGAGAAGATCCCTCGCCGCCAATCTACAGATCCTATCCCACTCTCATTTTCACAACAGCGATTGTGGTTTATGAACCAGTGGGAGACGAATAATCCGTCCTACAACCTCTCTTATCTTGTCTATTTTCAAGGAATGCTCGATGTTGCTGCTCTGCAAAGGAGTTTCAACGAAATAATTCGCCGTCACGAGATACTACGCACTACCTTTACAATGGTGGCTGGACAAGCTGTACAGGTTGTTGCTGCCTCTCTATCACTGAATATATCTATTATCAATCTACAGAAGCTTAGCAAAGCTGACAAAGAGACAGAAACAGCACGGTTAGCTAATCAGGAAGCCCATCAGCCTTTTGATCTGGTCAATGGACCATTACTGCGTACCACACTGCTTCAGTTAGCTGAGCAAGAGCATATCCTACTTATCTCTGTCCATCATATTGTCTTTGATGGTTGGTCTAGAGCGGTATTGATTAGAGAAATGGCAACATTATATGAAGCATTCTCGGCTGGCAATCCCTCTACACTTTCAGAGTTATGCATACAGTATGCAGACTTTGCCACCTGGCAGCGAGAATGGTTAAATGGGGAGATTTTACAGCAACAGCTTTCTTACTGGAGAGAGAAACTTGCCGGTGATCTGCCGGTTTTGGCACTTCCTACTGATCACCCTCGCCCGGCTCTACGAACTTCTCAGGGCGCACGCCATTTCTTTAGTTTGCCAAAAGATCTTGCAGAAGCGCTGAAGAGCTTTAGTGCACAGCAGGATGCCACACTGTTTATGACTTTGTTGGCAGCGCTAAAGGCATTATTTTACCGTTACACTGGTCAAGAAGATATTTTAATAGGGTCGCCAATCGCAAATCGTAACTGGGCAGAGGTAGAGGACCTGATAGGATTTTTTGTAAATACAATCGTGCTACGCACTAGTGGAATTGGCAAGATGACCTTCCTAGAACTGGTTAAGAAGGTTCAACAGACCGCTTTAGAAGCTTATGCACATCAAGATCTGCCTTTTGAGAAACTGCTCGAAGAATTGCAACCGAAAAGGGATTTAAGCCGTCCACCACTGTTTCAGGTAGGCTTTGTGCTTGAGAAGGCTCCCACTCAAGTGGTGGAATTACCAGGTTTATCTCTGGATATTTGCCAGATCGATAGCAAGACCTCAAAATATGATCTGATGTTCTTGATGGAAGAGTCAAAATCGGATTTGAAAGGGTTCTTAGAATACAATACAGATCTTTTTGAGCTTGAGACTATTACTCGCCTAATATCACACTTCCAAACTTTACTGACTGCCGCTGTCAGTAATCCAGAACAGCATATTGCACAAATACCAATGTTGGCAGCGATGGAGCGTCAACAATTATTAGTAGAATGGAATAACACATTCGTTGAGTATGACAATGCGATCTGTCTGCATCAGCTATTTGAAGCACAGGTTAGACAGACACCAGATGCTGTTGCCGTAGTGTTTGAACAAGATC
>JBFLVQ010001164.1:0-2053 GCA_040758525.1 Acidobacteriota bacterium
TAAACCCAAACCTATACCTAAATCTACTTCAGATTCACTCCTACAGGACTCAGAATATGAAGATCAGAAAACTATTAAGACAAATGGAGGAACACTTTTAGTCTTTGCCACTGGCACGGCTCGTTTTAGCTCCAATACTGGCTCTGGATATTTTGGTATTAAGGTAAAAATAGGTGACCGAGAAACCTATACAATAAAATATTATAATGCCCAAACAGATCAAAGCGGGGATCAAGCTAAGGCTAAAAACCCGTTTCGAGAGACACTTTCGATCTGCGGTCAGGTCATAAATGGCATTGAGGCCGGCAATCATGTCGTTACTATACTCGGCCTTAATGAGACCATTAAAACCTCCAATGGATCCATTACTTGCTCAACTACTATTGATGAGATAGATATTTTCAATCTAACAGTGCTTGAGCTGCCATTTTAATTCCAGTTAGCAAGAAAACTGCGAAAGGAGCATTATGATCTTTGACCGAAATAAATTTTGGGAAAAGTACACACAGACACTGAAAAACTTAGCAGAACGCATTAGAGAGGAAGAGAAATTTCATGTCGATAGTATTCTTAACCTAGCAGAGAGTGATAGCCGTCTCATCAGCGTCACACAATTAGCTTATATGATGACCACAGCTCGTTGGGAGACAGATCGCTACACTGCTCTTTTTGAACGCGGTAACGATCAATACTTAAGCCAGTATCAAGGCAAAGGTGGTAACACAGAACCTGGTGACTATAAGAAGTATCGTGGCACTGGTTATGTACATCTGACCTTTCGTGATAACTTCCGACGTGCAGGACAAAAACTTGGTATTGATCTAGAAAATAATCCTGAACTAGCTGCTGAACCCCAATGGGCATATGAGATTATGGTGCGTGGACATCTGGAAGGATGGTTTACCGGCAAAAAGCTTGGTGATTTTGTCAGTGCAGATGGTAACAAACAAGATTATCGAAATGCTCGTAAAGTGATCAACCCTGGTGAGCTTAGTATTGCTGATAAAGCCCCTACTACAGGCGAAAAGACTAAGCGCCAATGCCAGTGTATTGAGGCGATCGATACTCAAATTAAATGGGCCAACGCAATTGAGAAATGTCTACAAAGCTCCTTAATAGATTCATCTAGTTTCAAATTAGCTGCAATGGAGCAACCCTACCATTCTCCCACACCTGAACGAGAATTAAAGCCGTTGCCACCGGTCAATGTTATAGATGATGATATAGAAACATCCAATGCGGCACTGGTTGTGACTAGTGTCAACAATATAACTGCACCGACTAATATGACAACTATCCCACCCAATAGCGTGACTGAGAAGAAGGGGTTTTCTGAGACAGTAAAAAATAGAGAGTTGCCACAACTCCCCGAGAAATCGACTAAACATATCTGGGCAACATTATCTGGTTGTATTACCTCGCTTGGTACTGGTATATCAGCCTTTATTAAAGCAGAGCCAATCTTTAGTGCGATTATTATAATTGTCTCACTACTTGCAGTAGTCTGGTTGATCACCTACTTTATTCATGCCGAAAAAGAGCTTGATAAAAAGCGCCTGGAAATCGCTGCGGGAGCAAAAACAACTCACTAGGGTTAAATCTATGGTAGTAATAAAAGAGGTGTCAGGCAGAAATTCAACGTAGGGAATGATCCGGCTATCTTTTTTTTTCGACTTATTAGATAATACCGCAACCTACACCCAAAAAATAATCCAGGTAAAATGGGGTCTGAGGGTTTATCAAGCGTTGTGAACTTGCTATCTGGCAGGTAGAAACAATGATTTGTCTATCCGTACTTCCATACTCAGGTTGGCGAAAAGATTTTGCACGCTTTGGCAGCGATCTCTCTAATTATAAGCTAAATGTGAAGGATTGTTATGTAGAAGCAGATTGGATTGCGATTACAGTTATTGTTAGTTCTACTGACGAACGACAACTAGTTGTTGAACTGGCCCATAAGCGCTTTGGTAAATCATATAAGGGATTTGCTCTCAGCGAATATCAAATACCTACCCCACAATAACCCTGATCTTATCTATCGGTCAAATAAGTT
>JBFLVQ010001165.1:0-2048 GCA_040758525.1 Acidobacteriota bacterium
TTTGGAGTTAATTCGCAAATACATCGACAATCAGCGTAGCCCGCAGCAATAATTATCGCCCTGTCGGGCGATGGCAGGCTTAACTCCGGACTGAAGCCCGAAGAATGCGCCTGCCTTTCTGTTCAAACAGGCCCGCAGGATTCAGAGACGGCTGACACTTTTTGTTGGACCAACAAATTCAGGTAAAACTTTTCAGGCGCTCAATATTCTGGCAAAAGCTGAGAGTGGTATCTATCTTGCGCCGTTGCGATTGCTGGCATTGGAAGGTCAAGAAGAGTTACTCAAACGTGGGTGTATTACTAGCTTCCTTACAGGAGAAGAGCGGGATTTGCGGGAAAATGCAACACATCTGGCTTGCACAATAGAAATGCTGGATCTGTCCCAGGTTTTCGAGGTTGCCGTTATTGATGAGGCACAGATGCTCTTTGATAGAGATCGCGGTTGGGCCTGGACAACTGCGATCTTTGGAGTAGCAGCTCATCAGGTCATAATTACAGGCTCGCCATCCTCTATACCAATTTTACAGCGTATCTCAGAACATCTAGGAGAGTCTTTGGAAATTAAGCAGTTTGATCGCTTTAACCCATTAGAAAGTATTGAACAAACCGCAAATCTTTCATCTTCTATTGAACCTGCGACAGCAATTATTGCTTTCTCGCGACAGGATGTGCTTGGGTTGAAGACCAAATTAGAAGAACTAGGTAAGAATGTTGCGGTAATCTATGGCAATCTTTCTCCAGAAGTGCGCCGGGAAGAATCTCGCCGCTTTCGCTTGGGTGAAGCCGAATATCTTATAGCCACTGACGCCATAGGCATGGGATTGAATCTACCAATAAAAAACTTGCTCTTCTGGTCTACTCAGAAGTGGGATGGAGAAAAGAGGCGTGAGCTTACTAATGAGGAAATTTTGCAGATAGCGGGACGAGCTGGGCGATTTGGGATACATGAGAAGGGCTTTGTTGGTGCCTTTGATAGAGATAGTTTAAGAAGAATACGCTCGGCCATGCTAAACCAATCTAACCAAAGCTCAACTAACTGCCAAGTGATGCCGAATATCAAGATCATTTTGCATATTAGCGAAGTCTTGCGAACTGAGGCATTATCAGAAATTCTCTTATTTTTCAAAGACCAGATGCTCAAAGATAATCCGTTACTAAAACCTGCCCGGATGGAAGCTCTAATCTTTCTAGCAAAACAGTGTGATGTAAACAAAGACATTTCCCTATCGGACCGGTTCCTATTCTCCTGTGCTCCTTTAGATATAAAGGATGAACTAGCTTTGATGGCATGGCGACAGTGGCTGGTAAGTTTCAAGAAGCGAGAGATCACAACTCTTAAACCACTCCCAGACAAATACTCTAGATCGGATAGTGTCGCCGAAACCTATCAAGAATTAGAAGCTGCAGAGCGGTTAGTAAAGCGCTTAACCTGCTATGCCTGGCTTGCCTATCATTTACCAGGAGCTTTTCTAGATCTACAAATTTGCGATGAGCAGCGAGCTATTGCTAATAAGTTTATTGAGCGGAGTCTTAAGCAGAAAGGGTTAAGACGCATTTGCAAAGAGTGTGGAAGATCGATCCCCGCTCTTCATTCCTATCAAATATGTGAATCTTGCTATAGGGGAAGGTGGAGAGAACAACACTTTGATCCGTGGAACGACTTGGAAAGCGAGTATTGACAAGGAGCTTGAAGAAATAATTATTCAGCGTGACAATGGAAGTGGATAAAGCGGGGTGATTAATCCCCGCTTTGGTGAGCTAAAATTTGTTAGGATCTTTTCGATTTCTTGATCTTCTTACTACCCATCTGTAGCCATTTGCCAAACCTGCCATCAGCAGTCCTTTCGATCAAGTAACGTCTGCCGCGACGTACCATATATACTTTAGTTCGTTTTGCCATAATCACTCCTTACCTCAATCATTTTCAGTCTTCTGTTTATGAGATGAAGAGTTATCCCTCATTGTTGTCTAACTGGAACAACTCTGCTACTTTCGTCCATAGAAATGAGCCATAAATATGGATCATTGCGCTATCCATACAATAATTAC
>JBFLVQ010001166.1:0-2047 GCA_040758525.1 Acidobacteriota bacterium
CATTCACATTCAATTAGATCGCTACCAGCCGCTTTAATATTAGTTGCAAACAGCAGTATACATACTAGAACTAATGACAATAAGCTTTTACTTGCTAGCTTCATAAACTCTCCTTCTTTAGTTAAAAACTATTTTCAATCTACTTACTATCAATGACCATATGGGAAGGAAAATGTTTAGTAGAAAGCAGAAAAAATATAGAATTATATGAAAGGTGATAATTTGAGTAGTCTGTCTTTAAGGTAGCCAAGAGATCTATGTAGGTAGAGTAGGCTATGCTACTATTGGTGTTCTGTTGAGAAAGCGAACTAATGTAGATAGACATCACCATATCATAGCTTTTATTGAGATGGGCTGTACCATCTATAATGGGTAAATATCTGATACCCTAAACGACGATAAAGTGGTTCTCCTGACACAGATGCCTGTAGGATTACTGTTGTTGCTCCTAATTCAAACCCGGCATTTGTTGCCATCTGCGTCATAACTGCTCCTAATCCTTTACCTCGCACCTCAGGAATAGTGCCTACCCAATAGATACCGGCAGTCTTATCGGTCAACAGCGTCATTGCTGCGGCAACTGGCTTATCGGTTTGATAGGCGACAAAAGCGGCAATGTTATTTGCAGTTAGACTTTCATTACTGCCAAACACTGAACAAGATTGCTCCTTTGACATTGAAAAAGCGGCTTGTGTAACCTCCATATAATCTGCAACCCTGCTTTGATCTTCTATTCGATTAATAGTTATTCCATCTGGTAAAGAACAGCTTCTAAAAGCCTGTTGTATAAACATCCCTGCACTACCAGGCTTTCGCTGCGCTACATAGGCTAGATTATTCAGATACTGTTCAAGGTCGCTGTCTGCATGTGCACGCACCCAAATCACATAGTTTGGTGACATGGGCTGAAAGAATGGCTCAGCAGCCTTTAGAAAGATATCTGGTTGTATTTTAGAATTAAGCCTTAATGCTCCATTCAAATGCCCATTTCTGGCAAGGGCACCAATAGAGAAGAGTATAAAGCCATTTTGTTCATGTAAGATTGCTTTGGGAGCAGTTTTCATTCTATGCCGAATTGTTTCAGCAAGATTTAAGTCAGCTTGATAAGCAATTTCTTGATACAATGCTTCCATAAATTTTTCACCTCTACGATATCTTTATCTTATGCTCACAAGCAGAAAAAACCAATCCTAAGCTGCTAGTACAATCAGTATAATCGAATCAATATCAATTATTGTTTTGAGTATTATTCGAACAGGTTGTGCTAGGATAGCTTACTGCAAAAATAGACACAGTAGAGTTCTTGTAGACTAGCTCAAGGAAAGCCTGATCTTTACTATCTTGAATAATAGCCTGCATCTGAATCTCGGTTTTCCCTACATTACTCCCATATAATGGAGTATCGTTAACATAAATAATATGACTGATGTTGAGCTGACACCATCGTTTTGGACGTGAAGGAAGTGCAGTTGTTTTACGCTCAGTGAATAGATAGAGATGAGCTTCTATTGGAGGTACACAGCCAATTACATTTAGTGATGAGGTATTCTGTTTAAGCCAGTTATAAGCTGTAAAGGTGTCATCCCAAAATTGAGCAACTTGGGGTGAATAGTGTCGATATTTTTTAGTAACCAAGACCAACCTTATATTACTGATAAGGTGAGAAGCAAGACAGGCTATTAATATTACAGCAAGGCTTTTAGATTGCCAGTTGTAAGTTTTGGAAGTAGTCGTGAGATTCGCGTCAAACATAGATTAACACCTACAATGAAGAATAAACAGAAGAATGGCACTAAAGGCACTAAAAATCTTATCGGATCATCAACTGACCATAGAATAATTAGGATTAGATAGAAGGTTAGATAAGTTGGTATTATACGCGGATTAGGCGATAACTTAGTTACAATGGGCAATAGAGTTACCACTGAAATACAGAAACGTACTGGTATAAGTAGAAAGTTCAGCCATAGTTTTGACTGTACAAATTCACTGACACTAACTGACAAGATAATACGTGGTATATCATATACAAATATATTCCAGATAT
>JBFLVQ010001167.1:0-2036 GCA_040758525.1 Acidobacteriota bacterium
ATTATCTATAGTTTTATAAATACTCTCGTTAGGCTTGTTAAGATCAGAAAAGAAGCGCTCTACCAGATCTTGGAAAAAGGCTTCCTCGCTAGGATAGATTTCACTCTCTTCTTGGGATAAGTAAGTAGCACGATCCAATGGAAGAGCATTGCTAAGAGAACTACTGACAAGGAAAAATTCAAGTATTACTATCAATAACAAACGTATTTTAAGCATAAGTCCCTACTGTGTTAATTTTTCCCAATTAATACCCAGGCGCCCCAGAAATAGGCACGTTGTCGAGCCTTCTCTTTGCCAGCATTAAGTTCCCTATAGCGTAATTGGGCACGTTGAAGTGATTGTGTAGGTGAGAATCCTGATTGTAAGAAATTGAAGAAATATTGAACTATTTCGCTACTAGCTTGATCTTCTACTTGCCATAAACTGGCTAGCACATATTTTGCGCCAGATGATACAAATGCCCGTGCCAAACTCATTAATTCATCACCAGCATAACGTTCACCAATATGAGTCTGACAAGCACTCAATACAATTAATCGTGCTTTCAACTTAATTTTCTCAATATCCTTTCTAGTTAGTCGCTCACCACTCGCCAGTTCCAGTGATATATTCTGATCAAGCCGGTCTGGTGTTGCATGTGTAGAGAATAGTACCAAATTATAATGTTCAATCTCATCTCGTACATTTAATTTAGTTGCTGCTTCTCCAATAAGAACTTTGGCACGTCCGGTAAATAACTGGGCAACATTTTTAACTTCACTTTCTGAATGCATTAGCCCTATTGTGCCGCTAGGCTTACCAATGATCAGGATATTTTCTTGTGTATTAGTATTAATTGAGTTGAAGGCTTCTGTAATAGTAAAACAGGGTAAGTAACTAAGCTGATAATCATCACTAAAATATCTCTGTTTCTGAGGATCAAATAGTGTAGCAAATGGGATCAGATTTAAATCTTCATGAGGTAAAATAGTGATTTTAGTTATTTGTGGATACGCATGCAAAGTCGATCCCAATGGTCCGATTAGATTAGCAAAAAGGTTACGAGTTGTAGATAATCCATTATCTATGTAGTACAAATAGTCTTTTACCAGATCAGATAACTCTGCTTTGGAAAAGCCCAATTTAGTCCAGGAGACTTTACCAGCAGGTGTGATTAAAAAAGCATAGACACTCTTTTCGGTAATAAAATATGAGATGTATAAAGTATCTCCTTTTTTAACAAAATCAATGATCCGATTATAACTCCAAGGTTCCGCTAGTTGTCTATTATCCTGTTCATCAAAGTCGGCGCCTGAATAATTCCAATTTATATCACCTGAACTACTGATTAAGCCCGGTTTACCAGCTACCAGATCGGTCAATACTCGTGCTCTTACCCGCTCAGTAATCTCCAGTGCTTCTAGATAAAAATTTGGTACCGGACGATGCTCCATTAAGAATGCTACATAATCATGAAATGGTCTGACTGCAGTAGCAAGAAAACCTAGCTTTGTCTCACTGGTATTCAACCCACCGCGAACGCTCTCTATTTTGGCAATCGCATTACGATAGTATCGTTGCGCAGAGAGACTATCAGATCGCTTTTCATACAATTGTGCAAGAAAGTAGTAGGTCTGCCAGATATTAGGGGTATTAATTTTAGTCTCAATCTCTATCGCATCATTAAAATACTTCTCTGCTGTATTAAGGTTGCCTTTTCTTTGAAAAATCAAGCCCATACAAGAAAAAACTGTGGCAATATTCGCTCTGCTATTGAGTTGCTGATAAATTCGTAAGGCAGCTTTTAAATGCTTAAGACTCTTTTGATAGTTTTTTAGACTGTTATATGCTTGTGCTGTTAATGTATGTGTGCTAGCTAAGGTAATCAATTGCCCTGCTAAAGTAATATCTTCGCTCTTTACAGTAGTTGGCTGGAAATCCTTCTGTCTACTGTATTGACTCAAATATTTCTCTGCTAATGAGACTACATTAGTGTATTCATGCTTTGTTAAACCTATTGTTATTTGATCTTTTAACTCTGAAAGAGATATCACTGG
>JBFLVQ010001168.1:0-2029 GCA_040758525.1 Acidobacteriota bacterium
GCTAGGAAGGTAGAGTAGTGAACCAAGCACATATGGCACAATGGTGAAGATCAATACCCACAAGACTGCATTGGTTAAAAATGGTAGACCAGTTAATCCGAATAGTGCCGTGGGTCTGAGAAACGACAATCCAAATGGACCATTAACTAGTATAGTTTGACTGATCAATCCTGCCTTGGCGAGTGTAGGTACTATCATCAGGTAGAATAGTGCTACTATTCCAAAAATAAGGCCAAGTATAGCCCCTACTTTGTTTGCTCGTTGCCACAATAGCCCAATTAAGAATATCGGTGCAAATACTAGCAATATAGTACTTGCTATCAATCCAAAACTACTCAACATAGCAGATTTTCCCAGCGTGAGCTCAAACCCTGCGCTAACCAGTATTAGAACTGTTGCTGCGATCCATCGACATAATAATAAATGGCGGCGTAGAAACCATAAATATCTAGTGCTCTCTATCAGAGGCATCAATAGATGATTAGAAAACATAGTAGTTATTGCTACTGTTTCTAGTATTATCATACCTGTAGCAGCAGAGAATCCACCTACGAAGACAAGCAGAGACATTGCAGACTGGCCGTATTGTAATGGTAGACTAAGAAGATATGTGTCAGGTGTGATCCCTTTAGGACAATGGAGTACTCCAGCAAGTGCAACTGGAATAACGAAGATAGTCATTAAAAAAAATTGTAATGGAACTAGCCACATTGCTGTTGAGATATGCTTTTTATCATGGTTCTCTATCATCACTATATGAAAGTTTTTTGGCATACTAGATGTGAATGCGATAGAGAGTACAAGGGAAGGAAGCCATAATAATACTTGTTCAATACTGGTCTTCTCGATAAAGCCAGGTGCTTTTGAGAATCCCTTAGATAGTTGTTCATTAAAGCTAATATTAAGGCCATCAATGCCACCAAAGAGAATCACAACAACAAATAATCCAACTGCGAGCCAGGCCGCTAACCTTATTATAAATTCGCTCGCCATTGCCACTACCATACCTGGATGACGCTCTGTAGGATCGAGTCGTCGCATACCGAAGATAATTGTGAATAGGATAATCGATATTGCTACTATAGGCCTGACACTACTTGACAGTAACGTGTGCTCATCTGCAATACCGGTGATTAACATGGTTGTATCTGTTACTGCGCTGAGTTGACTAGCGATAAAAGGAACTGCATTAATAACTATTATGGCAGTAACAATAGTTGCAATTGCTTGTGATTTTCCATAGCGAGTTGCAATAAAATCGGCAATACTGGTGATCTTATAAGTATCTTTTAACTTGATTATTCGTGATAATATCGTTTTGCCAAACATCAGGCACAGCATTAGACTAATATAAATAGCTGAATAAAACATTCCCTGAGTAACTACCAAACCCACGCAGCCATAGTATGACCACGCGCCACAAAGACCACCAGCAATGGCAAGTGAATATACTATGGGATTATTGGCCCAGTTCTTTCCCACTGCAGCACGACGTTCTGTTGCTTCAGCAATCCAGAATGAGGCAGCCATATAGACGAGTATAGCTACAACTATCACCAAGAGACTAAATACCATCATCATCCCCTTGATAAACCATATAGTCTCATTTAGCAAGGCTTGTGCCGAACTACCATTTTGCTAAATAGGGATCATATATCCAGAGAACCAATAAGGTTAGTTGCGTAGGGCAAAATACTCTGGCAAGTTTGAATGCGGTAAATTGGTACATTGTGATCCCTGTATGACCAAAAATGGGGCAATGTGTTTCATTCGTTAGATTAGAGTGTAATCTGGGTTGTTTGAGGCCTCCTTAATAGTTCTGTTTCCACACTTTTGCAGGGCAGATTGGAGTTCCTCAACTTTAACAGGTTTACAGATGTAGTCATCCATTCCAGCCGCCAGACACTCTTCTCTATCACCCTGCATTGCATTGGCAGTCATCGCGATTATCGTTGGCCTCTCATCTCTGTGCCATTGTTCGTTGATGTGTCGAGATGCTGCTAACCCATCCATCTCTGGCATATGTACA
>JBFLVQ010001169.1:0-2028 GCA_040758525.1 Acidobacteriota bacterium
AAGAAGCCCTTGCCATTGAGCCACCACGTGGTGTGGAAACGGGTGGCGGTGGCAATAATAATCAACAACCTCCTTGCCAGACCATTCAGTTTGGTGAGATTTCTACAACGGCATTTAATGCCAATGGGGATATTCCCCCAGAAAACCTCATACTATTTCGTAATCCCCCTGGATTTGCTGGCGCTCATGCCGATGTAGGTAGTTTTGTACCAACAACTCAGTTTGTGGATGTTACCCATGAGTTTGATATAAACTTGACCGACCCGCGCTTAACTTCTGGCTACGATATCAATCTCACTTTTGATGTAACTTATTACTATTCGCTAATTGAGGGCATAACACCATTTGGTAGCAATGCGTTAGGCGGTCGTACCCTGATAGAAATATATTTTGAAAACGCTCTCATCTATCAAAACGATCATACTGAAACCACACCGAGCAGTGCAATTTTCGAAGCCTTTGTGCCTACGCCACCTATCGATCTCATTCCCTATTTAGGCACACGCCCACACGTACGTTATCACTTCAGAGCAGAATTGTTCCCTGATAGCAACGGCGATTATGCTGGTGATGTAAGATGTGGCGCCCATCCAGTAATAACTTGCAATGAAAATGGCGGTGGAGATGATGGTGGCGATCTTGGTGAAGCCAGCTAGCCCACCGTCAAAGACGCTCTCGATAGATCATTCCTAGTACAAACCCGATGCCGAAACCAGCCAGTAAACCAACTAGCAAACAACAAATACTCTCGATAAGAGCAATACTGTACATGCCATTTACTCAATTTGAATTTCTAGACCGAGGCAGCATACATGAATTCACTTTTTTAGTGAGGGTCGTTATCAAATCTTTTCGTCTGGAGTAGACCAAGCCATAACAAGAAGAGGAGGAGATTCTAGCCATGCTATCACCAAGACCAAGACCAACACCATTACCTATATTACCGACCATAGAGAAATATTCTACTGAGCGCCGCAGGCTCAGTGATTGGATAGTAATGGTCACAATGGTTCTATCCATATTCGTATTGCTGCTAACGTTGGGCACTGTTGTGTTGCACGCTCAGACAACCGAGCAACGCATCCGTGAACTGGAAAAACAGTCCATTGATACACGTGGCGCAATCAAGAATCTGGAAGAATTCAAAACTACTAACCTAGCCCTCAATCTGGATCGTCGCCTTATCGTTGTAGAAGAAAATCTACAAACGATCCTGAAGGTATTAGGTCTAGTAGCAGGCGCACTGATTGTACAGCTTGCCTTACAAGTCTACGAGAAAGCAAATGCGCCTAGGCGCAGAAAAGAATCCTAAACCTTGAGCCAAACTAGAAAGGAGATAATCAACAACTATGCCTGATACAAACATCAATCATCTTCAGCCATCATTCCAAGCCAAAGTGGAGCAATGGTTGAAGCTACTCAAAGCTAATGGTATCGAGATCAAGATTACTGAGACATTACGCTCGTTTGAGCGTTCAGCAGAGTTGTATGCACAAGGTAGAAATGGACGACCGGGTCCTATCGTAACTAACGCAAAGCCAGGACAGTCATTGCATAACTTTGGCTTGGCGGTAGACTGTTACCCAATTGTTAATGGCAAGCCGGTCACCGACTTTGATAGGTATCCACACCTTATGGATGTGATGAAGAAAGCTGCTCAGCTTGCAGCGCAGTGCAGTATTGAGTGGGGTGGCAATTGGTTACGCTTTAGAGATTTACCTCACTTCCAAGATAAAGATGCTCCTGCACTAACTATCTGCCGTCAGCGTTGGCCTAATGGTTGGCAGCCGAACAATCGATAAGATTAGAAGGAGAATAAGTCAATGGAGAAAAATCCAGTGGGAACAGTGATCGAATCAATACTTATCCTCTTTCTCGCCATATTAGGTATAGCCACAAATGCAATGTCATCTAGTCCAAAGCCAAAAGTAGAACAAGCACATGTTCAAGGGCAGGGGCAATGCTGTGTGGTTGTTATCACAATTAACCAGGTAACCAAACCTACTCAATCAACAGAATCGAGGTGAC
>JBFLVQ010001170.1:0-2025 GCA_040758525.1 Acidobacteriota bacterium
TGGAGCATTACAGGCGCTTGGTGTAAGCATAGTCAATAAGCGTGGCCAGCCTGTGGGAGCAGGTGGCGCCGCACTCTCTCAGATTGCCGCCTTAGATATTAGTAAGGTGGATGTTCGCTTACGTGAAGCAGAGATAATTATTGCCTCTGATGTTGAGAACAGACTCTTAGGTGCGCATGGTGCGGCGGCGGTTTTTGCTCGACAAAAAGGCGCAACTCCTACAATGGTGGGAAAACTGGAAACAGGGCTGGCACACTGGGCTGAGGTAGTAGCACAAACAACCGGAATGGAGACAGCAAAAATGGTTGGCAGTGGCGCAGCAGGAGGACTAGCAATTGGTTTTCTTGCACTCTTCGGTGCTAAAATACGGCCTGGCAGTCTATTGGTCTTCGATCACTGTAAGCTTCAAGAGAAGATTGAATCATCTGCGCTGATCTTTACTGGAGAAGGTTCGCTAGATATGCAAACCCTAGCGGGTAAGACACCAGCACGGCTGGCTGCTGCTGCGCGCGCTGCTGGTGTACCATTAATTGCCTTTGCTGCACGTATTGATGTGAGTGCACAACAACTAAAAGCGCAAGGGTTTCAGGCTGTGATCCCAATTGTTGATAAGGTTCTTACCCTAACAGAAGCATGTCAGCAAGGGCCAGCACTATTACAAGCAGCAGCTACGCGTACAATGCAATTGATGCGGTTAGGTCAGCAGACTTATTGGAAATTATAAGTAGCAATAGGAGCACTCTATGGCGCTGGAAATATTTATTCCTAAAGAAGAGAGGATTATCGTTTTTATTGCTTATAGCGATCTGGCTTGGGCAATGGAAACTAATCTGATCCCTGGTGCAGAGACTAGATTGGCTATTGATCCATATAATGGTGATTATGGCTTCTACTCTTTTGGCGATAATCCTCCACCTGATTGGTATGACTGTGGGCCAATCCCGTCCTATCCAATTTTAATCGCACGCGCCAATGTTGCACGCCAACTCTATCCTAATGAAGCTTGGGAAAATTGTCAGGGTGGCGATCTACCACCTGCCATTGCCACACTTGCAGAGGCTGAAGATACTGCTTTCTTGCGAGCTTGGCGTAAGGCAGCATTTGCAGAGGAGTTTACCCCCTTTACATTAGAAGATAATCCTCTTACACCCTGGATTGCTGCGCTTGCTGAAGCGAATATTGAAATAAAACTTATGCGTGGCTGAAATTAAGTCTTGGTGCGATAGTAATCGGCGGTAAAACGTAATCCGGTAGCTAGATCAGTAGTAGGCTGCCAACCTAATTTTGCTTGTGCATGTTGCACACCAAGTACACTACGGCGTTGCTCACCTGCTTTTGCCGGGCCGTGATTTTCTGGAAAGTTACTGCCTAAGCACTGTTGTAGTTGATGGAATATGGTATTTACATCTGTTTCAATGGCAGTACCAATATTGAAGATCTCGTTAGCAACCTGCTCACGCTGCTCTAATGCTAGCGAATTAGCACGCATAACATCGACAACATAGACATAATCTCGTGTCTGCTGCCCATCGCCATGAATTACAGGGAGCTGACCAGACAACATACGTTCACAAAATATTGCTACTACTCCGGCTTCACCTTTAGCATTCTGACGCGGTCCATAAACATTAGCATAACGTAACACAGTATAGGGAATTCCATGCACTATGCTGTAATAGTGTAGATACTTTTCTACGGCAAGCTTGGCAATACCATAAGGTGAAACAGGATTGAGTGGGTGCTTTTCATCGGCAGGAAAATAGCTCTGTTCACCATAGATCGCCCCCCCTGTAGAGGCAAAGATCACCTGTTTGACGCCAACTGTGCGAGCTGCCTCAAGCAGATTAAGACTACCTAGAATATTTACTTCTGCATCAAAACGCGGATCATCAACAGAGCGTCGTACATCAATCTGGGCGGCTTGATGATTAATCACCTCAGGCTGCTCTCGTATAATTACCTCAGCAAGCTTCTCATCGCGTAGGTCAAGTTCATAAAAGTGTGCATCAGGATTGAGATTGGCGC
>JBFLVQ010001171.1:0-2021 GCA_040758525.1 Acidobacteriota bacterium
TTAGCATCAAGCATCTGGTTACGGTACTTATCGATTGCTGAGGATGGACGCACAATCAGAGCACTGACATAGCCTAGTTTAGTAATGATGGCATCGGCCAATGAGAAGCCTAGGAAATCTGTCTCTGTGTCTGGTTTAAGATTACGAAATGGGAGGATCGCCAAGTTGCGTGCCTTAAATGTATCTTGACTTCTGCTCCAGAACAGACTGTAAGAGATGGCGCCAAATAGTAGCAGAATGAGCGCAACGGTAGCAGCAATGGTACCACGACGGCGACGACGGCTCTCGCCAGTTAAAGAACCCGATACACTTGTGTCTGTGCTAGGACGCAAAACAGCGATATCTGAACTACTACGTGCCGCCAGTTGCATTATCGTATCCAATATTGGCTGTGCACCAGAGGTCTCAGTAATTGGCTGTTCTCCTATACGTTTTAGCTCTGCTTCAAATGTTAGTCGCTGCTTGAGATTCTTCCAGTCTGAGAGCATATCCTGTATCGTTGAATAACGATCATCTAGCTCTTTCTCTAATGCCTTATTAATAGTCTGTTGTAACTCTGGTGGTATATCGGGCACGTAGTGAGTGAGAGGGAGCGGTTCATTACTACTGATTGCATTCAATAGATCGTTGATGGTTGGCGCTTCAAAAGGCACCTTGCCAGCAATCATCTCATAGAGCACTACAGCTAGGCTGAAGATATCGGTACGGGCATCAACAGGCTGACGTTTTGTCTGTTCTGGTGACATATATTTGGGTGTGCCCATAATTGCGCCAGGATGGGTATGTACATTGCTAATCGGTGAATTATCAGTCATCACATCGGATGAGGACGAGGAAGAGGAAGAACTCAATAATGAAGTTGAAGATGAGTCTACAGACAAGGTTGCAGAAGGGTCGCTTTCTTCACTACTGCCAATTTGCCGCTCAGTAAATTTGGCCAGTCCAAAATCTAATATCTTTACATAGCCATCACGCCGTACCATTATATTGGCCGGTTTGATATCGCGATGTACTATTCCTGCGGGATGTGCAGCCGCCAATGCACCCATCACCTGCAATGCAATATCGATTACCTCATTAAGTGTCAATCGCCGCTTTGCCATTAGCTGTTTCAGTGTCTCACCATCAATATATTCGGTGGCAATAAAGTGGACACCTTCAACCTTACCAATCTCATGAATAGTGATAATATTGGGGTGATTAAGTGCAGAGGCAGCACGTGCCTCTTGCTCGAAACGGCGCACCTCGGCCTCATTCTTGGTGAATTTGGCAGGCAGCATCTTAAGCGCTACCTTGCGACCCAATTGTAGGTCTTCTGCTAGATAGACTTCGCCCATACCACCAGTGCCTATGCGTTTAACAATCTGGTAATGGGAGAGTGTCTGTCCAATCATAATTATGAACGGCAGATTTGAGGAGAATCTCTTCTCAATCTACCATACCCATTATTTTGCTTCGTAAGCAGTAAAGAACTTACGACGAAACGCTTCATGGCGTTCCCGCGCTCTTTCCATCAATTGCAAATATTTAGCTTCGCCACGAATGTTCTCAAGCAATTCGTCACGCATAAAATAGGGATAACAGAAGAAACCTAATTCAATACTACGCTCCAAAAGGCGTAATGCTGCCGCTTTTTCCCCCAATACTGCATAGGCTTGCGCAACTTTGTAGATGAACTCTCCATCAGCTACACCACGTGATATCAATTTCTCTTCCACACCTCGCAAGATGTTAATACCGGCGGCGCGTTCCCCCTTGATCGCAAAACTGAGAGATTTACCTATCTGCGAAAAGAGATCAGCAGGCTTTATTTCATAGGCACGGTCAAATGTGGTTGCAGCACGTTCCCGATCTTTTAGGTAGTAATACCCTAGACCACGATAGAAAAGAAAATAGCTCATCTCTTTCATAGGCAGGCCAACGATAAACTTCTCGTATTGCCCATCATAAAAGTAGCTATTGAAAGCATGCACCGTTATATTAGGTTCCACCTGTAAGGTACGTTCACCCTCCTCAATCGA
>JBFLVQ010001172.1:0-2020 GCA_040758525.1 Acidobacteriota bacterium
TAGCTAACCCTGCTACTGTGGGACATTCAAATAGATTACGTAATGCTATCTCTATCCTGAAGGTATCTCGCACTCTCGACATCAACTGTGTTGCCAGCAGTGAATGTCCTCCTAACTCAAAGAAGTTATCATTCACCCCTATCTGATCAACCTTAAGGACACTCGTCCATATCTCTATCAATATTTCTTCAATGGGGCTACGGGGAGCAAGATAGCTTTCACTACTTATTATGTCTGCCATTTGTGGCGCTGGTAATGCACGTTGATCAACCTTGCCGTTGGGTGTAAGGGGCAACCGATCTAATAATACTAATGCCGATGGCAGCATATATTCAGGTAACTTCTCTTTAAGAAAAGCCTGCAATTCACCGATATTGATTTCACTATCCCGATTCGCTACGAAATAGGCTATCAACCGTTTATCCGAAGGACTCTGATCTTGCACTACTACTGCACTCTCACATATTCCGCGATACTCACGTAACGTTGTCTCTATCTCACCTAACTCTATACGATACCCTCTTACTTTTACTTGCTGGTCAATACGTCCTAAGTACTCTATATTGCCATCTGGTATGTATCTGGCTAAATCTCCTGTGCAGTAGAGTCTTGCTCCTGCTTCAGCACTGTAGGGATTGGGTATGAACCTCTCTGCAGTTAATTCTGAGCGGTTGAGATATCCTCGCGCCAAGCCTGTCCCACCTATATACAACTCACCCGCTACTCCTACCGGTACAGGTTGTAAGGCTAAATCCAAAATATAGATCTCTGTATTGAAGATAGGCTTACCTATTGGCGGCAGCGTTGGCCAATCTATTGGTGCATCGCTCAAGATAAATGCAGTAGCAGCATGACTTTCAGATGGACCATAGTGGTTATGTAACAAGCAATTTCTCATACTGGCGAACCAGTTATAAATAGAAGGAGTTATCTGCAAACGCTCACCAGCAGTAATAACATCTCTAAGACAGAGAGAAATGCCTGATTGGTTTTTTGCTGCTTCAGCTAAATTTTGCAATGCAACAAAGGGAAGAAATAGTTTTTCTATAGAATAACCCTCAAGAAACTTCAAAAGTGCTAATGAGTCTCGTCGTGTCTCTTCTTTAATTAAAACTAATGTTCCACCAGCACACAAGGTAGAGAAAATTTCTTGAAACGACACATCAAAGCTTAGTGAAGTAAACTGTAATACTCTTTCCCCCAGTTTTATCGGCGCTACTCGCATCTGCCAACAGATCAAGTTAAGAAGAGCGCCTTGGGTCATGGCAACTCCTTTAGGCTTGCCCGTTGAACCAGAGGTATAGATTACATAAGCTAAGTTGGTTGCTGCCACACTATGGTAGCCATTTTCTGTGTAGTTAGCAGTAATTAGTGGCCAATCTGCATCCAGACACAACATCTTTGCTCTGCCGGGTGATAATGACGCCAGTAGGTTCTGTTGGGTAAGTAAAACTGAAGTATTAGTATCTGCAAGCATGAAGACCTGTCGTTCTTGTGGATAAGCAGGATCAAGCGGTACATAAGCTGCGCCAGCCTTGAGAATACCAAGTAATGCTACAACCATTTCTATTGAGCGCTCCAGACATATACCAACTAGTGACTCTGGCCCTACTCCTTGCCTTCTTAAATAATGGGCTAGTTGGTTAGCTCTAGCGTTGAGTTGTTGATAGGTAAGCCGCTCGCTCTCGAACAATACTGCAGTAGCATCAGGTGTACGTTGGACTTGTTCCTCAAATAATTGATGTACACACTTGTCATTGGGATAATCTACTGTTGTATCATTCCATTCTATTAGCAACTGTTGACATTCTGATTCACTGAGCAAAGGTAGTTGCCACAATGGTTGAGATACATTCTCCACAATCGCTGTGAGCAGCCTGGTGAAATGTCTAGCCATTCGTTCGATCGTAATCTCATCAAACAGATCTAGACAGTATTCCCAGCTACCTAATAATCCTGTGTCTGTCTCTGTTAGCAATAGATTCAAATCGAATTTGGCTGGCGAGTTTTCTATAGGAAT
>JBFLVQ010001173.1:0-2012 GCA_040758525.1 Acidobacteriota bacterium
CATCTAGAAGATGAAAAGCCCCTTGCTGCCACAAGGAGCCTTTCATTAAATCCCAAACTCATTAACGTACCGGGCAAGGCACGCTGAGCTGGGCTGTTTGAGCAACGAGCAGTTTAGCAAACCTATTGCCTCGGTACAATAGGAGATTTATGCTCAATACTGCTAAGGGCTTAGCGGCCTTGCTCTGTCTACTCTTGTCTTCTTTTCCACATCTCATCCCATTTCAAAAAAGATTACCATCAAAAGCAGCTCCCCGAACTGCCAAGCCGATCAAACCGTCTGACAAAGAAATGCCACCTAATATTATCTTGATTCTTACTGATGATCTGGATGTTAAATCAATCTCTCATATGCCTAACCTGACGGCCTTATTGATTAAAAAGGGTACAAGGTTTACCAATTTTTTTACTGGATTGTCGCTCTGTTGTCCTTCCCGAGCCTCGATTCTACGAGGACAATATGCGCATAATCATGGGATCGTAAAGAACAGTCCTCCGAATGGAGGATTTCAAGGATTTCGTGATAAACAATTGGAGAGTTCTACCATTGCCACTTGGTTACAATCGGCAGGTTACGAAACAGTTCTGATTGGCAAGTACTTTAATGGATATCCAGATAGAAATTTGGAGTATATTCCTCCTGGTTGGAATCAATGGTATGCTTGGATCAATAATGAAGAACCTTTGAATAGCAGTGATCCAGATGAAGATGCTCCATCCCATTACTTTAACTATAAACTGAACGAGAATGGGAAAATTGTCTTTTACGGAAATAACCCTGAAGACTATTTAACAGATGTGCAAGCTCAAAAGGCGTTAAATTTTTTACAACATGCTGCTGGTAATAATAAACCTTTTTTCTTGCACCTATCTGTACACGCTCCGCATACACCTGCAATTCCAGCCCCTCGCCATCGTAATGCCCTTAGCAAAATAAAGGGTATCCCACGTACAACTGCTTTTAACGAGCAAGATGTCAGTGACAAGCCGACTTGGATACGTAAAATGCCATTGTTAAGCAACAAGCAGATCGATGATATAGATCGACTATATCGCAGACGATTGCAGATGATGTTATCTGTTGATGACTTATTAGCAAGTATCATTGAGAAGCTAGCTGCCACTGATCAACTAACAAACACCTATATCTTCTTCACTTCGGATAATGGCTATCACATGGGACAACACCGCTTGCCTAGTAATAAATCAACACTCTATGAAGAAGATATTCATGTGCCGATGATTGTTCGCGGACCTGGTGTGGTGGCTGGCCGTGTCGTAGAAGAACTGGCAGGCAATGTAGATCTAGCACAAACATTTGCTGAATTGGCGGGAATAACAACGCCAAATTTTGTTGATGGACGATCATTGCTACCGTTATTGAAGAATGCTCCTAGTGCCATGGACAAATGGAGAAAGGTCTTTCTGCTGGAACGCTTCTCTTCTTCTGAAAAAGAGTGTAAAGGTCTGCACACTAAGATCTACAAATATGTAGAATATACTAATGGTGAGCATGAGTTATATAACTTAAAAAAAGACCCTCAAGAACTCAATAATATCTATCAACAAGCCGACAAGACACTAATCAGCGAATTATCATCAAGATTGATGGGAATGCGCGATTGCAAGTCACAAAGATGTCGTGATCTAGAGGAAGAGCCATTGTTTGCTGATAATCAGCCATAGAAACTAACTAGCTCTCTTCCTTATACTTTTCTGATCAATCTAGATCAGAAAAGTATAAGGATTACAAAGAATCTTCAGATACTTTACTGTCTGGTCAATAATGAAATCTCAATATCGATAATAATGCGGTTTTGCCTGATAGACCCTGACACTATTAATAATGCGTGCACTCATCAAACCGCCACTAGCTCAAGACCGTTTCCTGCTAACTTCTACGCGTTACCTTATAAAGGTGCTAAATTGAGGAGAAGTGCGCTAAGATCAGTACTTGATCAAGTAAAGGATTTGGAGGAGAATTTAAATCATTATCCAATATTATAAATAATA
>JBFLVQ010001174.1:0-2012 GCA_040758525.1 Acidobacteriota bacterium
GAATACGATTATTGCTAAAGAGTTCTGCGCGAAAGAGTGTCTCTAAAGTCTCTAAATATCTGATCCTATCGATAATGAAGATCACACGCGAGAGTAGATGCTCACTCTTCACTAGCCGTAGTACAATCTGCCGCAAGTCCTTGCCGGATTTTTGCTGTTTGAAGAAAGCGTTGAGATCGGCAATGAAATGCGAGAAATCATAATCATTTTGCCGTAATATTTCCGTTGCCGAAGCTTTTTCTGAGGTATTAAAAAATGATACTCCCAGCGGATTGTCAAGCGAGAAGTTCATTAATGAAGATGTATTGCTCTGTTCATTACTGCTAGCTCGCGCTTGTAGTTCATCTAGATCGACATTACCTAGATAGGCAGTTCGCTTTTCGTGACTGAGGCCTAGATCGGTAGCTTCGATCTCAAAATAGTTATGTGTCTCATCTTTAATATGAAAATTAAAGACTAGTAGTGCCCCTTCACCACCATCGGCTTGCTTTAATTCGCTACGTGCACGGGCAATTGCACAACGTAGCAGCGATGTACCGCCAAACGGGCCATAGCCAGTTAGTAGACTACGGCCACTACTGGCATAAATAAATGAGCGCCATAAAGGGTCATAGTCTTTGTGTGGAATAAGTTCTTCGAATATATGCTCTGCATTTCCCAATCCTGCTGGTAGTCTTACGGTACTCTTAGGTATTTCAGGCTCTAATCGACTCTTCTCTTTCAACTCAATTATTGCCTGATCCAGCATTACTGTAGCAGCAGGCTGGGTAGGCGGGGGAGTATCTAGAGTGGCCGATCCCTCTGCATTAATAGCATTACCAACTCTTGTGACATAGAGATCTGCTGGCTTAACACTATCAGGGTTGCTCGATACTAATGGCGCGGTAGTCGCATCCATTGCAGCATCAGGTAATACTTCTGTTACCTTTGTTGCTGAACAGAGAGGCTGTGTCTGTGGTTTCACAACTACTTTGATGGCTTCTTTAAACTCTTGTGCCAATTGTTGAGCAGATTGTTGTCGATGTTGAGGCTCTTTAGCCAATGCGTGTAGCACCACCTGCTCAGCCTCTACAGGAAGATCGGCACGCCATTGGCTAAGTGGCATAGGCGCTTCTTGAATATGCTTAAGGGCGAGCGCCATCGCTGAAGATGCGGTAAATGGAAGAACACCTGCCAGCATCTCGTAAAGGATAACTCCTAGACTGTAGATATCCGAATGTGGACCTACCTCTTCACCGCGACACTGTTCTGGCGACATATAATGGGGTGTGCCTACTACGGTGCCGGATTGTGTCAGATTGCTAGTAAGGGTAAGCGAACTCAGTTTAGCAATACCGAAATCGAGTACTTTGACTATATCAACGCCATGCTCATCTTTTAATAAGATTATATTGTCAGGTTTTAGATCACGATGAATAATTCCTTTAGTGTGGGCACTCTCTATAACTGTACAGATCTGTTCCAAGATTGTTAAGATATCGGCATAGGCAAGCTGCTTTTCGCGTGTTAAGCGTGCACGTAGATCTTCGCCATCAAGAAATTCCATTACGATATAGACTAATCCACTCTCTTTTGTGACTCCATAATCAAAGACTTTTACAGCGTTGGGATGATTGAGTTGAGCGGTTGCTCTGGCTTCACGGCGAAAACGCTCTTCCGCAGTTGGATCAGAAAGGAACTGACGTAAGATCTTAACCGCAACCGGAACGCCTAGGTCGATATGGGTGGCCTGATAAACTACCCCTGTTCCCCCTACCCCTATCTTGCGTTCAATGCGGTATTTCTCTGCTAACAGGCTGCCGATAAGTCTGTTCTCCAGAAACATGGCAGTTAAAGATTGCCATTAAACAGGCAGAAAAGCAATCATTTACTTGTTAGCAGTGTGCTTGCTTAGGTGTATATATTTTTTACAGGATAGAAAATTATTTTTTCGCTGGAGTCGAAGAATTTTATTGGCTCAAGGACAGCTAAAAATATATTTTCCTTTCGTGCTTTAGAGTAGACTGTAACAT
>JBFLVQ010001175.1:0-2011 GCA_040758525.1 Acidobacteriota bacterium
TACGCTGATTGCCATTATCAGGTGTCACTACTAGATGTTTAAATTCAATACCACTAGTACTCTGTTGCTGCCAATCAGCTTCGTAGAGTGTGCGTGCTTCATTAACCACCTCAGCACGTGTATCCTCTACCCAGAAGTCACGATTGAAAGAGAGCGCGCCCTCTTCGCCCAAACCACTACGTACCAGATTGCCGGTGCCAAAGAGAAGCTTCTTATTGTCAACAATCATAAATTTCGCATGGTCAACTTTGTTGCCTTGGCTAAATTCTGGAGGTGTATCCTGTACGGCGATACCTGCCTCGCGTAGACTTTCAGCCACTTCTTTGTTGGCATCCTTCTGTCCAACTACTTCTGGTTCAAGCATCACTCTCACTCTTACACCACGTGCTGCTGCCTCTTTTAATGCTCCGGTCACACTGGGGCTGGTAAAGAGATAGATAGAGACATCTACACTCTTCTGAGCATTCTTGATCGCATTCACAATGGGCGCTGGTGTCGCTTCGGGCATCGGATATAGATTTATATCCTCTGTTGGCTTAGGAGGTTTTAACTCTTCCAACATCTGTTCCAGGGGAAGATCGGTAATTCTCTTCTGCTCGGCACGATCGAGTGATTTTAATCTATCAAAAGCGGTTGTTGGCAGACTCTCGATCTTCTTGGCAAATGCCTGTTCAAAATTAAGATTCCGTTTTGCCACATCCCGCAATATGGTTTCATCAAGCTCTACTAAGCGGACTGCAGCAGTGTCGGAAATCTTGCGTATGGTTGTAAGTGAAAAGCCTATTTGGCGTAGTTGTGTGCGGGCTGCGGTAGCATCGCCACTTGGTGATGGTAGTGGAGTAGTTCTGGTTAGCTCCTCAACCATCTGTTCTAAGGGGAGAGCCGTGAGCCTTTTCTGTTCGCTACTTGCTAATGTCTTTAACTTTTCGAATGCGGTTATTGGCAGACTCTCGATCTTTTTGGCAAACGCCTGTTCGAAATTGAGGTTCTGTTGGGCGGTCTCTTGTAAGAGAGATTGATCTAGCTCTACTAGACGGGCTGCTGCCGTATTTGTGATCTTACGCAGTGCCGTTAACGAAAAACCTAATTCTCGTAGTTGTGTATGTGCCGGCGACCATGTTGTTGGATTAGTCGATACACTGTTTGATGGTGTGGGCGTTGGTGGAAGTATGTCTTTTCCCAGATTCATTAATAATCGAACAATCTCGTTAAACTTATCCAAAATGCTTTCGATCTTTGTGAGATCTAGGTTTTCAGCTATTACACTACTAATTCTATTGAGCACCTGACAGGCTTGCTGTCTATCATTATCATTAGTGCTTGCTATGATCTGTCTAATAGTACTAAGCGATTTTTCTGTCTCTTCCCTTCTCTGCCCATCTGTTAATTTTGCTACTGCAGTAATGTTGGTGATACTGTCGGGCAATTTTTGCTGGGAATCTTGTGTTGCTCTCTTTTCCCCTAAGACTTTCTGTAATTGGCGTTGAATTAGCGCATTCCCTACACTTAAACGACCACGTAAGAACTGTTGTGCCAATCTCTCTTCACGTCCTGTGTCGGACAATGGTTGGTAATTTTCAAGCGCTGTAGAGGCAGAGGGGGCAGGTTTTGTCTGTTCTATTTCACGTAATAGAGACTCTATCCTTTCGCCTGAACCTATATTTACATTTCTTACTGACATAGAAATCTCCTTGACTCAAGGACGTGCTGGATTTAAAGACAACACAATTTGGCTGTCTTGAGGTTATATATTAGGTATGGATATGGATATGGCACAATCTATTTTTTCTTGTATTCTCCATATTTAACCCTTTCACAGCAAGTGATTTTCCCTTGTTGTGCCATATGAAACATTGATACTTTTCACTATTAATAATGGCTTTAATATCTATTAGTAAAGCTAATCGATTGCACGGTCTAATAAATATTTTTACCGTGGATTAATATTCTACGGTGGCCTGTTTTACTAGCGCTAAAATCATTTTTACCGTGGCAGTTGGTACTACCGTAG
>JBFLVQ010001176.1:0-2006 GCA_040758525.1 Acidobacteriota bacterium
AATTAGCGTGACATAATAATTGTAATGAATACAGAGCTTAAAAAAGTAGTTATTTACACTGATGGTGCTTGTGTAGGTAATCCTGGTCCGGGCGGCTATGGTGTAGTGTTGTTATATGAAAAACACCGCAAAGAACTAGCTGGTGGTTTTCGTCTTACTACCAATAATCGTATGGAAATCCTTGCTGCAATTGTTGGATTACGAGCGTTAAAACAGAGATGCTCAGTTACTATTTATACAGACTCTCAATATTTGCGAGACAGTATTATGAAAGGCTGGGCCAAGCGTTGGCGGGCAAAGAGTTGGATGCGAAACAAGCAAGATAAAGCGATTAATCCTGATCTTTGGGAAGAATTGCTTAATTTGTGCGAGCAGCATGAAGTTATATTCGAATGGGTGCCTGGACATGCTGGTGTTGCCGAAAACGAGCGCTGCGATCAATTAGCTACTCAGGTGGCTCGGCAGAAGGGTTTGCCAGCAGATAGTTTTTATGAGAATAACCAGGACAACAATAAGAAATACTAACAATCTAATAAGCTTTTTCCATACTCAGAGTAATAGGGGCACGCCTAGGTTAAATAACCGGGGGAGTGAGCTTGACTTTAACTTTCTGGTCTATTATCGTTTGGTCTTTCTAAACCGGCCAGGTAGCTCAGTTGGTAGAGCAGCGGACTGAAAATCCGCGTGTCGGCGGTTCAATTCCGTCCCTGGCCATTTATAATCAATAACTTACAGTCGCAACTCAGCGGCTTTTTAAGTTTACGGACACACTTACGGACACACTCAATTAATCTTCAATTAAGCCCTTATCCCTGAGAATATTTGCCAGCCTAATAGTGATAGGAAATTGGGGATTATCGTTCTTAGCTATTGCTATCTCCTTTAGCGCGTCTTGAACAGTTCTGTAATTATCATCATAGACATTTCCAAGAATGAGAAGGCAAAGCAATTCATCTACTATCTTCACTGCTTTGAAGTACTGCGCTTGATAATCTAATTCCTTATTGTTGCTATTCATATTCTCTTCTTATAAAGATCGTTCTGCAGAAGATAGCGAACCGTTGAAGCAAACCATTGTCCGCCTTCTTTGGTGGGAACACCAAGCTTACTCAGCTCTGCTGCTATACGTCTTAAGCTCCAACCATCTCCACGCCATGATCTAATTTGATCTATTATTTCCAACTCTTTCAGATCTTCGATTAGCTGGTCACCTATACGGACAAAACCAAATGGTGTTGTCCCATAAGCTTCGCGATGAATTTTCTTGTGAGCCATTGCTGCGGCTGTGCGCTCGGAGATGAGGTTGCGCTCAAGCTCTGCAAAACCAGCCATCACATTGAGAAAAAATCTACCAGTTGCTGACGCGGTGTTGAGAGTTTGTCCGCCCATATCTACTAAATGAAGTGCGATGCCAGATCGGTCCCAAGCCTTGGTTTGGTGTAGTGCATCTTCGGCGTCACGAAAAAGTCTATCGAGCTTAAGGGCTACTACATGCCCGATCTTTTTCTGACAGATCAGATCAAGCATCTGGACGCCGCCTGGCCGCGCACCAAGTGGCTTAGCGGCTGATACTCCTTCCTCGCGAATAAAGCGTGCAATATCCAATCCGGTCATCAGGCAGTAGGCACGTAGTCGCTCTTCTTGAGCAGCGAGCGAAACACCTATGCTAGCCTGCTCTTCTGTCGAGACGCGAGTATAACAAACGGCACCGGTGATCGGAGCATCGTCAATTTTTCGTGATCTTGGCACTGTACAAACCCTATTTTGAGAGTGCTGTACAAACGCGGTCGGCTTTGTACAAAACAATCAAAGACCAGCCCCAAAAATAATTTTCACAGCCCCTGCCTGCTCTCCCATAGCTTGATAGCACGCGATAATTTTTGATAATCGTGTGCTTGGCTAGCTACAAAAGCAAAAAATTGCGTAATTGCCCTAGCTTCTTCTAAACCTTGCTCAAAAACCATAGAATGCACATAGTTAAGACCATTCCCAGTCTCAGTTTTCAG
>JBFLVQ010001177.1:0-2004 GCA_040758525.1 Acidobacteriota bacterium
TTATCACTATACTAGTATCTGCTTCTGACAGTATTATTCCTATTCGCTCTCTTGGATAATCGATATCTAATGGCAAGTATGCTCCTCCTGCTTTCAATATCCCCAGCATTGCTACTACCATCTCTATCGAGCGTTCCAAATAGATCCCTACTACTACTTCTGCCCCTACTCCTTGTGAACACAGATAATGAGCCAATTGGTTGGCTAGTCGATTCAATTCCTGATAAGTTAACGGTTCTTGTCTGTAAATAAGAGCTATTGCGTCAGGAGTGTAACTAACCTGTTGCTCAAATATTTGATGGATACATTTGTCTGCTGGGTAGACCTTTACAGTGTCGTTCCAGACTGTCAGCATCTGGTACTGTTCAGATTGTGTTAGTAAACAAGAATATTGATAGCGAGCTGATGGATCTTTGATCATTGCCATTAAAGTGTTTTCATAATAATGAGCAATAGTTTCAAGTTGATTTTGAGATATGTCATTAAGGTTGCAGTTCAAACCCAATCCCAAGAATGATTCAGTTTGATCGAGCATAAAATTGACCAGTAAAGTGAAGTTTGTCTGATCCAATCCACCCACACCTAAAAGCTGTACATCATCAAGTTTTTGAACTCCTCGATAGACATGGAAGTGAACAAAATTGAATACTGTCTCAAAAAGTAAGTTGCTTCCCATATCTAACTGGATCTGAGCCATTGGATAACGACGATAAGGAAGCATCTCTCGCTCTATTGTGAAGACCTCCTGCACCAGATCTAACCAACTCCCGCCAGAAAGTCTCTGACGGAAAGGAAGCATATTAAGAAAAAGTCCTAGAATTTGCTCACCATCAGCAGTCTCTGGCCTTCCATGCAATGCTACTCCAGTTAATATATCTGTCTGGCCGCTGGCAAAACTTATAACCTTGATATGTGCGGCAAGCAGAACACTCTTGAGTGGGATGCCAGCCATTAGCGCAAGCTGTTTCAAGCTTCTTGTTGTTTCTTCAGGAAGGAGTAAAGAATGCTTACCAAATTGATAGTTCCCTTGAGCTTTATCACTATCAAACAAACGCGGTAGTTTAGTCACACTAGCATCACTCAACTTTTGTGTCCAGTAATCCCTAGTTTCGTTAGATGCTAATGCCTCTCGCTCTAAAGTGACAAAATCTCGAAACGAACAGCCTAACTTTTCTATCGGCATTTCATTATTTGATAATAATGATTTATATCGTTGCAGCAGTTCTGTAACTAAAGACGCAACACTCCATCCATCCAATATCGCATGATGAAAACTTAGAATAACCTGGAATCTGTTGTCAGCGCATAAATTTATCAGAATACGGATTAATGGTGGCTTAGTGTAATCAAAAGTTTGATCTCTTTCATCAATAATTTTTGCCATTATTGCTTCCCGTTGTTGCTGCTGGGAAAGATTGGATAGATCGTTTACGGTTATATGAACAGAAGCACTTCTATGAACTAACTGTAATGGCTCGCTAAAGTGAACTAGATCAAATGAAGTACGTAATATTGGGTGACGAGCAATAAGCTGTTTAATTGATCTTTCCAAAAGCTCTAAATCAAATCGAGCCTCTAAATAGAAGATTTCGATGGCATGATATATAGATGCCTCTGGACTGTACTCACTATGAAAAACTAACCCTGCCTGCATCTTTGATAGTGGATAAGCATCTTCTACATCATCCTTCAGCTTCCTTCTATCTTCCTCAGAGATGAGGCTAAATGATACCATTGCTATCTGTTCTTCTTTATAACTCTGGATCTGGTCAATCTCTTGAGCCAACTTTTCAATTGTCGAATGCTGGAAAAGCTGTTGCAGCGTGAAATTTAAACCATGCTGCTGTGCTTGGGCGAGTACCTGTATGCTGCGCATTGAATCTCCCCCCAGTTCAAAGAAGTTGTCACGAATACCAACCCTCTCCAAGCCTAGAACTTCTCCCCATATTAATGCTAACAACCGCTCTTTCTCATTCCTTGCCTCAATATACTTATCCCCTATCT
>JBFLVQ010001178.1:0-1999 GCA_040758525.1 Acidobacteriota bacterium
TAAGAATATTAAGGCCACTAGTACTGTTGGTCTGACGTACTGATAGGCTGCTCTTATCATTCTCTTGTTGAGAATAGACAATATACTTACCATCTGGTGAGATTGCCGCATGGCTGATTCTGCCATGGGTAGTAAGCTTGCTAATCTTCATCTCTGGAAAAGAGATCTGCTTGCTCAGCTTGGTTGGTATTAGATAGATAAGCCAAGCTATTATGGTAATTGTTACAATCAAGATAATTGCTGGTAGTCGTAAAGATCGGTTAATTGCACTAGGCGGTTGACCTAAGAAGGGTTGAGTAGATGAAGCAGTTATATTTTCTTGTTCAGGTATAGTAAAGCTACTTGATTCACTCTTATTTTCTGAAGCAGTATTAAGAAGATCGACAGTGGGGAAATTTTGCTTGCTAGTCTGATTATTGAAAGCTGTCCTGACAGGAGCAATGAAACGGTAGCCATGTTTAGGGAGTGTTTCAATATATTGAGGCTGTGAGATACTATCGCCAAGCACCTTTCTTAGTTGTGAAATATAGTGAGTAAGATTGCCTTCCTCGACAAAGCTATCTGGCCATAACTGCTGAATCAGTTCTTCTTTGCTAAGGGCGTGACCGCTATTTTCCAGTAGTAGTACTAGAGTATCAAAAACCTTGGGGGGCAGTGCAATCGTTCCCTCATCACCAGATAAAGTCCGTTCACGAGTATTTAGACGATAGTGTCCGAATTCATATAAATATACTGTCTGCTCATATTTATCTACCTTCATAAAAACTCCGGGATTTTTTCAGAAAAGCTAAAGATTTTCTACACGACAATAACCTTATTGAATCACTATATTGCCAACCAGATCGTGAGATACCAGGTCCGTGCTTCCAGTCTAAGGATAGCAAGATTCTGGTCTACTAGATAAGATCTCAATGCAGAGGAGATTAAAATGAGTCATTGGGCACGCCGTTTTTTAGTTTTTGCTATTGCGCTACTGTACGTTCTGTTATTCTCGTCACAACCTTGTTACCAGATAATTGCACAAAATCATGACCAGGCTGCTACTGCCAAAGCAGCAGATGAGTTTTTTCAGCGAAAAGATTGGAATAAAGCTGTACCAGCCTATCAGGCAATTACCAAGGCAGAGCCGGAAAATGGCCAAGCCTGGTACCGGCTGGGATACGCTCTTCATGCCCTAGGTCAGTATCGTGAGGCAATCGAGGCATTTCAACATATGCTGGCAATTAGACCTAATCCTATCGCTATGTATAACATTGCCTGTTCATATGCAAAGTTGAATGAGAAAGATCATGCCTATCAGTGGCTGGAGAAAGCCATGCAGAATGGTTTTATACAGTTACAGGTGCTGGAATCGGATGCAGATCTAGAGAATCTTAGATCGGATGCGCGCTTTTCCGAGATTCAAAAAAAGATGCTCGTGAAAGCACAGCCTTGCAAATTTCTTCCAGAAGCAAGACAGTTCGACTTCTGGATAGGTGAATGGGAGGTTAAAACTCAAGATGGCAGACTGGTTGGTAATAATAGTGTGCAACTTATCTTGGGAGATTGTGTGATATACGAGAATTGGACAGGAACTGGAGGCGGCAGTGGAAAAAGCTTTAACCTCTTTAATCAAAACCGAGGCAAGTGGCAACAGACTTGGGTTGATAGTCAAGGGAGCATCATTGAGTTTGTCGAAGGAGAATATCGTGATAACGCAATGAAGTTTCGTGCAGAGATTCGTACACAGGACGGCAATGTGACCTTGCGACGATTGACCTTCTATAACCTTGACCCCAATCGTGTCAGACAGTATTCGGAAATCTCTAGGGATAATGGGAAGAATTGGCAAACTGAATACGATTTCTACTACTATCGTAAAAAATAGTTAGATCAGTAGGTTGATTAACTCTTGCGCCGCTTCTATTACTGTGTCACGATCAAGCCCGGTCATCTAAGTTGCCTGCTCAACTCCCTTTATAGATAATGTCTGTTCTCAAATTTGGCTTTCGGCAAGATC
>JBFLVQ010001179.1:0-1986 GCA_040758525.1 Acidobacteriota bacterium
TGTGTAATGGAGAGATCGATCTCTGCTCTAGCAATAATATATGCAACTAATCTCTTCTCACCAACTCGATCTTCACGAACTATCACTATAGCCTGACGGATATCTTTATGTTCACTCAACACTGCTTCAATCTCAGCCAGTTCGATACGGAAACCTCTTATCTTTACCTGCTGATCTATACGACCAAGAAACTCTATCTCACCATCTGGCAAATAACGCGCTAGATCTCCTGATGCATACATTCGTGCGCCAGCTTCAGCGCCGAATGGATCAGGAATAAACTTCTCTGCGGTTTGATCAACACGGTTAAGATATCCTCTTGCCAATCCTACCCCAGCTATATAGAGTTCACCCATTACTCCGATTGGTAGAGGTTGTAAGTAAGGATCTAAAATATAGATTCGTGTATTAGCAATGGGCCGACCAATAGGAATACTCTGCTTTATCTCAGGTTGACAAGCCCATACTGTAGCATTAACAGTAGTCTCGGTAGGGCCATAGGTGTTGTGCAGTTGAGCCTGCAAAATTGTGTAGAATCGCTTCACTAGCTCAGGTGGCATAACTTCACCACCACAAAATACTCGCTTCAGACAACCACACTCCCTTACCTGTTGATGAGTTAAAAAGATCTCCAGCATTGCAGGAACAAAACGAACATTAGTAATCTGATATCGTAGAATTGATTCAATAATGTAAGAGATATCTCGCTGTCCGGCAGGCTTTGCCAATACCAGCGTAGCTCCACTAATCAATGGCCAGAATATCTCTCGTACTGAAACATCGAATCCTAATGGTACTGTCTGTAAGACTCTATCGCTCCTATCAAGCGGATAGGTTTGCCGCATCCAATTAAGATAGTTGGCAGTGCCACCATGCGAAACCATTACTCCTTTTGGCTTACCGCTAGAGCCAGAAGTATAGATTACATAAGCAAGATTATCTGCATTTATACTGCTCTGCTTGTTCTCAACACTATATTGTTTAATCTCATCACTCTGTTCATCTAGTTTTACCAACTGTGCGCCACATTCTGCTAATTCAATAGCGTGTTGTTGTTGTGTCAATATCAATGTCAATCCAGCATCACCAATCAGATATGTTTTACGCGCTCTGGGATATTCCATCTCCAATGGTACATATGCTCCGCCTGCCTTCAGTATTGCTAACAAGGCTACTATCATCTCGAAAGATCGCTCTAGGTACACTCCTACCCTTATCTCTGGTCCTACACCAAGATGACGTAAGTAAGCTGCCAACTGATTTGCCTGGCAATTCAGTTGTCGATAGCTCATATGCATATCCTCGCATACAAGCGCACAGGCTTCACCGCACAGAGCTACCTGTTTCTCGAATAGCTCCACAATAGTAGTACTCTGATATTGGCAGTCTGTGTTATTCCACATCTGTAGCAGTTGCCGCTGTTCTGCTGCGGTAAGCAATGGTAGCTGATTTTCGAGGAGGCTCATTTTAATTCGCTATCCTTAAACGTTAATTTTCTATCCAAGAGCATAGCCTCGGTCTCTTCCTCAGAAAGTTGAGCCAATTTGATTAATAGTTGTGCGGTCTTTTCAATCCTTACTTGGTCACTCTCATCCAACAAGATCGCCTGTGTCAATCCTGTTACAGTCGGTGATTCAAAGATATTACGTAAAGGTAAGACAACTTGAAAAATATCTCGGATTCTAGAAATTACTTGGGTAGCTAGCAGTGAATGGCCACCCAGCTCAAAGAAATTGTCTTCTACGCCTACTCGTTCTAGCTTGAGCGCCTCTGCCCAGATTCCTGCAATCACTTCCTCTATAGCATTACGTGGTGCAACATAACTGTCTGAGATATCCTGTCGATAATAATCTGGTACTGGCAATGCACGACGATCTACTTTGCCACTAGGTGTGAGTGGTAGCGAATCAACAAAGACATATGCACTGGGTAGCATATAGTCTGGTAATTTCTCTTTAAGATAACTCCTCAATTCATTAATGCTTG
>JBFLVQ010001180.1:0-1978 GCA_040758525.1 Acidobacteriota bacterium
TAAGGTTAAAACTATCTGCTCTGTTCTTATCTTGTTTCTTTTGCTCCCTTCATTGAGTTTCAGTCAAACAATCAATAAAGTCGAGCAGCTATCTGGACATCTTTACCAAATCGGCTCGCAACAGAAAATACCCCTTTATCGATGGGAGATATTATTAAGTAGGGATAGGTGGGTTACACGTTACTATGAACTAAATGGTCAGCTTGCTGCAGAAGACGAGATGATTCTGGAAAATACAAAGGTTAAAAGTTACAACTACGTTCGTTACTCCATAAACGAGAAGGCACATCTTAATATTAACAATAATAATCTTGAATATACTCAGAATTTAAATGGAAAGTCTCGAACCTCAATAAAGCAGAAAGAGCCCAACTTTCTAACCGGACCAATGATTATTCCCTTTATATGGAGTCGATGGAAAGATCTTGTCGCTGGAAAGACAATAACAATTAACTATGGCGTGTTAGATCAATTAAGGTCCTTCAATTTTGATCTATCAATGGATAAAACTTATCCTGCAAGTAAACAAGATACTGTGGTAATAAAGATGAGAGCTTCTAGTTTTATAGTACGCTTCTTTGTAGATCCTATCTATCTAGTATTTTCAAAATCAGATCGAGTGTTTCTGAAGGGTATAGGAAGGACTCTCATTGTTGTCAAAAAAGGAAATCGACTTAAGCCTATTGATGCTGAACTGGTTATTGAAAATGGATCCTATACCAATATCCCTTTCATTCAAATACCGTAACCATAACACCAATAAATAAGGAGGAACTTAATCTCATGAAACCAACTCTTATCTTTGTTTATAATGGAGATAGCGGCTTATTCAACACACTATCCCATGTAGCCCATAAGATCTTTTCACCACAAACCTACCCTTGTAATCTTTGTACAATAATTAACTCGCCTTTAGGAATGCGGAAAGAATGGAAGCAGTTTCTTAAAGAGCTAGACACTCCTTATGAGTTTTTGCATACGGATGAATTAAAAAATCATTATGGTATCGAAGACATACCATTACCAGCTATTTTTAGCAAGGGTATCAAGAGCCTAGAAATTTTAATTGATGCGAAGTCGATCAACAACTGCCAAACCATTGCAGATTTGAAGGCGCTTATTCTAAAGCGAATATCAAAATTCTAATGGTAGTACTAAAGCCATTAGTTTTATGAGCAGAGTTATCAAAGAAATAACTCATATTACTTCATTGTTATTCAGATCAGGATTTATATCCTTTAACACTCCAAAATGCTGCTGACCAGGGAAAATATCTTTGACCAAGCTTTTCAATGTAATTTGTTAGTTGGAGAAAAGAAGTATTATTCACGACTTTGAAAGTAATTGCTCAAAAGGGACGAGGTAAAGAGAATAAAGATGGAAAGAAGTAAAAGAGTCAAGCAGGAAGAAAACCGAGATGCTAATGCCAATAGTGGAAGTATAATACTCCCCATTTTCTGGGCACCCTCTAGAATTGGAAAAGCTATAATTTCCGAAGGGGTTTTCACACCCTTTTCATCACGCACTGCGTGATGAAAAAAGTGGAAAAAGATGGCAGTCGCAGGTTCGCTGGCCCAAGCGGAAAAGAGAGGGAGAAGGCATGAAGAAATTTGATGCTCAGTTAAAAGCGAAAGTAGCACTAGAAGCAATTAAAGGTGAGCGAACCTTAGCGGAAATCGGCAGTATCTATGAGGTGCATGCTCAGCTAGTGGGACAATGGCGCAAACAGCTATTGGAACAAGCTGGGGAAATATTTTCCAGTAAGCGAGAGCGAGAGACGCAGGATGCTGAAAAATTGCAGGCTGAACTCTATCAACAGATCGGGCAACTGAAAGTCGAGCTTGATTGGTTGAAAAAACTACCGTTGTAAAACTAACTCTTGAGAACACCAAAGTTCTACCAAACTATTGAGATAAGTGGATAAATCCTTGCGAGCCTGCCAGCGCTTTGAGCGCTTATCAGTTTGCCGCAAAAGAGC
>JBFLVQ010001181.1:0-1975 GCA_040758525.1 Acidobacteriota bacterium
TCTGGTAAGAATACTATGGAAACACTGCTTAAAGACTTGCATTATGGCATACGTTTGTTATGGAAGAACCCTGGCTTTACCATTGTGGCAGTACTTTCACTGGCGCTTGGTATAGGTGCAAACACTACTATCTTCACACTTGTTAATGCAGTGTTTCTAAAACCACTGCCGCTGAGAGAGCCACATCAACTGGTGTCAGTCTATGGTAGCGACGAAAGAAATACCGGTGGTGTGTTCAACTATATGCCTATCTCATATCTCAATTTTTTGGATTACAAAAAACAGAACGATGTCTTTAGCGGGCTGGTCGCATTTCAAAACGTAGCCATGAATATGTCAACAGGGCGTGAACCAGAGCAGATTAATGGCTTTATTGTTTCTGGTGACTATTTTGATCTATTGGGTGTAAAAGCAATTTTGGGTCGTACCTTCTCAACTGAAGAAGATCAAACTCCCGGTACTCATCCAGTCATTGTACTAGGTTATGAATTCTGGCAGCGTCGCTTTGGAGGAGATCCTACAATGGTTGGTAAGACGCTTATGCTCAACAACCAGGATTTCACCGTAGTTGGAATTGCCCCCAAAAATTTCCGTGGTACCTTGGCCATTGGGGTAGCAGACTTCTGGGTGCCTATCATGATGCATGATCAAGTCTTCACAGGCACTATGAAAGGCTGGTTTAATGAGCGACGAGCGCTTATTTTCAATATCGTAGGTAGATTAAAACCATCTGTAACACTAGCACAAGCGCAGTCTGCAATGAAGATCATTGCTCATAGATTAGAGCAAGATTACCCCAAAGAGAATGATAAACGTAATGTAACATTAATCCCCTTAATGGAAGCTACTATTAACCCTAATCAGCGTGAGACCTTTGTATTAGCAGGGACATTGCTAATGACAGTAGTAGGATTAGTATTGCTTATTGCCTGTGCTAATGTCACTAATCTCTTGCTTGCGCGTGCTTCTGCACGCCGACGAGAGATCGCCATACGTATATCGCTAGGCGCTGATCGTAAGCGCTTGATCCGACAACTTATGACAGAAAGCCTGTTACTGGCATTACTAGGAGGCATAGGTGGGTTGGTATTAGCAATTTGGGGACGAGAGCTTTTATGGGCTTTCCGCCCACCATTCTTTCCTGATAATGGTCTGGATCTTGCTTTGAATGGACATGTGCTTGGCTTCACATTAGTGCTTTCGCTGATGACAGGTATTATTTTTGGACTCTTTCCTGCTTTACAAGCTTCTAAAACGCATCTTGTTACAGAATTGAAAGACAGCGCGCGTCAGACTATCTCTACTAAATTCCGGTTTAACCTCCGCAATCTATTGGTTATTTCACAGGTAGCGCTTTCGCTTATTTCACTAATTGGCGCAGGTCTATTCTTACGTAGCCTGCGTAATGCTCAACAGATCGATCCTGGTTTCGAAACTGAGAAACTAGCGCTAATGAGCTTTAATATTGAGGCTCAAAGTTATGATCCAATCCGTGGGCGACAGTTCTATCAACAAGTAGAAGAGCATATCTCAACGCTGCCAGGAGTAGTATCAGCTAGTTTGGCATCAGCTCCACCATTTGCTTTTACGGCAAGGCGTAGCGTATTTATTGAAGGAGAGGCGCCTACACCAAATCGCCAAGGAATCTTGGTGATGACAAATTCCGTAGGAGTAAAATATTTTGATACTATGGATATCGATATCTTACATGGACGTCGCTTCACTACCGCAGATCAAGAACAGTCACCACGTGTAACGATCATTAATGATGCAATGGCAAAACGTTTCTGGCCAAATCAAGATGCCATCGGCAAAAGATTCAAGTTCTTTGGCGCGGAGATATTTTACGAAGTAGTAGGTATTTGCGAAAACATTGCTTACTTAAATCTAGCAGAAGAACCTAGACCCTGTGTTTACATGCCAATTGAGCAGAATTATCTCTCGCCTATTACATTGCATGTACGCACCATTGGTG
>JBFLVQ010001182.1:0-1968 GCA_040758525.1 Acidobacteriota bacterium
TACTGTTTGGCGTAGGTGATGTGCCCAATAGTCAGCATTAGTAGCCTCTTCTGTGTTAATCCAGCTACCTGTGACATTTGAAATGTAGGGGATTTGTGGTGATTGCAAAGCTATCTTTTTAACATTTTCTGCAAACGTATCGACGATGGCATCCATCATTTGTGAATGGAAAGCATGCGTAACCGTCAATCGCTTAGAAACTATCCCCTGTTTCTTAAGCTGGTTCTCTAATTCATCAATTGCGGGAAGGCTACCAGCAATCACAGATAAGGATGGACCATTGACTGCTGCTAAGGAGAGATTCTTATTTAGTAAGTCACGCGCAGCATTTTCTGATAATGGTACACTGAGCATTGCTCCTGGCATCAGGCTTTGCATTAGCTTCCCTCGCAAAGCAACTAAATACAATGCATCTGTTAAAGAGAAGACGCCGGCTAGACAGGCAGCAACATATTCTCCAATACTATGACCGATCATTGCTTGTGGATGCACACCCCATTGCATCCATAACTTGGCCAATGCATACTCGATTACAAACAATGCCGGTTGTGTGAAAGCAGTCTGATTTAACTTACTCTGTGCTTCTGCAATATCATTATCTTGTGGATAGAGCAGGTGGCGCAGATCCAGACCTATATGAGCAATAAGTATTTCTGAACAGATATCTACCTGTTGACGAAATGTTGGTTCAGATTGATAAAGCTCTCTGGCCATATTTACATACTGCGTTCCTTGTCCTGGAAACATAAAGACAACAGGGCGTTCATAACATTCTTGAGAATCAGTGAAAACACGATTTGGATCGAGTGTCTCAAGTGTTGTAAAGGCATCTTCCAAATGCTTACATACCAACATACGCCTATGATCGAAAGTTCCACGACCTACCTGCAAGGTATAAGCAACATCGGCAAGATTAAGCTCTTGATGATCTTTTAAGTGAGCGATCAAATTGGCAGTTGTAGTCTCTAATGCAGAAGCAGTTTTTGCTGATAAGAGTAACAACTGCCAGGCGCGAGAATCGACTGGTTTATTAATTGTGGGTGCTTCTTCTACTATAATATGTGCGTTAGTTCCACCAACTCCAAAGGAACTGACACCAGCTCGACGTGGTAAAGAGTCGGCTTGCCATTCTGATAATCTGTTATTGACATAGAATGGACTTTGATCAAAATCAATATGCGGATTTGGTTCATTAAAATAGAGAGTAGGTGGCAGTTGTCTATGTTTGAGTGCCAATACCACCTTAATTAAACTGGCAATTCCTGCTGCTGCATCCAAATGACCAAAGTTTGATTTTACTGAACCAACTGCACAGAATCTCTTTTTATCACTAGCAGTGGAGAATGCTTTAGTAAGCGCGCGAATCTCTATTGGATCACCTAATGCAGTGCCAGTACCATGTGCTTCTATATAAGAGATCGTTTCTGGTGATACTCCTGCACTTGCTAATGCTTCTAGAATTACCTCTGTCTGACCATAGACACTGGGCGCAGTGAAGCTAGCTTTTAGCGCACCATCATTATTAGTAGCAGAGCCTTTAATAACTGCATGGATAAAATCCCGATCTGAGAGAGCATCTGCTAATCGTTTTAGTACTACAATACCTACACCGCTACCAAAGATAGTTCCTCTGGCTTGAGCATCAAAGGCTCGGCAGTATCCATCGGGAGAGAGTATGCCACCAGGTTGATAGCGATAGCCTGTTTTCTGCGGAATATTTACTGCTACACCACCTGCCAATGCGATCTGACACTCATCAATTAAAAGGCTTTGGCAGGCCAGATGTACTGCTACCAATGATGTAGAGCAGGCAGTATGAATAGCGTAGCTGGGTCCTTTAAGATTCAATTTATATGATGCTCTTGTGCTAAGAAATGCTAAATCATTACCTAGTCCTATCTCGAAGGCACCCAGTGCATTTACTACATTACGATTGGAATAGAGATTAAATAGATAAGTGTTAGTTCT
>JBFLVQ010001183.1:0-1967 GCA_040758525.1 Acidobacteriota bacterium
GGCATATGGTCTACAAATCGGTTCCTTATACCATCCCTATTGCTACTGTTGTTTCCTGCTCGGTTGGGGCTGCTTAAGTGCTGCACCAGGGATGCCCTTGACTTCTAGTCGAGGGAGGATGTCACACAATACTTGTGTGCCCACTAGACCGGCCATGGGTGTTGAACTCCGCTAAAATATTCGGCTATCATCTCCTCTCATCTTTCCATACATCTGGGAGTAATTCGCGGAAAGGAGCTATTTCCACATATTATGTTCAACTTCTTTAAGAAAAAGAATAAAGATAAAGCCGCGCAGGAGACGACACCTACACCAACAACTGTGGCAGCTAAGGCAACCACACCAGAGACACCTGCCACCAAGGCGATCAAGCTCTATACAATCGCGCTTGATCAATCCTGTAAAATGGCGCGTGAGTTACTTGATGGGCGCGCCCTTGCTTATGAAGAGATAGATGTAACAGGAAATGGCTCGCTTATCTCCTGGTTACGCCGTGAGACCGGCGAAGTCACTTTTCCACGTGTTTTCATCTATAACAAACATATAGGCGGTTACGAACAGTTGCGTAGTATGGAATATTCTGGCGCACTTGAACGGCTACTACGTGGTGAAGGGATCGACGAATTTCTCAAAGCAGAGGAACAGCAACCCACTGGCGAAGAATGGACATTAGAGAGAATAAGTGAACAGTTGCGTGCAGGAAAGATCCTTTCATTAAAACGTGAAGATGGTGTAGAGCTACTCACCTGGGCCGAGATCTTTGCCAATCCACCGGCGATCTTCTATGAGGGAAAGAAGTATCCTATTAGCGAATTTGATCGTATTCTTAGCGAAATTGTCTCAATGATCGAGCAAGGCGAAGTCAGTTGTGACTGGACTGAAGAGGACTAATCTCTCATTATGAAAAGAACTGTACAAGAATTGGCCTTACTCATAAATGGTCGTGTCGTAGGTGATGAAACACTATCGATTACTGGCGTAGCAAGCCTTGATAATGCCCGCACTGGCGATATTGTTTTTGTCGAGAATGAGAAATACCTTACACGTGCATTTGCTTGTGCAGCAACTGCTGTAATCGTGCCAGCACAGATAAACACTTCAGAAAAGACCCTTATTCTTGTTGATCATCCCAAATTAGCCTTTGCACGTATTGTAGGTGAGTTCGCTCCACACCCAACACATCACGCCAGCATACATCCTACTGCAATCGTCTCTGAGACTGCACAACTAGGTAGAGAGGTGAGCATAGGCGCTTATGTGACCATTGGGGCTGGCACTATGATTGGTGATAATACTGTAATTGGAAATGGTTGTGTGATTGGGGATGATGTCAAGATCGGTGCGCATTGCCACCTATATGCGCGTGTGGTTGTCTATGATCGAGTTCATATACACAATCGTGTAATTGTACATGCAGGCGCGGTGCTTGGTAGTGATGGCTTTGGTTATGTACGAGCTGGCGGCCAGTATCATAAATTCCCACAGATTGGCAGTCTAATTATTGAAGAGGATGTGGAGATTGGCAGTAATACTACGGTTGACCGTGGTACGCTGGATGCAACTGTGATTGGACGTGGTAGCAAGATAGATAATCTAGTACAGATTGCTCATAATGTGCGTATTGGTGAGCATTGTGTGCTTGCTGCACAGGTAGGTGTATCAGGCAGCTCAATCATTGAAGACAATGCCGTGTTAGGTGGTCAGGTTGGAGTAGCCGATCATGTGCGTATTGAGGCTGGTGCTATAGTAGGTGCACAAGCCGGTATACCGACTGGCAAAATCATACGACGTGGCCTTACGGTGTGGGGTACGCCTGCACGTCAGATCGATGAATTTAAGCGAATCTATGCGCTCACCCAACAACTACCTACACTCAAGGAGCGCCTGAGAGAACTAGAGCAACAGCTCGCACAACCTATTGAGAAAAACCCTGAAGCCCCGGATGAGAAAAAATAGAGACAAGTTTT
>JBFLVQ010001184.1:0-1953 GCA_040758525.1 Acidobacteriota bacterium
CAATAATAGAGATTCCACTAGTATCATCAAAACGGGGATCGTGAGTGACAAAGGCAATTTGCTTATCAGGACGCAGGACAATTATATCTGGACGAACTCCTGGGAGGGAAATCCGGCCTGTCTCTTCTAGTGTCATACCATCTAACATAATTAGAGCGTCTTCAGGATCTTCTTCTCGATCATAGCAAACATAGATAATTGGCTTATCAACCTGCCCAAATACAGACAGGCTGGTTAGTAGTAGGATCGCACATGATACAATAACTCTCTTAAGCATTTGCCAAACTCCTTCAGTCTACTTTAAGCTAGAATTTTACTACGCCAACTATATTTTCTGGCAAACAAACTGCTAATCGTAATTGGTGCCCAGCGATACTATCCTAATGGCTGTATTCCAAATGAAGCCACCATTTGAGTTTGTACCTAACGATGCGCATCCATTTGAAGTATATGTTTTCTTAGTACCAGTGCCAAAATAATATCCTAATTTTCCGTCTACGCTTACTTGGCACGCTACTATCATGCCATCTTGCGGAACACAAATTGATTCACTTTGCACTTTGCAGGTGTCAGGGTTTTGGTTTCTGTTTTTATTCTGGCAAAAACTTTCATAGCAATCTTCTCCAGCACTGCAAAAACCAACCTTTTTACATCCAGGATCAAAAGCTGTGATTGTGAGGTCGGCTTCACAATATGCAACACCTAATGCTCGTCCAGGAGGGCTGAAGCCTGGATTTAATCTACCACCGCCACCGCAGAGTATGGACTCGTCGAAAGAAGCCAAGCTAATTACTACATCATAGTACACAGTTAGGGGAAAGAAGATCCTGCCATATGTCTGCATGTTAATCTCGGCTTTTACTCTATACCTGTACCGTTCCACTCTAGGTCTAGGTCCAAAGCTGCCTCGACGCGGATTGCCTGCTGAAATTAGTTGCTGTCCTACAAACACTGGCTTGAGCACATAATCAAACTGATTAAACAACTCATACTCTACCTCTGCCCATTCTGGCTCTCGCTGTTTATCTGGTGGAGTTAGGCTTTTTACCTCAGCTAGATCATCAATTGACTGTCCTTGTGCTCCTTTGAGACCATCAAGCAAATGGGTCGGGTCGCAAATAGCCCAAGTCTCGCTTACTCCATCTTCACCATTAACCACACCTTGGCAGACATAAGTGCCCCGACCTTGCCTGGCTAATTGCGCCTGGCGTAGATGTTCGCGAAGTTGGGTTTGCATTTTATTGTATATCTGTTCGTCGATACTAATACGGATTGGGCTTGTTGCTGATATTGCATCTTGCTCTGCTTTAGATCGTGCCATCTCCTCATTGAATATCGCCAGACCAATAGCGGAATGTAACACAATTGGCTTGATCGTCATTACACTCAGCAAAAATAGCAGAAATACCATTGTCAACAGTGCAATACCTTTTTGGTTATTTATCCGTAATATTACTCTTCTGATTCTCTTCATGATTATTTCCCCTCCCTCAGTCCAGATTTTTGATTGCGATTGGAAATGTAAAAGTTGAGCTACGACTGATCACTTCTTTGTTACTTGGCACAACCAGCGACATAGAAATCTCTATTTTTATCGCTTTCACCTGATTTAACCAGGGTACGCGTGGATCGGTTGGGGCAGGTTGTTGGCTGCCATCAGCAAGAAGATAGCTGACTTTGAAGCTGTCTACTTCTCCAAGAACACTGTTTGTGCCACCAACAATCTCAAATTGCAAATCTGATACCACACCATTAGAAATAGGCAGAATTGAACCACCATCATTGCGATAGATGCGAGTACGACCATCCTTGGTTCTTGCATAGATGTGAACCAGGTTTAATGGCACAAGCGCACTTCCTATGGCAAAGCTTTTCACATTGGTGAGATTCTTGATTTCCGGTAATAAGTTGCCACATTTTGTGCCACCATCGCAGAGGTCATACTGAAACTCA
>JBFLVQ010001185.1:0-1953 GCA_040758525.1 Acidobacteriota bacterium
CAGATAAGCGTAAGGCATTTAACATTGCCCGTGAGGCATTACGCTATTTAGAAATTACTTGTGTTAGTCAAGACAAGCGTATGTACTACAATCCCGTAGGACGCAAGTCGCGCGAGCCGGATAGTAGCCAGACAGATGAGAGTAATACTCGTAGAAACAAAATATTTCTTATTGAAGAGCAACTATTCCAACTCTTGATATATAACCGAGCAAGCATATATGAAGATGCGCTTACTGCTGACCAAGAAAGTCTAGTCACTTTCTACTTGATGAATATCGTCAAGCAAATACTTAAACGTAGCTCATTTTATGCGGCTATACTCAATTACCACTTCCTCTACGGGTATAGTAGAGAACAGACAATGAATATCTATTTGATAATAGATCCTGTGCGCTATGAATCTAAACTACCACACCATTTCGATCGCGCAAAAGAGATACTGGCAAAACAGTGGGAAGAGAAATTTAGTCGCTTAAAAATAGAGATGGGTTTACCAAGATCTCCTCATTCAATCGAATGGTTTAGAAAATGCTTGTTACGGTTTAATATATGGGGGAAACTAGGGCAATCTATAGCCTGTGTGTTGCCAAAAGATTTTGATGCCACCAATCTTACCGTTGAGGCTTTTTATGCCGATACTAAATATGAAAACTATGATCCTGTAGCAGAGCAGGTAATGGAGTGTAAAAGAATACATACTCTCCTCGATCCCGTCTGTCATACACGGTTGATTGCAGCTTTAGGATATGAACCGCCAGAGCAGCGAGTACGTCTTCCACAGTTTGAAACTCTTGGGAATGGTAATAAGATGACTAGAGTTAATAGGGAGCATCCACCAGATCTGGATGATAAAGAGATCAATAAGGAGCTAGATATTATTGCTCTGGAAGAACAGCGGCGCAAAACCGTTTCTCTTAGAGCTCTCTCTGTAATAGTTGATCTTGTACCTAGGGCACATCTCGATCTGCATAAGGAAAAGAGCAGCACTTTTACTATTAGTGAGAGCGCAGAATTAATAGAGGTGTGGGCTGATAATAAGCCGGAAGCTTTTCCCTTAGCCGCACATTTGCTGGCATATGATGAAACAGGCAGCGCACAGAGTTTTACCATAACCATTGCATCAGGACAGCAGATCCATTTTGATATAAACCCGATCAAACAGGATTGTTTAGATATTGCCGAACAACAGTTTCAAGTAAAAGTGAGTTATCAGGAGACTAAGTTTAGCAGAGCAATAATTTTTTGGTGGCAACGATTAAGATTCTACTTGATGGAAACATTATTACAGAAAGATCTATTACAACTAGTAACAAGGTTTGCCTTACTCGTGATAGTAATAGGCTGTGTGGTTGCTGCTTTATGGCTGGTTAATAAGAATCAAGATCTACAAACAGACTTAAAAAAGCTGGAAAAAGAACAGGCAGCATTACTGGAACGTGAGCAACAGCTAAAAACCAAACTTGAGAATCAGCGTACACAGATCGAGTCAATGCAAAAAGAGCTTAATATGCGCAGTGAATCAAACACTATAGAAGAGATTGTCCAGCTTACACTATCACCGATAGATATTATCAGAGGGGATAATGAAGTAAGCAATACTAAAGTGTTGAGTATCACTGCTGACACTAAAACCATACGCTTGAAACTTAATCTGGGAGCCTTAATCGGTTATAAAAAATATCGCGTAGAAATTCGACGTCGTGATGGGGAGCTGATGCCGGTATGGAATAAAGCAGAGTTGCGTGCTAGTGGAAAACTAGTAATTTGTAATGTGCCAGTGGCAAAGCTTCCTCCTGGCAGATACCTTTTGCAACTTACTGGTAGTGATGATAATGATCTGAACGAATATATTAGTTACAATTTCACTATCAAACTACAAAGTACAGAGCAAAAATAGCTCCATTGGCGATATCATATTTGCAATGGATTTTACTTAGTACGCCATTCACCTT
>JBFLVQ010001186.1:0-1943 GCA_040758525.1 Acidobacteriota bacterium
AAATCAATGTCTATAAATGAAAGAAAGCGACAGAAAAAACTGGTTAAAAAGAATGCACGAAGGAAAAAAGTTGTCTTAGCTGCTAAAAGGGAAATCGAGGAGATGGAAAAGTATGTATCTGTGATGGAATATCCATTTAAGATGTCAGATGTAATAATGGATTTTGCTCAGCCATTACTTGAAGGTGCAGAAACAGATGATGAGATGAGAGGAGCGTTAAGTTTTGCAATAATAGCCTGGAATGCCTCTTTTCTAAGCGAAGAAAAACGAAAAGATATTATTGGTCAACTTGTCAAAGAGAGCAACTCTTCTGAAGAAGCCGCTGAGATGCTAGAATTGGTTAATGAGCTTATTGCTCATAAGCAAATGTACTATGCTGAAATTAATCGTATGATTGTAAGTTATGAGATAACAGGTTTTGGTGCTAGCCTGCGCTTGTCAGTAGCCTCTACTGAAGTTTGAATTTTTTACTCAATAGCATGTAAGGATTGTGCCTAACAATACTCTGCACCGCGTGCAGCGATCATGCCCTGCTCAATATTGTGGAAACAGACAGTATAGGAAGCGCCACGCCATCCTCGCAGGTAAGTTTGGTCGGTTAGGCAAAGTTTTGTAAGATACTATATTTTACGAGCTTAAATGATATAATCAAGGCGAAATCAAATAAAAGGATAAACTAATATGCAACAAGTAGATGTTAATGATGCCAAAACACATTTAACAGACTTAGTTGAAGCCGCTATAAAAGGAGAAGAAATAATTATTACTAGGGGAAATAGACCAATAGTAAAATTAGTTCCAATCGAACAAAGTAAACCACAACCTCAATTTGGAAGCGCAAAAGGAATGATAACTATGTCTGATGATTTTGATGAACCTCTAGAAGAATTTAAAGAGTATATGGAATGAGACTACTGCTTGATACTCATACTTTCCTCTGGTTTATTATGGGAAACTCAAAATTGAGTTCTTCGGCACGAACACTTATTGAAGATATAAGCAACGATAAGCAATTGAGTATAGTCAGTGTTTGGGAAATGGCGATCAAGGTTAGCATTGGCAAACTAAGCTTAGCAGGTCCTTTTGAGATAATAATTCCAGAGCAGATAAAGAATAATGGGTTTGATGTAATGAACATAGATATTAGCCACATTAATATTGTAGCTACTTTACCAATGCACCATCGTGACCCATTTGATCGGCTACTTATTGCTCAATGTATGATTGAAGACCTGTCTATTATTAGCGCTGATTCTGCATTTGATTCATATTCAGTACACAGACTATGGTAGAGATGTCGCCTCACAATATGCTGCACTTGACTCGGCTGTCGTGGCGCTTCGTATACTGCTCCTTACCATATTATTGTGTGCGCCACAACAACCTCGCAGGTGAGCTTGGTCTGTTAAGCGCATTATATGTAAATAGAGCAGTTAAAAGTAAAGTAATAAGCATTCTGGCCAGTAGAAGTTTGTAAAACCTATTGAGCTAGAGGATAATAAAACAAAGTAAATAAAGCGGAGGTAAGCATATGCATAATGAATTCACCGCTATTATAGAACAAGAGGAAGAATGGTTTATTTCTTATTGTCCAGAAATACCAGGCGCGAACGGACAAGGGCACACTATTGAAGAATGTAAAGAAAGTTTAGCTGAGGCTATTAACCTAATTTTAGAAGATAGAAGAGAGGATGCCTTGCGAGGTATACCTGAGAATGCAATAAAAGATACTGTTATTGTTCAATGAAGCGAGAATCTTTGCTTAGACACCTACGTAGGCATGGTTGTTATCTTAAGCGAGAAGGTCGTGCTCATTCTTTGTGATGTAACTCAAGTACTGGCGAAGTCGAAACTGTCCCAAGGCATATAGAAATACCTGATAAACTGGCTAGGAAAATATGTCGTGGGTTATCTGTACCACAAATTTGATTTTTACTTTGGCT
>JBFLVQ010001187.1:0-1941 GCA_040758525.1 Acidobacteriota bacterium
TTTCCCGATAATATTTTTAACCATTTTGTTCCTCCAATCTTCCCATCATCGACCACGTAGTTAAATCTTTCGCATAATTTTGCTGCAAAAGCTTCGCCGCAGCGCAGGAGAGTTTAGGTGAAATGGTTATCTTGTATAAGAGGGATTTCTGAAATTTTTTATTCTGAAAAAGACACGGTCAACTTGACGGTATAATTTACCGAAGTATAGGATCAAATGGCTCTGATAACTGAGGATTATCTAAAGTAATTTGATCTCAACTGTCACACAAGTAGGATCAAAGCTTAACATTTATGGGGATACTTAAAATCCATCGTGGCCAGATAGTGTTAGATCGGCGTATAATACCGGCGTGTGATGGACTTTTGGCATTAGCACAGACCTTTAGAGGCAGCGATACCCGCACTGTTGTCACACATGGGGCATTCGTTTTAGCACGAATTGAGGTGCTAGAGGGCAGCCTCTCATTTCCGCTAAATTTAGGAGATGTTCCCGCTCCAAAGCGTTTTCTGCTGATACTTCCACCACAATGTGTGCTCCCAATGGCTTTCCATAACGCATATATAAATAGCGAAGGTGTTGCTGGTTTTTCACCCTTGATTACCAATGGCCCGGCACTGCTTGCATATCACAATGATGGTTCCTTATTTAATCTAAAGGCTGTAGAGCGTGCTGTTAATGCACCAGTATTGCAGCAACTTGATCCAGATATAGGTGTGGCGCCGGCAATAGTACGAGCACGTAGACTACTACATGAGTTGATTGCTCATCCTGCCCCAGTAAGTGGTGCGGCAAAGCGAATAGGTATCTGTTCAGAAACACTTTCACGAGGATTCTATCGTGCTTATCGACTTCTTCCAAAACAGTACTGCCATAGAGCCCGTCTGTTTGAAGCAGTCTTACGTCTGCTCTCAGGCGCCACTATTCTTGAGGCAGCGCTTGCCGCGGGATTTTGGGATCTAAAGCGATTCTATACACAGTTCAAACGATTATTAGGGACAACACCAGGAGTTTATACTCAAGTCAAAAAGCGCCAAGACATCGCTCTAGATAATCGGTTATAAATTGAGCATGTTTAAAACACGCGCTGATATTGTCGTAAATTTCACTTATCTAGTCACTCTAATAGCCCCGCTAGTCGCATTTTTTAGCCTATCGCTAGTGCGTAAAGGCGAGCATAATGTCCATAAGTGGGTGCAGATTGCGCTATTGACAATCTGTGTGCTGGCAGTTGGTGCACTTGAGACCAGGATTCGGCTTGCTGGTGGATCAGGAACATTGCTACAAGGCAGTCCATATGCTAAATCTGGTTTAATGCGCTCCATATGGATTGTGCATGTACTTGGCGCAGTCTCAACCTATCTTGTGTGGGGCTGGTTGGTTATCACTTCTTATCGACGACACCGCGCTATCCTCCCAGGAACTTTCTCGCGTAGACATAAAATGGCTGGTTGGATTGTGATTGGAGGTCTCTGCTTTACCGCGCTCTCAGCGACAATAGTATATATTCTTGCCTTCACAACCTGAGCTAAATTCTTTGACTTTGCCAGCGATACGATAATATTAATCTTCTCCTAGCGGCGTAGCAGGTATGAGAGTTTGATGAAGATAGATCGTTGCTGACGCTGTAGTCCAGACTCTCGCATACTGGTAAAACGATTGTCGCCCACTTCTAATAGATCGTTATAGCCAAAATATAGAGCAGTACCTGGATTAGGTGTATAACCAAGGAGTATGCTGCCACTAGCACGCCGCCGGAAGGTGTTATATTCCATAATAAAACGTAGACTAGTATTACGTGTGAATTGCTGATTGATCTTGGTACGATAGATTGTCACATCAAATAGTTCTCTACCAGTTTTGGAATTGAGGCGGTCACGTAGTAAGTTTAGTTCTGCTTTCAGTTTGTCATTTATATTAAAGTTTACGTTTGCTGTATAG
>JBFLVQ010001188.1:0-1925 GCA_040758525.1 Acidobacteriota bacterium
CAATAATAGGGATAGCCGTAGGCTGGGCCACTGATGAAAACCAGTGACCAATGAAACAGCAGAAAGAGAATAACGAGGTCAGTTTTTACGGAAGAGTTTAAAACCTAACTACCAACACTGCTGGGCTCGATTTTAGCTCTTTTATCGTGCCGGCACGCCAGCGCGATCTTTCACCACCGCGCTAACGCTGGTATCGTCAATTATGAACTTGTGCAATGCAGGAGTAATAGCATGGCAATGCTTGCATTCAATACTTTATTCCCAGAATTGGCAATAACACAAATGCGGGTGTTGACAATAAAAGGCATGGGGATAATTCCTGACGACGAATACGGCTTACTGGAGTTTTATTGTGATCAACTAGATTGCGATTGTCGCCGCGTTATTGTCAACGTTGTCTCTCACCGTACACAACAATTTTTGGCATCTATTAGCTATGGCTAGGAAAGTCTTGAATTTTATGAAAAATGGACCGGTAATCGCAAAGATGCTCTCGAAGCTATCTGGCCTTACCTTGACCCATTAAATCAGCAATCTGTTTATGCTCCTGTCTTCTTAAACCTTGTTCATTCAATATCTCTTGCCTGATCTTGACTATATTGAGCGATTAAAAAGTCATTACCAGCTATTCAAATCTGTCTTGAAATAACAGTCTCCAGTTCCACTAAAACTTATTAAGTCAAAAAGAAAATCTAGAAATCGTTGCCCTAAATAATCACTCAATACCTGTGCCAGTTTTCCGCCACCTCGCCGAAAGGTTACGATCAATGGACTGATCACTGAACCCTGGGGCATGCCGCATTCCCTTCCTACCAATGTCCCGTCCTCTTGTTGAACAGGTGCTTTTAGCCACCTCTCAATGTAAAGTAGAATCCATTCCACATTCCTATGTTTCTTTACCGCCCTCATGCTGAGTGAGTGATCCAAGTTATCAAAGTATCCTCGAATGTCCGCTTCTACTAAGAAGTTATACGGCCCAAATTGTAGTTCTCGGCTCAGATCTCTCACTGCATCCTGTGGGCCTATGTTAGGTCTATACCCATAGCTGCTTGGCAAGAAGTCTTGTTTGTATATTGCATCTAGTATCCGCGTGACCACTTTCTGAAGTAGCTTGTCGGCTGTGGCGGGTATGCCCAACGGCCTCAGTTTTCCATTCGCCTTGGGTATATACTGCCGCCTTACCAATTTGGCTCGATATCGATTTCCTCTAACTTGCGCTATGAGAGTCTCCACATTCTCTTGCAGGTTCTCACCAAACTCTTGAGCACTTATTTGGTCTACCCCAGTAGCCGCTCTTTTGTTTAGGAGTCTCCAGCTATCGATAGTGTTCTCTACATTGAGCATTCTATAGAGATTACTGAATCGATATCGTTTGTCTCTGGCTGCCTTATTCGCTATTGCTTGCAGTGAGGTTTGCATTGTTTTCTCCAGCCCTGCTAGTCCGGTCAATGTTTCCTTTGCAGGCTTCGTAACCACGTCAATCCCTTCCCTAGCCACGTTAGCGTTCTTAAGTACTATGGATTGATCTGACTCCCCATTGGTTAGTCGGTCACCTTCTTCTCGTTGGTTGGACCTATCTGATTGCTCAGCAACCTTTGGGGTCTCCCAAGTTCTCGGTCATTTCTTTGCTTGCATGCCATGCCCTGAAGACCCCGGCAGACCTTCTAGAATCTCACCTTCGCGATTCCGTTGTGTTGGCTTCTGAGAAATGGAACTCATCGCCGTCTGCATTGTTATAATTAACTAGGCTGTACCAGACTTCAGCAGAGTGCGTTCTCCCTATGGCCTACAAACTTCTCTGTGTACGCTTCAGGCATTTCGTTCGGTAGTGCTATCTACTTCCTTATGCCTGCAACACTCGATAGGGGTGGCTGGCTGAGCCTTTCCCCACGCGGACTTTCACCGCGCCAGAAATGCCAAGCTTC
>JBFLVQ010001189.1:0-1925 GCA_040758525.1 Acidobacteriota bacterium
GTTAGAGCAATCAGGCCAGCTCGCCATATGCCCCTACCAGCTCATCACTGCTAGCTGAAAGATTAGGTAGATCTTCAACTAAACAGATGGATACTATTGCAATGTCCATCGATAAGCTGGATAGATCATTACAAGCCAGTATGCAGGCCCTCTCTAATCAGATTGGTGCTTTGCAGGACAGTCTGTTGAAGGTGTCTCGTCAGCAAGATTCTATGGATAGAGCATTGAACTCTTTCATCGTGAGAGCTGAATCTTTCTTTAGCCAATTCCCTGCTATTGCTGCTCAAGCTGATTCTTTTGCTAAAGCCCTGGAGGTGATCTCGCAGTTCGCCCAAACCAATCAGTTGAATAGTCAAATACTAGCTATCTTGAAGAAGCTTAATAAGCTCGCTATTACTGCTCCTAAAAAGTAAGCTGTGACTTTAGATCAACTTTTATGGCTATTGTTGTTCGCCCTCCTGTTGGCAAGCCGAGTGGTTACAAATAACATATAATTGCCGACTTAGTATTCCACCTGCTGCATTATTACTTATTACTTCAGGATTTACTTGTGTACTGCAATTTAAGTTGTGGAAATATCCTCACATTAACCTAAGAAAATAACGGGATTTTTCACACTAAGTGTTTGGTCTACAGATACCATTTTGAAATTTTAGAGCCACAAACGCATAAGCTCACTTTTTTATACAATAGTGAAATCACTTTGGAAATATATGAGTGTGAATAAAATGTTAAATAAATATCCCATCAATGAGTTAAGTATTTCTTACATAATCTAAGCTAATTACATCATTAAAAGAATTTATTGGCTCATTAATTGCTTTGAGACAATTCATATAAAGCAGCAATTCTTTGAAATAAGATACCTGAGTAAGAGAGTGCTTAACATAATGGTATTGAGCTATGATTTTACCCACTTCATGATGAAAATTTTCCATATCCATAGCTCTTCCACTCAGATTTACTTGTAAATTACCATTGGCATACTATTTGATAACTGGAAAGGCATCTGTAAAAACAACCATAGAAGAAGCTAATACCACTGTGTGAGGTACTAACTTTGAGGAGGGCGTTAAATGTGGGCGAAAATAGAGAAATTCCGAAGTATTTGGCTACCAAGGTCGAATCAGGGTAAGTTTCAGTTTCTCTTGGTCAATAATGCAACTTGGAACCTAGAGGCAGACTCACCTGCAGAGTTTGCTGCAATTATAGCTCTCTTGAATGAAAATCAAGTCTTTCTAAACACTGCTAATGGCGCAATAGCGACTGGGCCAGAACCTACTGGAGACAATAACTTTAACTGATTAACGTTCTATTTGGCTTGGATTTGTTTTAAGGAGCAAACTAAGAATTTAGGTCGTGTCCTGAGATTATCTCAGGACACGACCTACAATAACAAACTTTTACTTAAAAGGAGATTCTGAGTTATGAAGTACGAACGAGGGAAAACCCCTAGAAACTTTCGCGTTATGTTTTTAATACCATTCGTCATTATTTTATTCTATATCCCGGCCAACGCTCAGTCTCCCTCCCCTGCTTCAAGCCCCAATTTATCCTCAATTCTCTCAAATGAAGCAGAGAAAGTTCTTACTAACTGTGGTTGTTGGCCGCCAAAAGTTGCGGCAAAAGAAAAAGACCGCACAAAACAACTTAAGGATCTAGAGGATGCGAAAGCCGTGCTTATAGGAGCTTTAGCGCAATCATTGGAAATAAACCAAACTATTAGCCCAGTTACTTACGAAGGCTCTTTATTACGTCTTCTTGACAATGTAAATCTCTTCCAGCCAAAAGCATCCAATGTTGAGCTTTTCGGTATAGCTCTTAACCTTGAACCATCCCGTCTCCAACTTTGGGGTCTAAGTAAATTCATGATAAAGCATGATTGCTTATCATTATTAGGGTTGCTTGGAAAAGCAAAAGCAAAT
>JBFLVQ010001190.1:0-1923 GCA_040758525.1 Acidobacteriota bacterium
ATCTTTCCCATCTTCCATAACTTGGAGTTATAGGAGAGTGTGACCGCAGTGCTCATTCCATTACGTCCAGTCAAGCTTGCCAATGGAAAAGATAATGAGAGATTGCCATTAAATAGATTGATCTGATCAAAATCACTGCCGCCATAGCTGCCTAATGGATGCGAACCTTTTGCCAATGCCGAAGGTGTGCTCTGATCAGTGGCACTTGATGGTGATTGTGCCTGTACACCAACAGCTAAGCTCAACATTACTACTAAACTAACAACAACACGGAGTACTAACTGATAGATAGACATACTATTATTCCTCAACCAAATCAGGTTGTTAAACTAATTAGAGTTAATTGCTGACTGTGACAAAAGAGTTACATCAGGGTGTTACGTTAATGCGACAGCTCCATTCTGGATGAGTAGCTTCTGTGACACGAGCCTCGCCTGCAGTAAGGGACACACTGCCCAGCGCACTGCTGCCCAATTCTGTAGTAGCGCTAAATATCGGGCTCTGCTCTTGTTGCAAGGTAACAGAGTAAGTGAGATCTTTTATACCACTACGATTAAGTATCATCACAATAGATTCACCGGCTCGTGCTGTCACTTCTGACGGCTCAAAACCCTCTGGGGTAGAATAAATTACGATAAGTTGCTTCTCACCTTCTGCCTGTGCAGGGGCAGCAGCAACAATTCCCCAATGGGTGAGTGTGCGTAATACAAGGGAACGTGCGCTGGTTGTGCCAATTACCAATAAAGTAATTAACCCTACACAGATCAGCATCACACTACGAACATTAATATATTGGAACAGAGATCTCTTCATAACCTCTCCAGATGACAATCAAGTAAAAAGTTAGGCTGTTATCAAAACTTGCCTTTATTGGTATGGATGCAACTTATTCAAATTTTCATGCATAGGTAAAAATATTTTCCGGAAATTTTTCCGCATAGCAGTAACCTGTTGCGAATGGTTAGGTTGGATTAACAGATGGTTTCTAACAAAGTAATGGAGCAACTGTTACATAATTGTTACAAAGAGCATATCAGCTAATTGGTTTGATAATACAAGAAATCACTTATGGTTCAAGTTGTTTTACCGGAAAATAGAAAAATATTTTACCATTGAGCCTATAGAGAGATTGGTTGATATTTCTCTATGGACTCAATGGTAAAAGCTATCTCAATAATGCGCTAGTTTGCTTTAGGACGATGGAGGTGTTTTTGGTGTGGAAGCTATGCGAGAAGCACGTTCCGTATGGCTAGCGCTGATCCAGGCTGACAGTAACGCTGGATCATCCCGATATTTGTTGCGAATTATTGGATCAAGTTTACGCACCGCATTGATACCTTTATCCATTGTATCGTCTATTGCCGCTGTAGCGCTAACCTGTGTCTCTGTGCCTGCATTGAATGTGTTAATGGCCTGTTCAAAGTCAGCAATATCTTGCTTCAAGTCATCCAAAAAATTTGCTGGTATTTCATAGCGGAGAAACTCCTGCGCCAATGGTGTTGCATCAGCCAGAAATGCTCGTGCGGTATTGAGCAATAGCTGATCGCTATTACTTCTAGGAATGCGAAACTTCTCTATTACTTCGGGACTATCCAGTGCTATTGCTCGTGCAGTACGCCGTATTGCCTGTAGATCCTCGCGTAATGCCGCGCGTGCTACCGCCTTGCTGATAGAACCTTTTCGAGCCTCGCTAGTTCCTGATGATTGTGCCACAGCATGATTGGTTAAATTGTCAACTACCATCCGGATGGTGCTTGTTAATTCACCACCTAACGAATCAGTAGAAAAAGCATTGGGACGTGCAGCAAGGAAATCTCGTACACGTGTTAACATCTGATATCTACGAACTTCCAGATCGTCCATAAAACCACCTTTCCCTAATACCTTGATTTGCTTATCGGATATACTCGCCATTCTACAATA
>JBFLVQ010001191.1:0-1922 GCA_040758525.1 Acidobacteriota bacterium
TATCTTGAATATAAAACTCAATACCGTCTTCAGAGAACTCTCTTGCTTGTGGTGTTCCTGATGGCAGAAACATCTTAGTCTTTGGATCAACTTGGAAAGATGCTTGAATTAGTGATATCGTGCCAGTCAAACTTTGAAAAGCAGTATTGAATTGGAAAAGATCGGCTGGATCATTATTAGGATCTCCATCATTGATTAATTTATTAAATGGATCGTCATCAGATTCTCGTAGAGCAAAAGGAAAGATAAAATAGGTTGGAAACGAATTGTCTTCACTAAAACGACGATTATGTGTAGAGCGGAACGAGACTCCAAATTTCAAACTATGTTTGCCTCGTGTGATAACCAAATCATTTTCAATTTCATGGATCGGCACAATACGTCCATTGGCACGAGCAAAACCAGTAAAAAAATCACCGCCAACATAGAAAGCAGAATAGCTTGCTGTAGTGAGAAAAGATCCTTTGGCGCCAGTATTCTCAATACCCTGTCTGGTAAAAGCATAACGCACTGTATTGACAATGTTGGGACTCAGTTGAGTTGTATAAGCAACCACTACTCCTTTACTATTGTTAAGCAGAAGTGAGCTAGCAGGCAAATTTGGAAATTGCGCAGGTTGTAGATCGGTCTTAATATCGGCCAATATACCACGTAGGATAATTGAATGGCGACCGTCACCAGTAAGATTAAAATCGAATCGACCTGTGTAGATATTTTGATTAGTCTTAAGCGGTACATTGAAACGGAAACCAGTCAAGCTAAGACCACCATCTGGGGCAATACTTGGATCGTTGCCTACTGGATATTGTGAGAGATATTGTAGCGCAGCTTGATTGACACCCAATCCGGCTGGGTCTAATGCCAGAATATCTGCTGGCGTAAGTGTTGCTACTCCGCCTGTAGTAGTGCTGTAAGTAAGAACCCCTTTCTTTAAAGTATCATTAGGGCCTGTTCTCGCTTGAGATGATTCGCTAGCATCCCTACGACCTTCATAATCAAAGAAGAAGAACGCTCGACTTTTGATTATTGGACCTCCAACTGAGCCGCCAAAGACATTACGTAATAGTTTTGCTTTATCAACATTGGTTGAATTATTAAAGAATGAATTTGCTGCCGTTACCGTATTGCGGTGATACTCCCGTAAATTCCCATGAAACTGGTTCGTTCCACCTTTAGTGACTAACTGGATCTGTGCACCAGCCGCTACACCATCAGTACTGTTGCCATTGGCAGTAATGACGCGGAACTCTTGCAGCGAGTCTAGTGTTACTGGTAGTGTACTGCTAAAGGCAGCCTGTGTTTCAAAATCATTTGCATCTGCGCCATCAATACTAATATTAGTCTGGTTACCGCGTATACCATTAACCACTCCTTCTCGTTGATCAAGTTTTATTGCTGAACCTTGAAAGAGTCTGTCAGTATCAGATTGACCGGTGGTGACAACACCAGGTTGAAGTGTAAGCAGATTGATTGGATTGCGAGCAAGAAAAGGTAAACTACGGATCTCATGCTCTTTGAAGGGATTTCCACTCGTAGCATCTTCCATATTAATAATAGCTCCAATGGGTGATCTAATAGTAATGAGATCATTGATCTCGCCAACTTCCAGAGTAATATTGAATGTAGTAGAGGTTCCTATCAGTAGTTGTACCTGTTCTTGCAATTGTGACTTAAAACCGCCCGCCTCAACACGTAAGGTGTAATTGCCTGGTCGCACCTGTTGAAATTGATAATTGCCATCTTCAGATGTTATTGTCGTGTAAGAGAAGTTATTTTCGATATTATTGATAGTTACCGTTGCACCTGCAATAGCTGCACCGCTACTATCATAAACATTGCCGCGCAGCGAGCTAAATTGTTGTGCAGCCGCACTATCTACTAATAAGATAAGAAAGCAGCAAAAAAGCTTTACTGTATATGAT
>JBFLVQ010001192.1:0-1921 GCA_040758525.1 Acidobacteriota bacterium
CTTCGGTGTAATATTTGCACTCCTTTAGGCTTGCCTGTAGAGCCAGAAGTATATATGGTATAGGCAAGGTTATCTGCTACTGCTGTTTTTACAGGATTGGTTATTTCTTCAAGATCCATTCTTTTCCAATCACTATCCAGACAGATGAAATCAGCCGCAGCAGGAAAAGAGGCTATTAACCTCTCTGTAGTAATTAAGCGAAAGATACCGGCATCTTCCATGATAAAAGCAATACGCTCGGTAGGATAATGAGGGTCAAGAGGTAGATAAGCCCCGCCTGCTTTGAGTACTGCTAGGATACTGACAACCATATCAATGCAGCGCTCTAGACAGATCCCTACCAGCACTTCTGGTCTTACACCCTCTCTTCTTAAATAATGGGCAAGTTGGTTAGCACGTCGGTTTAACTGCTGATAAGTTACCTGCTCTTGTTCATACACTACTGCAATGGCATCAGGAGTACGCTCTACCTGCTCTTCAAACAACTGATGAATACACTTGTCTTGTGGATAATCTACTGCTGTGTCATTCCATTCCACTAACAATTGATGCTTCTCTGTCTCGCTCAGCATCTGTAAATCTGAAATATGTTGTTGAGGATTGGCTACTACAACAGACAGCAGATTCTGTAAGTGTGCCATCATTCTGCTTATCGTTATTGAATCAAAGAGAGCTGTACTATATTCAACCATTCCTATCAGTCCATACACACTCTCTACCATTGATAGAGTAATATCAAACTTTGCGACATTGCTGCTAAACTCTATCGGCGTCAATGATATTGTACCCAGTGATGGCATTGACTGTGGCGTATTCTGCAGAATGAACTTAGCCTGAAACAGCGGTGACCTGCTCAAGTCTCGGGCTGGATTAAGCTCTTCCACTAACTTATCGAATGGCAGGTCCTGATGAGTATATGCCGCTAGGGCTGTTTCCCGTACCCGCATCAGCAGTTCGTTAAAGGTAATTTGGCCATCTACTGCAGTACGTAGTACTAGTTGGTTGACGAAGAACCCGATCAGTCTTTCAATCTCAGCTCGATTACGGTTGGCAATATCTGTACCTACCACAATATCTCGCTGTCCGCTATAACGATAGAGCAGAGTGTTAAATGCTGCCAGCAACGTCATAAACAGAGTAGTCCCACTACGTCTGCTCAACTCATTGAGAGCTTCTTTCAGGCTATTGCTCAACCGTATACGTTGGCGTTCCCCTCGATAACTCTGTATTGGCGGCCGATTGTAATCGGTAGGCAATTGCAATGGCTGCATATCTGCTAACTGCTCTCGCCAATAGCTCAGTTGTTTGGCCAACCCTTCACCTTGAATCCATTGCCACTGCCAAAAGGTATAATCTGCGTACTGAATCTCCAATGGTGCTATTGATACTGCTCTTGCTTCACTATGTGCTTGGTAGTATTCAGCTACTTCACTAACAAATATCGCTATCGACCAGCCATCCGAGATGATATGGTGCATTACCAACACCAATACGCACTCTGCAGCCGCCAACCTTATTAGCTTTACTCTTAACAATGGGAGCTGGCTCAACTGGAATGGCAGGCCAACCTCTTCATTGATCAGGCTCAGCACCTTTAATTCTTGCTCATTCTTGTTTAGATGGCTTAGATCAATTTCTACTAATGACAACTTCAACTCTAATGCGATCTTCTGTACAGCATAGCCATATTCATTAACAAAGGTGGTGCGCAGTATTTCGTGGCGTTTAATCACCTCATTGATGCTCTGTTGCAGAGCAGAGACATTGAGTTGACCATTCAGCCTTATCGCAGCAGGAATATTGTAGAAAGCGCTATTCGGTTCTAGTTGATCCAAAAACCATAACCGTTGCTGTGCAAATGATAGCGGTATCTCTCTGTCTCTTGATACTGCTACAATCGCGGGCATCTCTATCCCTTGCT
>JBFLVQ010001193.1:0-1905 GCA_040758525.1 Acidobacteriota bacterium
TGGGAACATTAAACAATGGCATATTGCACTTTAATAACGGGAAATGGACTGTTTACAATACTACTACGGGTCTGCCGCAGAATACCATTCTCAATATTTCAACAACAACGAGCCAAGACGGTCAAGAAAGAGTCTTGGCTTTAACAACCAATGGCTTAGTCTCTTTTCATGGGGGTAAATGGACTGCTTATAATTCCATGCCGCCAGGCGATCTCGTGTATACAGTTATTGACACAGTATCTAATGATGGTACACACAAGATTTATGCTGGGACATCAGATGGGTTGGCTTACTTTGACAATGGCAAATGGTTACCTATTAATATAACTAATGATCAAACCCAACCTGCGATCTGGTCTGCCTTTTTCTCAAATTTTAAAGATGGGAACGATATATTGTGGCTTGGTACAAATAATGGCATTGTATATTTGAAAAATGGAAAATGGATCGACTTAAATGCAATAACCAAAATTCCTAGAACTACAGTAACTACGATATTAGAGACAAGATCAGAGAATGGTAGTAATTTCCTCTGGTTTGGTACACTTAACAATGGAGTTTACCGAGTCAATATATCTTCTGGTAAATTCGATTATGAAAATTATCATGAGATGTCAGCTCCTACTCTTCCATCTAATAATGTTTCTAAAATTATTGAGGATTCTAAGAAAAGAATATATTTAGTCACTCTTAAAGGTGCAGTTCGATTAACTCCAAGATCTACATCTGATTATAACCCTGAGTACACAGCTTTTACATTTTCGACTGAAGATGGCCTGCCAAACCTGGAGCTAGTTAATGCATTCATTGATAGAAACGGATATATATGGTTTGCAACAACAAAAGGGTTTGCCATGATCGATCAAGATAAAGGACTTGATGACCCATCAACAAAACCTTTACTTATCGATCGTGTTTTAGTAAACGGCAATCCAAATATATTAAATAAAACTGCCTTAAAATATTATGAGAATAACTTAACATTTCAATATGTGCTGCTAAGCTATTTCCGAGACTCTGACTCTCTCTTCAAAACTCAATTGATTGGTTTTGATCCAACACCTTCTGAATGGAATACAAAAGCTGAGAGTGTCTATACAAGCCTACCAAAAGGCAAATATTTGTTCCGAGTTTGGGCTAAAGACTATGCAGGAAATATCTCAGGCCCAGTAGATTTTGCATTTGAAATTAACCCTTCACCTTGGAATACCTTGTGGGCATATTTATGCTATTCATTGGGCTTAATTGGAATAGGCTACGGCTTACTTCAATTTAGAATAAAGGCCTTGAAACGACAAAATGCTATCCTCGAATCGAGAGTAGCCAAACGAACTAGGGAGCTTGCAGAAAAAAATAATGAATTAGAAAATAAAAATCGAGAGTTAGCAATAAAGCACGAAGCGCTACAATTTTCTCAACACCAAGCTATTAGCATCTTCTCTGCTCTTGCCGAAGCTCTTCCTGGCACGGTACTGGACGGGAAATATCGTCTTGAAGAAAAATTAGGCTCTGGTGGGTTTGGTGTAGTTTTTAAATCAATACATCTTGGTCTAATACGACCAGTTGCTGTTAAAGTTTTTAAACCTGCCCCCAACAATGCTTCTGTTGTATCAGTGGCAAGGTTTCTTAATGAGGGAATTTCAGCTTGTCGCGTTAACCATCCTAATGCTGTCTCGATCTTTGATTCCGGAATTTCAACTCAGGGCATCGCATATTTAGTTATGGAATTATTAAACGGACATAATTTGTCCGAAGAACTGCGTAGAAATGGTAAACTATCTCTTAAGCGATGCCTTGAAATAATTTTACCCTTATGCGATGTGCTTAACGAAGCGCACTCATCGGGTATGATTCATCGCGATATCAAACCGGATAATATATATCTCCATTATTCTAAGGAAGGAG
>JBFLVQ010001194.1:0-1900 GCA_040758525.1 Acidobacteriota bacterium
GGTTGGTTTAATGCTATCTCAGACACAGATGTCTGCAACAGTCGCGCTACCTGATATTGTAGATATAACTCTATCTGCGCTTGTCGCTCATTGGTAGTTAGCGTAAGTAGTATCTCTCGGGAAATCTCAATGCTAGGATAGATATCCTCTCTGATAATACTTTGCGTTAAAACATCTGCGTTACCAGACAAAAATGCTTCACGGCAAGCATGACGCTGTATCTTTCCACTCGATGTCTTATAGATATTACCAGCTTTGAGCAGTACTACCGCATAAACAGATAGCTCATGCACTTTTGCTATAGCGCCACGAACTGCCTTAATTATCTCCTCATTATTGGTGGCAAGCTTGGCATAGTCGCGTTCTACTTCTGCCATAACTACCAATCTCTCTTCACTATCAATCTCAACAGAGAAGACTGCACAACAACCACGTCTGAGCGCTTTGTGACTCTTTTCCACACTAAGCTCGATATCTTGTGGGTAGAAATTGCGGCCTCGTATAATAATGAGATCTTTTAACCGTCCAACAACGAATAATTCCTCATTCTGTAAAAATCCCAGATCGCCGGTACGTAGGAATGGTCCTTCCTTAGTATCAGCCAAATATGCTTGAAAAACATTGGCACTCTGTTCCGCTTGATTCCAATATCCTTGTGCCACACAAGGGCCTGATATCCAGATCTCTCCCACCTGTTCTGAAGAGCAAAGGGTTAGCGTCTTGGTATCTACAATAACAATCTTCTCGTCTTTGATCGCTTTGCCACAACTGACTAAAGCTTGCCCATCCTCGCCTGCTGATTCAGTAATAACAACTCTATTCTCTTCTAGTAATGACTTCCTTACTGTACAGATTGTCGGTAAAGAGAACTTCTTGCCACCAGAAACAATCAATGTCCCTTCTGCCAAACCATAGCAAGGATAAAAAGCCTCTTTACGAAACCCACAAGGCTCAAACGTGTTGGCAAACCGTTCCATTGTCTCAATACGAACCGGCTCAGCACCATTGAAAGCAAGCTGCCAACAGCTTAAGTCTAGTGCCTCCCGCTCTTGTGCGGTCACTTTGCGCACACACAAGTCATAAGCGAAATTTGGTCCACCACTAATATCCGCCTTTGTATTAGAGATCGCCTGCAACCAGCGTAACGGTTTTTGCAAAAAAGCTAATGGAGAGAGTAGCGTCACCGACAGTCCCCCATAAAGAGGCTGTAGTATACCGCCAATTAAACCCATATCATGATAGAGAGGTAGCCATATTACTCCCTTGCTGTCATCCGATAATTCAAAACACTGATAGATCGCAGCCAAATTATTGAGCAGATTCCCATGAGTTATCTTTACCCCTCTAGGAGTAGCAGTGGAACCAGAGGTATATTGGAGAAATGCAATTGAGTCATTACCAATAGTAATTTCTCGCCAATCTGCCGCTAGTTCATCTTTAATATTGTCGGTAGCCAGCCAACGCACCGTTTGAAAGTTAGCATCTTCAGAAAACATGTACTCAGCCATTGATAAGATAGCCGCAGTTGTTAACACAACTTTAGGCTGGGCATCACTGGCAATAGCTAAAAGTCTTGGTAGGGTGCGATCCAATCGTCCTGGATCCGGTGGATAGACAGGAACAGCTATCACCCCAGCATATAGACAACCAAAGAAGGCAGTAATATAGTCAAGCCCAGGAGGAAAAAGCAGCAAAGCTTGACCACCCTCAACCTTGAACTCTTGTAGCATAGTGGCAATAGCTTTGGCTTTCTGCTGCAGCTCTAGATAGGTAAGTGTTTGGCTCTTGTCTTCACCATCAACCAAAAATGAATAAGCCAACCGCCTGGGTTGTAATTCTACTCTTTGTTCTAGAAGATCCGTTATCGTAGTGGCCTTGATGCCCATGGTCGATATCCGAT
>JBFLVQ010001195.1:0-1897 GCA_040758525.1 Acidobacteriota bacterium
TGATGCGCAAAGCGGCGAGATTCTTTCTCGTACCAATGAGCCTATTGGTGGTGGTAGGTTTAGTACCTTTAACTTAAATGGTAAAAGACAGTATGCTAGTGTTGGCCCGATCTTCGATGCTAATAACCTTCTCTTGCAAGAAGAAGACACCGACGGTAATCTGATTCCTCGTGTTAGCATCGAAACAGATCCTGTTTCTGCTATGTTGGCAATTTCAAAAGATGGTAAACGAGCTATCAGTCCATCACAGGTAGAAAAATCCCTCTTGGTTTTCAATACCGAAAGCGGTCAGGTATTAGGAAGCATCCCATTACCAGATTTTGGTGAATTTACAACTCTTGCGCCAAATGGCAATAGAGCAATAGTAACAGGAGGCTTTAACAACTTTAACCGTGTCTTCCTCGCTGATACTAACAATCCTACCGCTTTGTTACCAAGTTTTGCTGATAAGACAAAATCACTCAGCCGGTTTAATCCAACTAAATTCTTTGAGGAGATTCCTACTAAACCATTAATGCCTCTGTCACCTATCCTTGGACAGAGAGTGAGTTCACCACTGTTGCGTACTGGATCAATGAGAGTCTTTAGTGTAAAGGAGAAACGTATTGTTACTTATCCCAACGTAGCACCAAGATAATGAACTAGCACTTTCACATTCAGGCAAAAGCCATGCGAAGGCCGACAATGCTGACTTTTGCCTGATTATTACAGTAGCTCTCCTATTTACTTAGGGGAGCTACTTTCTCAGCCAGTTCAGGCCATTTTCCATTAAAGAAAGTATCAATGGCAGGAAAAATAGTCTCTGGCGCCTCAACCCACATATTATGAGCAGCACCCTTAATGGTAATCAACCGGGCATTTGGTAGCGTAGCCGCCCATTCTCGCCCGCCTCCATATGGAGCATTTCGATCCTGTGTTCCATGAATAGTTAGTACTGGGAATGATAGTTTCTTAACTTCGCCAGTTATTGGGCTGAGATATGCTATGGATGTAAAGAGCTGTTGAAAATGTCTTTCCAGATTGATTCCCCACTCATTTGGTAACTCACAGTGGCCTTTTCCTAACTTTGTAGCATTGGCAGGATCTCCTACCAATCTAGACCGAGTAACCAACCATTCTCTTTCACAATACTCTTTAGGATGACTCTTATTATAACCTTCTTCTCGAAGTTTATTAAGCTTCTCCATTTCTACTGGATCAAGTACAGGCTTGTCATCTTTGGCGATCAGGTTGTCAGGATACTTAGTGCCAAATTCAATCGATATGGGACCCAGTTGAACGATTCGTTCGATATATTGTGGGTGCTCTATTGCATACATTACTACCATCTTACCCAAGTAAGAGTAGCCAATAAGACTAAACTTCTCTACACGAAAATGGCTTCGGATCTTCTCAACATCTCGCACATCATCCTGTATGGTTAGTTTTTTATTATCTGAGACAGAATCTGAACGACCACGATTACGCATATCATAGAAAATCAGCGTACGTCCTTTGGCCAACTGCTTAAAGTCATCAAACAGGAAGAGTCCCCCTGGAATAATAACAGTGCTAGCGCCATTACCGATCTTTTGATAAAACAGACGTACTCCATCATCAGTTGTTACGTATCCTTCATCTACTCGTATTTCTGTCTGTCTATTCTGCTCTGCTGTCTTTTGCGCAGATTGATCATTAATTATCGGTTTATGGTTTTGTGCCACTAAGTTGGGCGGCATCATTGAGGTTAACCACAAGATCAATATAGCTGGAATTATTGAGTCTCTTTTCACAAGCTCCTCCAAAGGTTTTTCAATTTTAGCAGTCCTTGCTAGAGGACTTTGCTGACATGCGCTAGGAGCGTATTAACCAATGTCTATACAATTGCCACGTGCTAAAGTGAGTAATTGCATTATAT
>JBFLVQ010001196.1:0-1896 GCA_040758525.1 Acidobacteriota bacterium
AATTATTACTTCATCTCTGCTGCTATCCCCTTTGAGAAGATCGTAGATTGTAAGATCCAGTGTGTCGGGCTGTAAGCCAAAAGAAAGAGTCAAATGTGCTTGAGGATCTAGATCAACGACGAGTATTTTTTTACCAGCCATTGCTAATGCAGCACCAAGGTTAACAGTCGAAGTAGTTTTACCAACTCCACCCTTTTGATTGATTAATGCTATCACCTTCATCGTGTATACTCAGTACTAAATGTAAGATGGATAAACAAGTTGTACTATGTATACACTAATTACATTATAATTGTCAATGAAATAGTTTAAGCGATACGATTTGCCTGAGAATTTCCAAGATGACCAAGGGAAGAAGAGAAACTTGAATGTAACCCTGGCACTTCAGCCGGTCACTGAACCATCGAAGGTAAATAACCAGATTAAGTAAATATACATAAAAAGCGACACAGTGTCGTTTTTGATCGAATCTAAAGGGGTTAGTTCGCCATTAATTATTTGTGGCTAAAAAGTGACGCATTTTGCGTCACTTTGGCGAGAGCAAAATAAGAGTGGTAGATCTAAATTCTTAAGAGTTTAAGCGCTAACAATTTCAGGTTCGGAAACTCTACATTCCATTTCTTTAACAGTTTTATTAATCATAGAGTCAACTTGTGGCCCCTCATATCGTAGGGATGACTCATATCGATAATACATACTATCAGTACTCCTAGCAGCAGAGAGCCAGTTGAAAGATCCTTCTATTAGAACTCTATCATCAACACAAATGGTTTTATTGTGAATATTAGCAACCTTCTTTATAGTTGCGCCACAATTCTTTAGTAAATCTATACCCTTTATGAAAGAGTCTTCGCTGCCATCGCCTTGATTTTGTCTGGGATCTGTATAAATTGTGACAACAACATTACGAGCTGTTGCTCCTAATACGAGTTGGTCAATTTTATCGGCATTAATAGCATTCGATCTTAAATATGGGGAAGTTATCCATATATTGTTGTTGGCTAATTTGAAGCAATTGATCAGTTCTTGTTGATGCCCTTTAAGAGTATTTATGTGTTTTATTTGAACTTTATCAGGGGAAATAGGCCGCTCTACAATCCGAACATTGGCGATCTCGTTTTCTTCTGCAGAGAAGAGATAAGTTGCTAGTAATCCAGATGGAAGATGGGTTGCCTCAATATCAAAAATATCCATATCACCAAAGACCAAAAAGCTATCCTTGGCTCTGGATACAGCTACATTCAGCATATGTTTATCATCATCAAAAAAGTATTTGGTTTTGTTTTGAGTTCTGTCATAGACCGGAGAAAAGATAACTATATTTCTCTCAGCTCCTTGCAGAGCATGTACTGTACCTACGGTTAAAGGAGGGACAGCAAGTTTGTTCAAAGCCCTCTTGATTTCCTTGGTCTGGGCATTGAATGGTGTAACTACAGCAATAATATTTTCAATCGCTAACTCCTTTCTCTTTTTTTCATCTGGTTCGATAGACTTATAATAATCGAGCAACCAATTATGGTTGTCGGCAATCCATTGTGCGATTACATAAGCCTCGTCTATGTTTCTTTTGCTACCATGATAGGGTTGTGAACGACCGGGAATATGTGCATATCCTATATGTGGCAATGGGAAGTTTTTTAAGTTGCTTTCATCACGTAAGGGGATCAGTTTTCCAGCATATGCAAGCTCATTGCAATAATTTACTATCTTGCCAACACAACGACGGTGTTCTGAGAGGAACAATCCTCTTTCATCATACTTTTTATAAGAGCTTGCTTGCTGAGCGATAGTCATTAAACAGCCACTGGATACAGTGATACCGCTACACTCAACCTTCTCTATTTCAGTATCGGTCGAAGCTAGGCAGTGCCTTGCTAAATTACCATAATCAATGGC
>JBFLVQ010001197.1:0-1894 GCA_040758525.1 Acidobacteriota bacterium
TTTTATTAAGGTGGTAAGAAAGTAAAAAGGCCTGATACTTGTGTAAGTATCAGGCCTTTTGAAAAGTAGATATTTATTGGCAATTATTCTTCGCCAATATGCGGGTGGCGCGGGAACTTCGTATATGGTAGCCGTATACCACGTACAAAGGCGCGGTCACTTCTACGGTCTGGTGGAGCTTCAAAGTTTTCGCTACCAAAAGAAGAGATAATATCGTCTTGATCAATGCCATCGCCGCTGATGCCTACTGCACCGGCAAATCGGCCATTCTTAAAGATTGGACTGCTGCCAGAGAAGATCATCACGGTATTATTCAAGATACCTAGCTTGGCATCACCAGTCACGTCACAGAAGGGCTCAACTGGAGTCTTGCCCATCAAAACGTTGGAGAGGCTAGGTACGACAACTTGACCAAGGTTTCGCCTCAAGTAGTCGGTTTGGAAACCATTACTAAGAGGGCTGAACTCTGCAATAGGATTGGAGAGTGGGCCAGGACCTTGTGCAGCATTGTCAGTAATACCATCAGGGAAGAAAGGTCTGGCTAAAAATCCTATTGCACGTGATGGGAATATGACAGACCCGTCCATTGGTAAACCTTCTGCGCGCAAGCGTTGTCCATAATCGCCCATATTCGCTCTGGATAACTGTTGAAGAGCATCTGGACGACTAAAGAGCACAGTAGCCCGTGCCTTCTCTACCGAGACATCAAAGCCAAAAACAGGTGCATCTGGGGTGCTGACTAGACCGAGAATATTACCATCATCATCAATTACAGTAATATTAACCTCAGCCGGCACCTCAATAGGACGACGAATTGCCGCACGTACCCGGTTAGCTTCCTTAACCGCTTGGAAAAGCATCTGTTCTACATCGGAAGCGGTAAGTCCAGCGGCAGCACGACTGTTTTTGAATGGGAAGAAACGGTTGTCAACACGTACTGAGCGATCGCGTAGAGTAATGTCACGGAAGCGTGTTGGTACACCAGCACGAATTCTTGCTGTTGTTTCACCAGGCAGCGGTAGCAGTTTGCCAGGCAAATCCCTAAACGAGAGGGTAGTGAAACTCGGCACAGTTAGTGGCCTAAAGTAGGGCAGTTTAATGGCATCAACAAGTATCTTGTCTGCCGTAATTGCATCTGGCGCCTCAAATCCTCTCAAAGCTGCTACAGCAACTATCTCTTCTATTCCTTCGCGAATATAAAGTCCACGATCAGTATTTTCGTCACTGTTAGAGGTGCCATTAATCGGTTTGGCCAAGTCTTCTCTCCGATTAAGAGCAACATTATACTCACCATTCAATTCCACACCTAGACCACCAGCCATAACTCCATTTTTATAGATTGGGAAGCCACCAGTGTCACCAGCCAACCCAAAGGGTAGACCTGGTTGTTTGATATCACTGCAGCCAAGGCTGGAAATCTGTACACCAAAGAGCGGGCCGCTAACCCTATTTCTGGTAAAGGGGGGAATATTCTCACGGATGATCCAGGCCGCTGAGCGGGTTGAAAATGCATTACCCTGCGTACCAAAGAACGATCCTACTCCAGCCTTAGAGATACAGGCTGCAACGACCGGGTTAAGGCCACCTAAGGCTTTAGGGGTAAGCATTATACCCTCTAATCCGCCGCGCGGATCGCTAAGCGGTCTTGCCAACCCTAAATCTTTAATTACCAAGCTCTTGGGAGAGCCACGCATTTGGAAGATTGCTAAAACATTCGCTTCGCGATCCAAAACTACGAATGTGCCAGCAAAGCCGAGTTTGATGGCGGCAGAGACACCTTGAGCAATAATCTGCTGAATGTCAGAGACAGTTAAGGGACTAGGACCAATGGCACTAGGAATAACAGCAAGTGTCTCCTTTACTTCCAGCCCATTGGGATTGCGTAGTGTGAGCG
>JBFLVQ010001198.1:0-1886 GCA_040758525.1 Acidobacteriota bacterium
TATTAAGTTACCATTTCCTGTGTTGCAAGTTGCTATTACTATATCAGCCAATGCAGTTACAGTAGGTGATTCAAATAGATTGCGTAATGGCAATTCTACTTGTAACAGTTCCCGCAAGCGAGAGACTACTTGAGTAGCTAGTAATGAATGTCCGCCTAACTCAAAAAAATTATCGTATATACCAACTCTATCAATTCTTAGTAGATCTGAAAATATCTTAGCAATTACTTCTTCGTAGGTGTTGCGTGGTGTAGCATAATGGCTCTCCAATTGTGGCCTTATTTGCTCAGGAGCAGGCAAGGCGGAGCGATCTACTTTGCCATTGGGTGTTAGTGGTAAACCATCCAAGATTACAAAAGCAGATGGAATCATGTATTCAGGTAATTTCTCGCTTAATAGACTTCGTAATTGTGGGGCTAGTCGTCCAATAGCATCACGTACCAATTTTCCTCGTATAGGATTATTGGCATATTCACTCCAAGGCTTGTAAGAACCAGCCATTGCTGGCATTAACGTTCCATCAGGCTGCTGACTAAAAATCACATCAAAGCAACCATCTGCACTATAATCTGACCAACTGATATTGATCCGGTAAGGTAACTGCTCTGATAAAGCCCAAAACTCTTCAGGATCAATTGCAGTTTGATAAAACTCTGACTGTAACGTCTGACGTAACTCTGCTGCTGTCGCTAAACTCGCCCCATTTTTTAGCAATTCGACGGCCTTAACGGCTGTTTGCAAACGCGCATTTGTTATATTACGAATACCGAATGCAACTGGTGCACGCTCCATTAACAACTGCGCAATCGTTGATACAGTTAAATCTGGCTGCCAATCCATCCATTCAACATCTCTGAGAGAATTTTTGCTATCCCCTACATGTAGTATCACATCATAACGAAAACCGGTCAATTCATTATGATACTGTCCGTGTTTGAGCTTTATCTCTACTCCGCCAACCCTTGGTAAATAATGCTGTAAAGCACTGAAGAAGGATGGATCAATAGTCAATTCTTCTTCTTGTGCCAAGTATCTTTCTATTCGCTGTTGTAATTGCAAACGAGATAGTCGAGCTGGCGCTTGACTGAGTTGTACAGATGTGTGAAAGGCTTTCAATAAAGTATAGCTGCGTACATCACCAACAAAGATCGCTCCACCTGGCTTAACTGCTTTTACTGCTCCTTCCAAAACTTTAATCAGATAGTCTATACCTGGGAAATACTGAATTACTGAGTTAAGAATAACTACATCAAACTTCTCTGTTGCTATCCCTGCAAAACTATCTGCAGGCTGACATATTAGCGAGACCCTGCCTAACTCTCCTTCTTGTTCCTGTAGTTGATTCCAAACATAATCTAATGCTTTTTGTGAAAAGTCTGTAGCACAGTATTCGGCGCAATGTTTGGCAATACGAAATAGTAGTAATCCCGTTCCACAACCTATCTCCAACACAGATTGTGGCTGTAGTGCCAGTATACGTTCAACAGTATAATCAACCCATTCACGCATCTCTTGGGCAGGAATGGGTTGACCTGTATAGCTGCTATTCCAACCAGTAATGTTGAATGTTGAATCTTGACCAGCAAATGTCTGACCATGAATATCATTATAGAGGGTTTGCCATTGCTCAATCTGTTGGTGTGCGGCAGTGGTAGTCTTCTCTTCTAAAACCAGATGTTGGGGATCCGGTACGATATAAGCGACCAAATGCTTGTCACCCGGCACATCCTCTCTAGCCATTACCAGACTATCTTTTACAGAAGCTTCACTCATCAATGTTGCTTCGATCTCTGCTAATTCAATACGATAACCTCTAACTTTGACTTGATGATCAATACGACCAAGGAACTCTATGTTGCCATCCTCAAGGTAACGAGCCAGGTCTC
>JBFLVQ010001199.1:0-1880 GCA_040758525.1 Acidobacteriota bacterium
ACCTCTTTGATAAAACTATCTAGATCTGTCTTTAATACTTCATCCCCTTGAGCGGCTGGCGTATTTCCTTTCTTTGACGAGCTTAGCGATCTATTTCCTCTCGCCTCTAATGGCTCTAAAATTTCTCTACCCATACCAACCGTGCCACCATACATACCTTTGCCCGCGCTAATGCCTACATCTTTAACAAAATCGCCAATTGGTAATCCTGGACCTAGTTGTGTTTCAATCGGCATCTTCCAGTTGAGCGGTGGCCCTCCTTGAGTCACAACTGCTTCTCCGGTTGGGGTAATATTGGGAACCTTTATTTCTGGAAGGCGAGTAATACCCTTTTCAATACCATTTACTACACCTCCAATGATGGCTGTCCCTGCTATTACTTTCACCTCTTTAGACAATTCTGCCAGTTTTTCTGCGGCTTTCTCCAAATCACTAGGTTTCTCTGCACCATAAACTAATTTCTTAATATCAACCCCTTCACTATACCAGCGAGGAGCATCTACTATCGTCATCTTAGCTGCCATACCTGCAACTAAAACTGGTGCTGCTGCGGTTTTCATTCCTACTTCCATTGCGCCAAGTAGTGTCAGATTCCCAAGAGAAAATATCTCATCTATGGCTTCTTGAGTGGTTTGGTCACCATAATTCTCCTGATAGATCTGCTTAACACGTTGCCATCGCTCTTCCACAGTTGTTCCTGCAATAGCAGGGGTACCAATTTGGGTAATTCGTTCCGCTTCGGGAATAAATTGATCAAGATTTTCACGAGCATCTTTAGCCTCGTTCGCCTTAAAGTTCTCTTGTATTGTGCCACTTTTGGGAGTAAATGAGATATGATAAGCTGGTATCGGTTGATTATTCGAATCGAGTTTTATATTTCCATCTTTGTCTCGCACATAGTCAGGCTTTCCTTTTTCTACAACCCAAAGAGTTGCGGCTGCCTCTTCAATCGCTGCTTGACTAAATGTCAGACCCTTACATTGATAATAGCCTCTTGCGGCACCCTGTTTCCATTCAGTATCTGTTATTTCTGTGCGACCCTGAGGAATCAGAACGTCAATGTTAATCTCTTCTCTGGTTTCAACCTTTTGTGGTAGTTGTATGATCTCTTTAGTCAGTTTTTGCTGCAAGGCAAATTTCTGGTAGTTGTTAATAATACCATCACGTATTGCCACTGTTTGATTGTTAGTTGTTGCTTGTGTCTGTGAGTTAGCCGAGTTAGCTTGGTCGGTTTGAAACGGACTCGGCTGAGGTGTCTCTTCTGTTATGAAGCCATTAGTATCTGTTGAATCTGTATTTGCTGTAGTGTTTAATCTAGTAAATTGTAGATCGTATATTGATGACATATATCCTCACTTAAATAATAATGGATGACTTGCTCAAGTAGAAAAATCCTGCGTTGACAGTTAATGAATCAACAGGTGTACCTTACCAGTCGCTCATTTACAACATTAACGTCGATCTTGATAAGAGATTATTAAGATAGCAGCAGTTCAGCTCTCAGGGCGTGCTTCATTAATATCTTTGAGTAATTGGCTAGTAATTGTTGTGGCGGCACTTTCGACAAAATCGGCTTTACTATTAATATCGATATCTTTGGCCCATAAGACAATGCCAGGTCGGTTAATCAATTTCACGGAAATGTGATTATCTTGCATTATACTCCCTTTCAGTACGGCATCTGCGTTATTCAGATCTGTTACTACATTTAATCTACCGCTGGCGGATATCTTTGTTATTATATTGTTGCGTAAGCCTTCATTAAGTGGATGATCCCCAAACGAACCAATATAGATATGTTTGACGTCTGCCAGATCTATACCAATAAGAGTATTACCGGATCTAGTCCCATTTTGATTATCTATTATTTGGGTATTTGA
>JBFLVQ010001200.1:0-1873 GCA_040758525.1 Acidobacteriota bacterium
AATCTTGGTGAGCATATGCTCCTAGTGCGACTTCTTTCACCTGTGCCAACAACTGGTGAAAACTTAGCTCTCCAGTAATATCAGTGCGCAAGATTAGAGTATTAACAAAAAAACCTATCAAATCTTCAATCTCTCTATGATTTCGGTTGGCAATGGGAGAGCCTACTAGAATCACTTGCTGGCCAGTATACCTAAAGAGTAAAACATTGAATGCCGCTAACAGTGTCATAAAAAGTGTGGCTCTCTCATTAAGGCTTAATGCTCTTAATTCTACCTTGAGCTTATTTGGCAACAATAAAGACTGATTTGCACCATTGAAAGTCTGCCTAACAGGGCGTGACCTATCAGTAGGTAATTCCAACATTGTCGGCGCGCCAGTCAACTGACACTGCCAGTAGCTAAGCTGTTCCTGCAATAGATCTCCTTGTAACCGCTCTCTTTGCCATTGAGCAAAATCAACATATTGAATAGGTAGTTCAGGTAATGGAGAAGGTTTTCCATCTAAGAAGGCTCGGTAAATAACAACTACTTCATGAATGAGCAGATCCATAGACCAGCCATCTGAGATAATGTGATGCATAGTAAATAGAACCACCTGTTCTTTCTCGTGAAGGTACAATAGTGTAACCCGTAGAAGTGGACCTTCAGATAGATTGAAAGGGGTTTGCATCTCTTTAATGGCTAATTGGTGGGCTTGTACCTCTCTATCTGTGTATGGCAAGTCTCGTAAATCGACAATTGGTAAAGTCAAGTTTAATGATGGTGCAACAACCTGTGCCGGCTGTCCATCAATGGTAGTAAAGGTAGTTCGCAATACTTCATGACGTCTTACTATCTCGTCTATGCTTTGCTTAAATGCAATCACATTGAGCGATCCATCTAGACGTACTACTACTGGAATGTTATAAGCAGTATTATTGACTTCTAGTTGATCGATGAGCCACAACCGTTGTTGAGCAAAGGAGACAGGAAACACTCTTGGCTTGCCAGCCTTTTCCTGCAACAAGTGTACAAGTAATGCACGCTGCTGATATGGTGAAAGCTCATCTATATCCACCGGAATATCACTCATCAATTGCTCTCCTTTTCATTACCAACTCTGCTAATTTGCCAACACTAATCCTGTAGAGCCAAAAAACTAGCATGTCCAAGTAGTAGTGTTGTTGCTCCAACTAGGCTTTATTAATTTTGGAGTTACTGGCGTTGATGTTTACTTTCCCAAGCTTCTTTCTGCTAAGGCACTTTTAAGTAATTCTTTCACCTCCTCATCTGAAAGACGATACAATTCTGCCAGTAACTTTGGTGATGTATTGCGACTGACCCTATTGATAGGACTCTCTTTCTGTTTGCCCATTACTTGAGTAACTGCCATTGCTAGATTTGCTATGGTAGGTTCTTCAAACAATGTACGCAATGGCACATCAGCATGAAATTCATCTCTTATACGAGTAATAATTTGTGTAGCAAGTAATGAAGTTCCTCCTAACTCAAAGAAATTATCGTAAATACCAACCTCTGCCATTCCCAATAACTCCTGCCAAATTCTGCTGATGCTGGTTTCAAGATCATTTCTAGGTGATACATAAGAATTCTGTAAGGATGGTCTTGTATGAACTAATTTAGCAATTCCATCAACATGTACAGCATTAGGCAAAATCTTTTTACTAATCCATTGTTCGATTCTAACTCTTAGATCTGTTGTCGATACTATGATCTGATCTGTTGCATTAAAGGAGAAAAGATACTTAAATGCTTCTCTACCTTCTGATGGTCTGATTGCTATCTCCTGTATTGCAGATGTTGTTGTCGTACCTTGTAACTCGGCATCTAACTGCCAGCCATCCCAATTCACACTCAACCAATGGGTTGGAGT
>JBFLVQ010001201.1:0-1864 GCA_040758525.1 Acidobacteriota bacterium
CTACTGATACTGTGCCTTCGAAATCTGAGAAATTTTCGTTTGCCAATGGTCAAATAACCTTTGGTCAGAAGATTCGCTGTTTAGTTAGGCAGGCTTTTTCTTCCATTCTCAAATTGGCCAATAATCTATTTAATCAGGGTAAATCTGTTGATCAGGTTCTTCAGCTCTTGATCCCTGCATAATTACTTATATCTTTCAAAGTCGTGACCCTCACCTTTAGTAATGGTAATGAGGTGATAATGGGGTAGTAATAGTAGTGGTACAAAAACCACCGAACTTGGAATGTACCGATTTGGCGATATGTGCAAAAATGCCCATGATAAAAATGGATATGTTCAAAATTTATAGGGAGTACAGCAGATGAGAAATATTTTTGGGCTAAGCAAAGATGAGATATGGGAACAGCTTTGTAGTGAAATTGGTGGGGAATTTGTAAAAGGAAGAGTCTGGAATGGTGGCAGTAAAGTACGTGTTCAAGTAAGAGAATGGGTTGTCACTTTGGATTCCTTCAATGCAAAAGTTGATTTTACTCGAATCAGGGCGCCATATGTAAATAAAGATGGTTTTCGTTTTAAGATTTATCGAAAGAGTTTCTTTAGCAGGTTAGGCAAACTATGTGGTATGCAAGATATTGAAGTAGGTGGGCCAAAATTTGAAAAACTTGAGCCCCTCTTTGGTATAGCAAGTTATCTTAGAACAGAAGATATTGAATGTGGCTATCCAGAATTTGATCAAGAATTTATCATTAAGGGCAATAATCGGAATAAGGTTCAGGAATTATTTAAGAATCTGAAGATTCGTGAACTAATACAAGCTCAACCTTCAATTTATCTAGCGGTGAAGGATGATGAAGGCTGGTTTGGCGAAAGGTTTCCTGCTGGAGTGGATGAATTGTACTTTCAGGTCGAAGGAATAATTAAAGATATATCTCGGCTCAAATCCCTGTTCGAGCTTTTTGCTGAGGTATTGAATATGTTATGCCATATAGGGTCAGCATATGAGAACGATCCAAAAATAAAGCTCTGACTATTGATAATTATTAATAGAATGTGGCTAATACCCGTAATAGCTGTACCCGCTGTAGGCGTAATCACAATCACATTTCTAATAAAATATAGAGTCTGATAACCAATAGAGAAAGGGGGTTAAGTACCATATATTGGGTCGTATAATACCTTATTATGTAAAACCCTTTTATTATCAGCTACTTAATAATTTGGCATCTAGTAATCTACCATCCTACCACTATATATTGTAGTCTTCAACAGCTTAAAATCCGTTGAATTTTTGCATTGCAAAAATTCGCGTGGAACATCCGTTTCACGATGGGTTCTGTTCATACCTTTTCCTCAGTTTTTTAGACTCATACTCCTGCAACATCCGGCACAGATGGAAGGCAGCTTGGGGTTGGGCTCGGTATAACCAGCCTCCCACTTTTGATAGTTGCGTAGTGCGACGCCAAATCAGACCCAGATAAAAGAGTTATGCTCAGTTGGCTGAATACGAATTGACATTAACAACGCATCTTTGTAGCATTGAAGAGGATGCAAAGGAAGCGAGGTATTTATGCATATTAGCCGAGATATTCAACCATTGAACACATTTAAGCGAGAGACCAACAAGATTATCAAGCAGCTAGAAGAGACTGGCGAGCCCGTAGTTTTAACTGTTCACGGCAAAGCCAAGGTAGTTGTGCAAGACGCCGCTGCCTATCAGGGGCTTTTAGACAGGACTGAAAGGATGAAAGATCGCTTAGAGGCAATTGCAGGTATCCGGCGCGGGCTGGCTTCAATGAAGCGAGGGGAAGGTCGAGCAGCAGAAGAAGTTTTTGCAGATCTATTTAAAGAGTTCGGCATTTCTGAAG
>JBFLVQ010001202.1:0-1863 GCA_040758525.1 Acidobacteriota bacterium
TTAATTTCCCTTTTTTCAAAAGGCTCTCTAAATATTCTCGATCTGTTTTGCTTAATTTTAGGTTTGCTTTTTTCATGCCTCCTATTATAATCAATTCCAAATCTATCGTCAAAAAACTTATGTTACGTTATACTTAGCTCACCTGCGAGGTAAACTGGCCGAAGAATGAGGCGAGCATCAGCGAGCCGAATGATGAGGCCATGTTTACCGAGTCAGGTGCAGCACCTTGTTAGGCGGCTATTATGGCGCAAACAACTCTGCTAATACATCAAGTACTTTTATCTGAGTTTGATAGTTTATTGCGCCTAATTTTCTTATTAATCTGGTTTTATCCACTGTTCGAATTTGATCAAGAACAATAAGCCCTTTCTTATTCTTGAACTTGCATTCTACTCGGGTAGGATAAACTTTACCTTGTGTTGTCATTGGCGCAATGATGATAGTGTTAATATGCTTATTCATTTCATCTGGTGAAATTACTAAACAAGGTCTGGTTTTTTGTATTTCACTTCCTTTTGTGGGATCAAGATCAATAAGGTAAACTTCAAATCTTTTTATTTCCATTCCCATTCCTCTTTATCCCAAGAGGTTTTGCCGGTTAGATCTTCATCTATTAACTTATCATCGCCACGTTTAGCCATCTCCCGAAAAGCTTCATTCCAACCCTGTCTAGGCTTTTTTACTGGCTGAATAATTATTTTGTTATTTTCTATCTCAAGCTCAACTTCATCCTTAAGTCCAGTTTGTTCTAAAATGGATTTAGGTATTCTTATTCCTTGAGAGTTTCCTATTTTTATTATTTGTGCTTTCATATTTCCTCTAGGTTTTTCAATCTCGATAATTACATTGTAATTACTGATAATATCTTTAGCAATAATAAATTGCGCGTGTTATAGGTAATAGACTAATGCCGCCTAACGGCCACGATCAGCGGGCGCGCCCTGAAATATTGGGAGTAATCGAAGCCTCCGTTGGGCACGCTCCGCTGGATCGGATGTTAGGTGTCTTTCTGTAGTGCCTCAAGACCGGGCGTTAGAGAGGCAAGGTCATCTGGTAACTCCGTTGACATCAGTTCGCAGAGAGCAGACAGCGGGACACCAAACTGCCCGCGAAGAGTGCCCAGTGCTACCAGGAACTGAATTCGATATCCTTCCCACTCTATCTTCATTACGTTGAGATTATAGTTGTTCCCAAGCAAGCACCCAGGATAGCCATTGCGTTTCCAATGTGTGAGCAAGTTGGTGCTAGACTCATCTAGCTGTACTCCAGATGCAGTATTCGTTTCGATGATTTGTAGCTGGTGGCGTATATCAGACTCGATACTATCAACCTCGCTGAGAAACTGACGAACTGTTCGACCGAGAGCCAAAATACCTTGCTCAAGCCCGCTCTTCTCTGGAAGTGCCTGCGCTGTTGAGACTAGGAACTCACGGAGTTCTTGTGCCGATGCTATGACGGCACCTGCGTACTCTGCGTTGTATGGGCTGGTAAGGAGACGATAGTCGGTTAACCCACGGAGAAGTTTTCTGTACTCCTTTTGATCGTGGTCAGTGAATTTCCCATCAAGGAGCTTCACAGCATCCAAGAGAAGCTTTGCAACTGCGATTGTGTCAACAGGCATGTAATACTCCTTTCTGGCACAGTGCCGCGAGAATTCCGGGCACCTAACGCCAAGCTTCAGCGGTGAGAATGGATGCGCAGCGGACATTCGAATCCGCTGGAATTGGTTGTTGGGTATTCTTACTTGAGAGATGCACCAATTGCTCTTGCCAAACCAGATGGATTCTCCCAAGCCATTGAATGCCCAGATTCCCGGATAACTCGAACTCTTATACCGATTTCTGTAAGTCGTTTTGTGTCTGG
>JBFLVQ010001203.1:0-1860 GCA_040758525.1 Acidobacteriota bacterium
GATGGCTGCGCAACTCGCTGACATCGAACTGCTGCTCACTTATCAGATATGCTACTAATCGCTTATCGCCCGGCTCATCCTCTCTAGCAATAACTATCGCATCTTTCACCATAGAGTGTTGTTTCAACACTGACTCTATCTCACCTAGCTCAATGCGATAGCCTCTTAGCTTTACTTGTTGGTCAATGCGTCCAAGGTACTCTATATTGCCATCTGGTAAATATCTGGCCAGGTCTCCAGTGCGATAGAGTCTTGCTCCTGCTTCACTACTGAATGGATTGGGTATGAACTTATCTGCGGTCAAATCTGCACGATTGAGATAGCCTCTCGCCAGCCCTACTCCTCCAATATGGAGATCACCTGGCAGCCCTATAGGCAGAGGTTGAAAATTTTGATCCAAGATATAAAGCTCGGTATTGTTGATCGGTCTCCCTATCGGAACTGTGTAGAGTGAACTGTTTTGCTCATACACCCAATAACTCGCGTCAATAGTTGCTTCAGTTGGTCCATAAAGATTGCATATTGTTGCCTTTGAACAAGTAGAAAATTTTTCTACTAGATCTAACGAAAGTACTTCACCACCGCAAAAAACTCTTTTCAAACTAGTGCAATCTTTGAACTCTTCTGTTGCTAGTAGCATCTGTAGTAATGTGGGAACTAACTGAATGACGGTGACACCATACTCTTTTATTGTATTGATCAGATAATTGCTATCTTGATGTCCTCGTGGCTGTGCCATAATCAGACAGGCGCCTGATAAGAGTGGCGCATAGAACTCCCATACAGAAGCATCAAAACTGAATGGCGTCTTTTGTAGGACTTTGTCCATTGCAGTTAGTGGAAAGTTCTGCTGCAACCATAGCATATGATTGGCAATGGCACTGTGAAGGATCATTACACCTTTAGGTTCTCCAGTTGATCCAGAGGTAAAGAGAACATATGCAATATTATCGTAGTTAATACTATTGGATGGATTCTCACTACTTTGGCAAGCAATCTCTGGCCATTCTCTATCCAAGCAAATCGATGATAGATTATCTTGTGGCAATCTCTCTAATATTTGTTGATTAGTTAGCAACACATCTATTTGTGCACTCTTGATAATAGTAGCAAGCCTTTGCTCAGGATGGTCAGGTTCAATAGGAATGTAGGCACCGCCTGCTTTGAGAACTCCTAATATTGCTACTACCATTTCCAAAGAGCGATATAGACATATACCCACCACAGTCTCTGGACCTACATCAAGACTGTTTAGGTAATGGGCCATCTGATTAGCTCTGCTATTGAGTTGTTGATACGTGAGTCGCTCATTTTCAAAAACTGCTGCAATGGCATCTGGTGTGCTATTAACTTGTGACTCAAATAGCTGATGTATACAACTCTTATTACCATACTCAACGAATGTGTCATTCCATTCTACTAATAGTTGTTGACGCTCTGCTTTATTTAATAAGGGCAGTTCCCGCAACTGTAGCTCTGCGTTCTCCACCACAGTTGCTAACAGTGTTGTGAAGTGTCCAGCCATTCGCTCGATTGTAGTCTCATCAAACAGTTCTGTGCTATACCACCAGTTTACAGATAAACCTGTTTCTGTCTCTGTCACTATTACACTTAAATCAAACTTGGCAACCTGACTCTCTACTGGAATGGTACTGAGTGTTAGGTTTGGTAGTTGCAGCGGCACCATTGGAGCATTCTGCAATACAATCATTACTTGGAAGAATGGACTACGACTTAAATCACGCTTAGGCTGAAGCTCCTCCACCAGCTTCTCAAATGGCAGATCCTGATGTGCATATGCTGCTAGTGTTACTTCTCTTACTCTATCCAGCAATTGGGTAAAACTTAGTCGGCTGGATA
>JBFLVQ010001204.1:0-1848 GCA_040758525.1 Acidobacteriota bacterium
CTCTACTAGGCAAAGTTGCTAGTGCAGTAGCCAGATCAGGGGCAGCCTGCATACCCATTTTACCTACTAGATCAGGAGAGAGTTGGGATACCAGAGTAATACGGAACCGTTCTGTTTTAGTAGCCAGTGCCCAAGCAGTTTGACCATTGACCTGATAATTCTCCTGCAACCGTTCACCTATTGCAGCAGCATTAGGTGATTCAAACCAATTTAAGAAATCATCACGACCAAGTCCATCCTGACATTCTGCTAGTAGTATTATATTACCGCCTTCATTAAGCGCACCGACTGCCATATCAAGCGCTTTATGAGCCTGAATCAGATTTATATCTTTAGGTGTGCCTCCACAACTGGCAATTACCAGATCACGTTTCTCATCAATATAGGCAGTATGCCGTTCAGCATATTCAGCACAGCCACGACGATGGGCAGTACGCCAGTCACCACAAAAAATCTGTACAATTTCACGTTGCTCATTGAGCACAGTATTAACAACAAATGAGGGAGCAAGTAGCGCACAAGCCTGTTCCATATCTTCGTGCACAGCATTTCCATCCAGCCTACCTGAGCCTACACCGGCACGGCGTGTTACCCCAGCAGAGAAATCTACTGCCAGTAGATGATTGCGTGCAATTGCCTGAGCAGAAGCAAGTCCTGGTAGTACAGACTTGCGACCGCCGGTAAATCCAGCAAAGTAGTGAAACCCTATCGAGCCGGTAAGAATAACATGATCGGCTTCTACCAAATGGCGATTTAATTCCACTGGTGTCCCTTTGGGTGTGTCACCAAGATAAACAAGTTCGGCAGCATTGGCAGGATTATGATGATAATGGCGTATTGCCTCATAGATCGCATCGGTAAGTAACTGACGTTTTTCTGACTCTGTAGGTTGGCGATGTATACCAGTGGCAAAGATAACACTGATATCACTGATACGCAGGCCACATTCGAGCAGACGTCCTACCAATAGTGGCACAACTCGATCACTGGCAGTTGCACGTGTCTTATCAGAGACAACGATGAGAACCTGCTCGCCAACATCTACGATCTCTTCGAGTGGTTGGCCATCAATAGGGTTTGCCAGCGCTACTAGGATATCATTTTTAGAGACAACCTTTAGATCGCTGGCAGGAGCAGCAAGAGCCTCCCACTGATTGGGATCATATTCAAAATCGATCTCCTGCTGCCCATAGGGCAAAGATATCTTAGCCATCGCTCTTTTTCCCTCTCTTCTTAATATTCCCGCTTTTTAAAGGTAACAACGGTTAGTTGTTTAAAGAGGCTTTCGGTTGCTGCGATCTTGGCAGCATCATTGATATCGTAGAACCAGAACCGTTCTAGCTCACCCATACTCATTCCCATCTGTAATAATCCTTGCGATTTATGTTCGGCAATCAACCAATTGGCAATGATCTTGTAGGTAAGGTTATCTCTGAAGCCCAACTTTTGTGTGCGATCAAAAGAAAAAACTGGGGCATCCTTTTTGATCTTAGTGATTGGAAAACCTTCCAATTCTTGAAATTCGAATTTAGTATCTTTATTCAATAACTGACAACCCAGTATCACGGGTCGCTTTTCTGCAGGAAGACTCTTTACTGTTTCCAGTGCCAGGATGGTTGCACCTTTATGATGACCATGGGTTCCTGTAGTGGGCAAGAGAGTAAAAATATACTGATAGTTTCCCTGGCTAACTATCTCGTTCAACCTTCTTTTAACATAATCGATATCCCATAGACCTTTAAATACTTCATTAACATCAAGGGTAAAGTTATTATCTTTCTGATCTAGAAAGTAGAAATTTCTAATCCCGATTATCTTGCCAGCATTCATCATCTCGTGTTTGCGAAT
>JBFLVQ010001205.1:0-1843 GCA_040758525.1 Acidobacteriota bacterium
TTACTCTAACTCCAGCCAGTTTAGTAACTTAAATATATTAATAACTATTCTTAAGGAAGAGCATTGTTTTCACTTTGAAAAATAATGGAGAAGGATTTTACCACTTTGAAAAGTCTGTGGGATGGTCTCTCAGGTACTAACAAGGCGCGGGAGAAAGCAACAGGGGTTCTACCCTCTGCACCTTAATTTTAGGAGGGACATCATGCAACGGTAACAACCTATCATGATGTGGCTTTCTCAGTATGTGGCAAGCAAAATTCATTGTAACATTCTGGAAATTAGCGGTAGTGTTATTTGCAGTCATATTGATCAATTGGTTGATGATGACCACTGAACATTGGCTGCCCATCCTACTCCTCTATGCAAGTGCAGGACTAGCGCTACGTACAGGATTTGGCCGCTTAATACCAACACACCCAGATGGTCGTCGGGTGGAATCACAACACTCTCGTCAAGACTATATAGCTGTTGCGGTAATAGAATTTTGCAATCAATATGCCTTCCCTATCTTATGGCCACTAATATTATTGCTAGTCACTCTGAATCCTTTCCGGGCTGAAGAATAATCATAGCTGCTAAGAGCAAAAGCGGGCTATCAAAAGACTTGATGTTATTAACCGATATTCAATAAAATGCTTCCCTCTACTAATCATCTGGAAAGGTCTATGAATACAAGCCGTCAATCTGCGATGGTTGAGACCAAGCTGCTTGAAATAGCTCGCCAAGCCGCTACTACACATCTTTTTTCCTGTTACCATAGCCTCTCCCCGACGGCAATAAAAGTCTTTCTCGCCTGTATTGAGCAAGCATCTCTGGTTAAATACAAAGATAGTTTCTGTCTTGGCAATCGACCCAGCATACGTATCCTTGCCAAGAAGTGTGCACTCAGTAAGACCACTGTGCAAAACGCACTGCAGTCCCTTACCGCGGCGGGGTTAGTAGCAGGTAACCTAATAGTAGTGCGGCTTGACGAACCCACTCACTATTTCAAAGGTGATTATATAAGTGATAGCTTGAAGCTTTATGCCGCTAACCCAACCGATCAAGCTTTTGTTGCAACCGCCCATAATGACGACGCAGTGATTGAATCTACCACTATGTTGCCAGCCAAAATTACTGTTGCAACAGAGGTCGCCTTACCAACCAAGTCAATTGTTCAACATAGTGATTCAGATCTGATTATGCGCTATCAAGCTGGTGATCAGGAGGCGTTTGCTACGCTCTACCAACGCCATTTTGATAGTCTATGCAGTTATGCTTGTCGCTACCTATCAGAGAGTGCTGCACATGACATGGTACAGCAGATCTTCATAGATCTGATGGAGAAGCTTAAGGTATTCCGTGTTGATGGAAAGGCAAAATTTACTACCTGGCTATATAAGTTTACCGAGCTATCACTGGCCAATTTGAGACGCAAAAACAGTCGCGAAATGCAGATCGTGGCACTCGATAATTTTGATGTAAAGGCAGTGATACGTCTTACTAGTCCACAGCAACAGATAATGCCCTACTTACTCACCTTAGATGAGAAGCAACAAGAGTGTGTCTACTTACATTATTACGAAGGCCTGACCTACAAAGACATTAGTGAACAACTGGGCATAGAGGAGAAGCTGGTGCGTAATTACCTACAGACAGCGCGCCGCCATATACGTGTACTGCTCAAGAAGGATGAGCAATCCCCTGATACTGCCAAAGATCTAGACACGCTCTACAACAAATTCTTCTATGCTGCTTTGGAAAAAGAGAAACGGCGAGCCGATCTGGAGAAGAACAATTTTATTCTCTGCCTTTTCTCTATTAAGCCAGCTAATCGCCATGCTAATGTGCAATTGGATGAGTT
>JBFLVQ010001206.1:0-1836 GCA_040758525.1 Acidobacteriota bacterium
TGGCAAATATTCTGGTGCTTTCGGTTTTTCTGGTATCTACCGGGATTATACTTCCATCGGGGAAGAAGCGCTGGCCCCACCTACTAAACAGAACTCCTTTGCCCTCTTTGGTCTGCAGAAGATAGATTTCGAACATTTATTGTTGCAGATCGGTGGACGTTTTGAACATACCGGTTATGACACTACTCTGTTAACTGATCGAGTAGTACGTAATCGCACCTTCAATGGCGCATCTGCTGCGTTGGGTGTGCGTATTCCGGTTTGGAGTGGCGGTGCATTTGTTGCCAACTATAGCCACTCTTATCGAGCACCAGCATTGGAAGAGTTATATAATTTCGGTCCACATCCAGGCAATGCTACTTTTGAGATCGGTGATACCAACCTCAAGCGCGAAAGCGGAGACGGTATTGAATTATCATTTCGTCAATCATCAAGTCGCGCCCGCGCAGAAGCAAGCTTCTTCTACTACAACCTACAAGACTTTGTTTTTCTTGCCCCAACTGGCGATGTAGAAGATGGTCTGATCGTGGCAAATTATGCTCAAGCTGATACACGTTATATTGGTACAGAAGCGAAATTGGAAGTCGGTCTATTACGCAATCTCTGGCTTATCAGTGGACTTGATTATGTCAATGCTGAATTGACCGATACTGATACTCCATTGCCACGTATTCCACCCTTGCGCGGACGCATAGGGTTTGAAGCGACCTATAAAGGATTGCGATTTGTACCAGAGGTTATTATGGCAAAAGATCAAGATCGATTCTTTCCTACTGAAACACGTACCGCTGGTTATACAGTTTTCAATCTAACTGCTTCTTACACCTATGCACTCAAGCATACGGTTCAGGTCTTCTCAGTCAATGCTTTCAATCTCGGCGATCGTCTCTATCGTAACCATCTCTCCTTCATTAAGGATTTTGCGCCCGAGGTTGGACGAGGAGTACGTTTTACCTATTCAGTGCGGTTCTTCTAACTCCAAGAGTTCCGTCAGAGGCGCTTAGTGATGAATATCGCTTAGCACCTCTGACAATATTTCAGATTGCCAATTGGGTGCAACAGCACGATTAGTAATTCTTAATTGCTCTTACTCGCGATCAGTGAACTTCTCTGGCATAAATGCTAAAGCTTTCTGGGTTCGAGACGCTATCTCACGACAGTATCCTACACAATTACTACCAGGTTCGCGTTGACTTCCATCATTGATGGTTTTGCGAGCTTGCCTTTCAGCCATTAGGCTAAAGGTCTTATCTGCTCCTGGACGCACACTCCCCCGCGTTCCTGCGGGTATGATTATTAGTTACCTAACAATGGTTGCTATGCTAGCAAAACATAAGCGAATCAGCAATATTTTTATCGTCCTCTCAGGCGATGGCAGGCTTAACTACGGTCTAAAGACTCGGAGAATGCGCCTGCCATTCTGTTCAAATCATCAATGATCAGACAATCTTTTGATACGGGAAAGGAAATATTAACAATTGTCAATCAGCGTAATGAAGCGTAATGATAAGAAGATCAAAATCAACTGGCAGTTCTCTCTTGAAGCTGCCAGAAACAAACTCAATTCTCACGACAAACAAATCTTACCTGATAATTCTAAGTATAAGCTGTTTCAAATTGATTGTAAGGAAACTTAGTTTACGGTGTACTTAGTTAGCATCTCAATTTTTATGTTGATGACATGGGAATAATAACTCCAGAGGGAGTATCACGTGAGCTGGATGAATATATAGTGTCCTGGGCTAAAGAGTGTGGCGCTGATATGGATGATAATATTGCTATAGAAACACGCAGACGATTGATATCAGCGCGCTATCCTTACCGCTAGCTAAAATA
>JBFLVQ010001207.1:0-1816 GCA_040758525.1 Acidobacteriota bacterium
GACAATATTAGAGCACGTTTGAGCAAGATGGATCGTAGAGGATTGGCAAAGCGGTTGAGACTGCATTTTGAGGAGCTGACTTCACGAAAAAATTCAACAGACATTCCACAAATACTCGATTGGTTGGAAACGCCATTTGATCCTCAAAGACAGAAGCGAATAGATGAAAAGCGGAAAGCACGCGAAAGAGTAACGGATCGAGAGCCATTAGATATTCTGCTTGCCACCAACATGCTCTCTGTCGGTGTTGACGTGAAAAGATTAGGAGTAATGGCGGTTGCCAATCAACCAAAGAATACCGCTGAGTACATACAGGCTACCAGCCGTGTGGGACGCAGCTATCCTGGGCTTGTCTTCACTGTTTACAATTGGGCAAGGCCGAGAGACCTTTCTCACTACGAGAGCTTTGAACAGTATCATGCAACTTTTTACAAACACGTTGAAGCACTCTCCATCACACCATTTGCGCCAGGAGCAATCGAGCGAGGATTAGCAGCACTGCTGGTTTCATTAATCAGGCTTTCCGGCCGAGAATTTAATCGCAACGACCTGGCAGGAAGAATTGATAAATCTCATCCATATATAACTGAAGCCATCAAAACTATCACCAACCGCGCGGGGGCGGTTGGTAATGCTAAGGTCCGTGATTATGTTGAAGATCAACTTAAAGCGAAAATCGACTACTGGTTGGCACAAGCTCAAAATACTAGGGGTTTCCAGCTTGGTTATGAAAGCAGCCGAGACGGTATTACTATTGGGCTTTTGAAGAACCCATTTGCGCTGCAATGGCAACCATTCACTTGCTTAAGATCGCTACGCAATGTCGAGCCAACGATTGGCTTGGTGCTTGATGATCGGATCTTAGATGATGAGCCGGAAAGGGCTTTTCAGTCAATGGAGGAGAGTGACGAAACTCAGGATGGAGAAGTTACTTAATGAGTGAGAAAAGCAGAGTAGGAGAATTAAGACCCAGCCAGATTCTTTATTCATTTGGTGTTGGTGCAGTTGTTGATCTACCTAATATGTCAGTAATAGTAATGGGCCTAGACGATTGGGAGACCCAACACGCGACCCCATTAGGAGAAGAACGATTATTGGCAGCAGTGCGCAAAGAGCTTGGCATGCAAGTAACACAACTTCGTCAGGCTCCTATCTCTCCAATAACTGAAGGGATCGGCAGCGCTTTTGATGATGAGGCAAAGATCGGTATTCCGGTTGCGCCTTTTCCCGGCTGGGTGCTATGTCCTTATTGCCGATTACTGGCACCGCTCAGACCAGAAGCATTTAAATTAAAAACTGATCTATACCGTCCTGAACAGACTCGTTACGAGCATATTTGTTGCCAACGACCAAAACCACCAACAGTTATTCCCGCTCGTTTCCTAGTAGCTTGCAATAATGGACATCTGGATGACTTTCCCTGGATCTACTTTCTTCACAAAGGCAATACCGAGTGTAAAGGCCCATTGAGATTGCAAGAATTTGGTGTATCGGGCACAGCCGCAGATGTTTGGATTAAATGTGATAGCTGTAATACTTACCGCTCAATGTCGGAAGCCTTTGGAGAGCCAGGTAAAAAGAGTATGCCTCGCTGCCGAGGACGGCATCCGCATCTACGCAAATTTGATGACGAAGCCTGCCAGCAGCAGATGCAGGGTATTCTTTTGGGAGCTTCTAATAGCTGGTTTCCTGTTGCGCTCAGTGCACTCTCGATTCCAAGATCTTCTAACAAATTGGCGCAGCTTGTTGATAAAAATTGGATGGCATTGCAGAATGCTCCCAATTTTCAAACCTTCCAAGCTATCTATCAGGCATT
>JBFLVQ010001208.1:0-1813 GCA_040758525.1 Acidobacteriota bacterium
GACGCCTTAGCGCCAAGTTTTGTGTCGTAGGCCAGTTAATTTCCCACTATGGTAGAAGTTTTTTAAGCGATTCAATTTTTACCCAGCAGTCTTCCTGCTGGAACGCCCAAATTGAAGTTTTCAAAGAGCTTGAACTGGGGCGATAGTAGCCCAGTTGAGACTACAATGGAAGGCTTAAATTAGGCAACACTGCGAGGGGGAAAATCTATCCCTCAATGAATTCTAGGGGGATTATTTTCCCCTCGCGCTCCCCCAGGAGGCTAAATCAGATACGACCACATAGTGCAGATTGAGTTTGATGCTCTCCATACTGCTACTGCGGTTGTATGGAGAGCATCAATGGTCTTAAATATTATCTAGCCGTGTGGCTTGCTTGATCACTACGAAAAGCTGGGGCAAAGATCTCATTAGCAAACTCTGCTATCGTAGTTGGTGTTGTATTCTTTGGTGAACGACTCTCTGTAGGGGTTAATAGTCCATTATTAATCCCTTCATACATCTCAAGCATTGCATCGACTACACTGGCTGATAAGCCCAGTCCTAACATTACCTTTTTGCTGTCCTCATATGTAAATTGAACATACTTTAGATCTGGCTTTCCTATCGCTTCTCCCAGCGCTCTGGTTGCTTCTGTTAGGGTTAGGTCTTTGGCGCCAAGTAGTTCTTGGCTGCTTTTGCCTGTGAAAGATAGCGTTTCTAGTAGCGCAACCGCTCTCTCAGCAATATCTTTAGTAGCGATCATTGGTATCGCGATATTCGCATCTATTGGAGTACCATTGATTGCCAGGTTCTTAATGGTGGGTATTCCATTAAGAAGATTCTCCATAAAGAATGAGGGACGCAAATGCACCACATTAACATTATTAAGCTGGTTAAACTGCTTTTCGCTATCATGCAAACCAAGGATAGGACCACTACCACTATCAACATGAGCTCCTAGGCTGCTTAGTGTAACTATATGGGTTACACCGGTTGCTTTAATTGCATTTACTAACGCTTCACTAACACGGTTTTGGAAAGCACGTAGATCTTTAGCAGTAAGATTAGGGGGGATCATGGCAAAGACTGCCTTAGCATCTTGAAAAGCCTTTGTTAAAAAAGCGCTATCTTCTAGGCTTCCTACCAGAGCCTCGGCGCCTTGCTCAACTAAAGACTTTAACCTATTTTGCTCCCTACCAATAACACGAACCTTCTTGCCTCTCTGTAATAGCTGCTCAGCTATTCTCTTTCCTATATTTCCTGTTGCACCGGTAATTACATAGATCTCTTTAACCATTATTCTCTCCTTTAAGTCAATATCTACCAACCGATTGGTCAGGTTATTAATTAAAAAAAATCAACTTTTGAATGCACTGATATAATCGATTGCCATCTGTTTAGCATTCTCTATTGTTTCTGGGGATTTTCTAGCTTTTGCGATCAATAATGAGCCTTCAAAGAGGGCAATAATCGCTTCTGCTGCCGATTTAGGGTTAAAATCAGCACGAAGATAACCAGTAGCTTGCTCATGTTCTAACAGGGTGGCAAGCTCATCTATCCAATGCTTAAAAAGATCAGAGATTTTAATGCGAATACTCTCATTGTGATTGCTTAGCTCTTGAGCAAGATTACCGACAAAACAGCCTAGTCTACAATTATTATCACGCATGGAAGCTATTGAGGTGTCAAACATCTGTACAACTTTTTTCATTGGATCCTTGGTATCGGTCTGCAACTGTTGCATTATCCATTCCTTAAACCCATCTGAAGAGTAATCAAAGACGGCTAACCCAAGTGCCTCTTTGGTAGGATAGTAGTGAAATAGGTTGGCTTT
>JBFLVQ010001209.1:0-1809 GCA_040758525.1 Acidobacteriota bacterium
ATGCAGATATTGCTAATCCACAGTCGCTTAACAAATATCATTATTGTTACAATAACCCTCTGCGTTATGTTGACCCAAATGGTCACGAAGGAATTGGAGATTACTTAAAAAGTGCTGCTAATGCTGTAAGCAATAGTGCGGTTGGTGATACTGTCAGAGGTGCCGTCAACGCGTTTAATGAGAATAATGGTTTGCCAGCCCCAGGTGGTAATCAAAATAGCTTAGGACGCGGTATCGGTCATGCATTTTCACTGATTCAGGCTACCACTGAAATAGTGACTGGTGGAACTGCATTTGTTGGTGGAACTGCGGAAGCTGTATTAACAGCACCCACAGTAGTAGCAGCAGTGCCTGGCGCAGCGGTTGCTGTTGCAGGAGGTGCGGTAGCAGCTCATGGTGCGGCTGTTTTTGGTAGTACTGCTAATAATATCTATAATTCCTCTAACTCCTCCAATTCTTCGGGTGGTGGAATTGCAAATACAGGAGGACGATACGGTGATTTAAGAAAACTGGCTGGCCCTGATGAGAATGCGCATCATGTACCTCAAAAGGGAGCCAAAATTACTCCAGAAATAGATGGACCTGCTGTTGGTATGACTCGTGCTGATCATAGTCAGACTAGAACATATAAAGGCCGAGGAAGAGAGGCATTGAAAACGGATGCTCACTTAACACCTCGCCAAAGACTTGCTAAAGATATCCGTGATCTAAGAACATTGTTTGGATCGAAATATCGTAAAGGCTCTATGGAAGCTATTAAATACGCAAGACAAAGGCCAGAGTTTAAAAAGTAACGAGTGAAAACTCTCAAAGAGAATGAAACTCTCACTTGGAAAAATACTATACTAGTAAATGATCGGTTTTATCTGATGGTGGATACATTGCTCATAATTTGAGAGGTTTTCAACGATGGGAGATAATTATGTCATTTCATAACCTATTTGGATCACATATGTCTGGGGCTAATGGCTTCATAGCAGAGTTAGGAAAAGAATTATTTAACCATAAGTTTGGAGGAGACTCTTGGAAAATAACCTGTGGAAACAGTGTAGATACACCCATATTATTAATAACTTTAGATTTACAAGATCCAAAGATATCCTTTTTGAAGATGGATGGACTTTCTGAGCTTCCACTGAGTAGCTATATTAATTCTGATATTTGGTATAAAAGACAAATATATAAAATAAATCCTTCAAGACAAACCATAATTGAAGTTAGTGTAGAAGTCACTTCACCTAAACTTCTTGATGAGACAGTTTGGTTCCCCAATCCATTACCAGAAAAACCATTGAAACTACGAGCGATGGATCAAAGTGATTATCCAACAAATGAAGATAGATACTGGGAAATTCGTGAGAGCTTTCTTGGGGGTAACTCTTTTATAAGAGTCTCGGGACCCCCACTATGGTTGGAATATATCGAAATAGAAACCTGTGAATGTGGGGCTTCTATGGAATATATTACCAGTATTGGTTATGAAGATTATAATAATCCTAGTGGCATAATAGACGATCAACCATTATTTATAGGTGAATCGGCCTTATATTTCTTTTTATGTCGGTCTTGTTTAATTTTTCATGTTACTTCACAGTCCACTTAAATCAAACTCCATTTATTTTCGATCTGCAATATCAATTTTGTACAAAGCCCAAGCTACCTCACCAATCAGATGATGAGACTGGCTTTACCATTGATCGCTCAGCGAATGTAACACCACGCAACTACACTCCAATTGGCAGTGTAGTAACTCCAACTACTACTTTCACTGATACTAATGTACAACCTAACACTATCTACTACTATCAG
>JBFLVQ010001210.1:0-1807 GCA_040758525.1 Acidobacteriota bacterium
GCAATTACAAAGATGACTTCTCTGATCTTGTTATGGAAATTGCTTGTGGCTTACATAACTTGAGAATCCGCTATCGTAAGAAACCATTGAGGTTATCATCCATTTTTAATTTCAAATAATGTCTATTAGGTAAGCAATAATCTCCATGAGTAAATACCAATTCTTGTGAAACAGGTCTATTCTTCATTAATTCATCAAATAAATCTATTGGCTTTCTACCTTGTCTTTCATCATCAAAACTGCTTTCATCTACTAAATTGTGAGCTATTCTATTTTTTACAATTTCAATTTCAATGTCTATAGTATGAAAGAATGGACAATGAGTAATTGGAGCACTATGAATAGTCTTAAGCCCTTTTGCTAAAAGCCGTACTAGCAATTCAGTATCATATTTACTAACTGCATCAGCAATATTAATTCCTGGTATTTCGGTAATTAGAAGATACTCTCTATTTTTATCAGTTATATAAAGTTGTTGCTGAGGTATAGGCAACCTATTTTTTAACCAATCCAAAACCCTGGATTCAATTTCTAGGTCGAGAAATGGGCTAATTGTTGAAATTTTCAAATATAGCGAAGGCTTATTTGCACTGGTTAAATGAAATACCTCTGCACCTGACTGCCCTATGGTTACTCTATTTAAATGAAAATCTTCTATTAGAGTTATTATTTCATTTGGCAACTGTTTTATTAATTCCATTGCGCATTCTCAAATAAACCATCTAACCTTATCTCTTCCTTATGAGTTAGTGACAGACCAAAAACAATGTGTATACTCAGTTAAGCGCAACACAATGTTAGGCGCACACTCTGTTTACAATGCAATTGTTAGGCGGCTGTATCAGTTTAGTCCGCACATGGTGGATACTACCTAGCTCTTGGAACGGGCTATATCCAGGCTCGCTAATAACACAATCGGTATTCCAACAAAAGGAAAGTGTCCAAACAACTGTACCCACCATCGTATGGTAATATTCGGTGGCCGCTGCACCAATATGGGGATGACTAGCAGTGACATCACCAACCAAATGGTTGGTCCATACACCGCTGCCACTTTAAGTGCGCCATACCGGGAGGCAAGGATATCTCGAATCCGAGCTGAACGCATTACCAAGAAGACAAAGATGGTGGACCAACCAAAGGCAACACCAAGATGAAGGAGTATGCCCAGCGTAGTTGTGCGAGTGCCACCGGTGAAAGACGAACTGCCCACTATTGTGGACGCAACACCTTGAAACATGCGCGAGACAGTTGATCCGTATGCCGCCACACTAAGCACACTGGAAAAGAGCCCGTCGATGAAAGCTGTAGTGAGGCCTGCGAGCACGAGCCGAAACAGGGCATCGCGAGAATTGAACGTATAGGATGCAGTAACTGGTGACATAATTACTCCACTGTATTGGTATAAACAAGCTACCGACTCGAATGCAACTGAAGGTAGCCAAACATTAAACAGATTGGTCCGTATAAGATTCGGAATTGTACTTTTAACCCTTATAAGATGCTTTTGCTATGCTGCTCGATCTTGTAATAGATCATTTTACATCTAATTTACATCTAATGGCTTGTAGCGTCTAGCAGCGAATATGGCAGCATTTTATCCGGATCGGCAGAAAATCTTCTCGATTTATAGCCAATCAATGTAGCTACGAAAGCCTGTCGGTCTACGCTTGATGAGATAAGTATAGATCATTTTCGTCTTGGCGTCGTTATGGTTCAGGAATTTCTGAAGCGCTCTGATATTATAAATTAGAATTACTTATTCAGGTTGGTTTTGCTAGTCTGCTTTTTCACCATAGATTTACCT
>JBFLVQ010001211.1:0-1797 GCA_040758525.1 Acidobacteriota bacterium
TACAAGGACATCAAGCAATATAAAAGCTGCTGAAATTGCAGACAAAATATTGATTTATCGAGACAAATACGGAGTACCACATGTCTATGGACCAACCGATGCTAGCGTAGTTTTTGGCTATGTTTACGCACAAGCTGAAGATAATTTCCAACAATTGGAAGATAACTTTATCAGGGCTATTGGTCGTGCCACAGAAGTATATGGTGAAAAATCATTACCTGAAGACACGCTAAACCGAATACTGGAGATCGTTCCAAGATCTATTACAGAATATCAGAACACAAATGGTAAAATCCGAGAAATTTATGATGCTGTTGCCAATAGCCTCAATTATTTCCTAGAGAAAAACCCTCAAATCAAACCACGTTTGATTACACGGTTCGAACCCTGGCATTTACTAGCACTCAATCGTTACTTGTTCTATCAGGTTTTTATCTTCAGTATGTCAGGGATACCGTATGAAGAACTAACAACAGGAATACAGATGTCTACAGTTGCTGAAACGATTGGTTCGAATGCGTGGGCGATTGGAGCAGCAAAGAGTGCAAATGGTGGAGCCATCTTATTAATTAATCCACACGTGCCTTTTCTTGGGCCGACACAATTTTATGAAGGACATTTGCACAGTGAAGAAGGTTTAAATTTCTCAGGTGCATCATTTCTGGGATTTCCATTTCCGGTTATAGGTCATAATCAATATTTAGGCTGGAGTTATACAGTAAATAGACCGGATGTAACCGACCTTTACATAGAAAAGTTCGATAATTCAAAGAACCCGCTAGCCTATCGCTATGGTGATAGTTACCGTCTAGCAACCGAATGGACTGAGAATATAAAGATCAAAACTTTATCAGGGATGGAGACGAAAACACTTAAGTTTCGCAAGACTCATCATGGACCAATCATTACAGTGCGTAACAATCAGCCAATAGCATTAAAGATCGCAAAGATAGATGAAGGTCATGTTTTCGAGCAGTGGTACGATATGCTTAAATCACATAATCTGACAACATTCAAAGCCGCAATGAAGCGCTTATCAGTACCTATATTCAATACTATCTACGCTGATCGAGAAGGAAATATATTTTACATCTATAATGCCGCATTACCCCGCCGAGGGTCGAAGATCAATTGGACATTGCCTGTAGATGGCAGCTCGTTATTAAATGAATGGCAAGGCTGTCACTCATTCGAAGAATTGCCACAAGTGGTAAATCCTAAATCTGGTTTTGTGCAAAACTGTAACTCTAGTCCTTTTCTTACTTCAACAGAAGGAAATCCGAACAGAGCAGATTATCCAGATTATATGGCAACCGATTTAGAGACACCGCGCGCAAAAATTTCCCGCGAGATCCTTTCCAGCAAAGATAAATTTTCTTTAGAAGAATTGTCAGAAAAGGTTTTTGGTACAAAGGCTGGTTATGCTGATATAGAACTACCATTGTTGCTTGAAGAATGGGAGAAGTTACGAATAATGCAGCCAGAACGTGCGGCACGAACACAAGCAGCTATTGCTATACTCAAAAATTGGGATCGTATAGCCACACTAGAATCGAAACAGACTACTATCTTCGCGCTCTGGTTAGAACGATCTGTTCGTCTCAGTAATACTGTTCAGGAGAAGCCGTTATGGCCGAGAGTCAGTCTGCTGGAAGAGTTGTTGAGTAATCTAGAACGCGAACATGGTAGCTGGCAACTCCCCTGGGGCGAGATTAATCGATTGCAGCGTATAGACCCATTCAAAGAAGAGACTTTCAATGATAACAGACCGAGCCTACCCATTGCTGGAGGTAGAAT
>JBFLVQ010001212.1:0-1786 GCA_040758525.1 Acidobacteriota bacterium
TGCTAAGACAGTAGCGAACGGCTGGAAAGAATTTACTATTGATGCTAGTGGACGTGAGATTACCGTTATAGTGAGACCGAAGATGTTCAACAAGCTGGAACAGGCACACCAGCAATATCCTTCATGGATTGCGGCTATTGCTGGCAAAATGGGGAAGGCAACAGAGAAAGGGTTTGTGCTAGATGAGCCTGCCATACAGGTGTTTGAGCGCAAGCCTAAGACTGCTGAGACAGAAGCAACGAGCGAACCTGCTACTGCTTAGTATTACGCAGCACGGCTCAGTTTATACTAATGTTTAGACTACAGCAGAATGTCAGGTGGTTTAGCTGGAGTAATTAAGATCTAACCTTGCAAATAGTTTGCCTATTAGAAATAGAAAGCACTATTATTTGTTGTCATCATAATCAACAAGTATCAACCAATCTCCTTCATTCTTTCGAGCCAATACTCCTAGTAAACGCATATGGTGTGATACTAATCGGACTGCGTAGAGCTGGTCTTTAGGTATATCCAGCTTATTGATTACTTCTTCTATACCACTATCAAGTTTGTCAATATACCGATCAAATATCTTTCTCATCATCTCATTTCTTGGTGTGAAAGTTCTATCTAGTAGAAAAATGCCGTCAGCACCTCCAAAGCTTCGCGCATACTTTTCATCGAATCCATATTCTGCATTCTTTAACACTGTCAAGAAAGCTTTTGATTTCCAAACTCGACCTTTTTTAGCAATTTTGCGCAATCGATCAGTTAATGCAAGGTATAATAATCGGCCATTGCGCTCGAAGGTATGGAAAAGTATAAATGGTTCTGTATCAAGCAGCAATTCTACAGAGTTTATCTTTTCTTTTGCTTCTGATAGATTCATTTTTAGATACCTTACTGGCTTCTTTGATTCACCAAACACTTAGCATCACTAGTTTGGAATGATATGTAGAATACTAAGAAATGTGTGACTGTGCCGAGTATAGTACAGGCTGTTGTTTGTGATGATTTGTAAAATTAACTCAATACAAACTCCATTTCAATTAAAAGGGCACTATTGGGTCGTGTAGTCTCCACTTTTTATGCTCTCTTTGATTACCTCTAATCATAACCAAGCGATTCTAGCCAATACTTAAGTGCTGAACGTAGCTCACAGAAGTCATAAATTATCGATGAGATAAAATTACTGGTTTTGATGCCGACATAATCAACTCCCAAAGAATAACTCTTGATGGTGTTTTTATCACACTATTTAAGAATAAGTCAATAAATGATGCCTAGAAATAAATAAGAACAGGAGGGAGGAGAGCAGCAGTTGAAGTTTAAAGAGAGAAAACACATGTGTCATTACATTTGGTAGAGAATATAACAATCAATAGATTTACTTCGATTAAGATTGAACACTCCTACAAGTACCTACTTGCCAAAACACGATTAGACATAAATCCTAATTTCAGGCTACCATAATATGGGTTAAGCAATAAAGCAGCGACATTTCCCGCACTCCTCACAGTAAGCTAACTAGCACCAGCCCAAATCAATAAGTGACCCCCAATGGCAGGGGTACTTACAATTAGCAATCAGCTGTAGTTGGCTCCAATTGATACCGTAATACTACCAGCTAATAGTTTTTGATCTTTTTGTCGTGGGGCCATATGCTGGCATGGATCCTAGATTGCGTCTCTTCTTTGTAATTGCCTGAAGGGCAATAACTAACAATCAATTTCTGGAAAACTAAAGGAGTTCAAGCATGAGAAAGAATATCGCTTTGTCAGTAAGTCTGTTTGTGTGCCTAGTATTT
>JBFLVQ010001213.1:0-1771 GCA_040758525.1 Acidobacteriota bacterium
TCATCAATACACTCGGCAAAAGTAGCCCAAACCGTTGTCTCTGTTGGTCCATAACAATTAAAGAATTGGCGACCATCAGCCCAACGTGCTACAAGCTCTTTCGAACAGGCTTCTCCTGCAGCAACAATAGTGTGAAGCGTTGGTAGATCTGTAATTGGCAAAGCTGCTAGTGCTGATGGTGGAAGGGTAATATTTGTGATTGCCTGCTCACGTAATAACTTAATTAGATCTGATCCAGGCAAGAGTGTCTCTCGTCTACTCAGGTAAAGTCTACTACCTAGACAGAGTGCCATAACAATCTCAAAGATCGCGGCATCAAAACTCAAAGAAGCAAACTGAAGTATGCGATTATCTGATTGCAGATTGAAGGCATGTGCTTGCGCCTGTATTAAGTTAGCTAATCCACAATGTTCTACTAATACTCCTTTAGGTCTACCTGTAGAACCAGAGGTATAAATGGCATATGCTAAATTGTCAGCTAAAACACCGCTGACAAAATTATCTTCACTCTCAGCTAAAATATCATTCCAAACTAGATCCAGACAGATTGTTTGTATGGTTTGATCGGTTAGCTCATTAATAGATTGGTGTTGAGTAAGTATTAACTTTAATCCAGCATCTGCCAACATAAAAGCCAAGCGATCATTTGGATAGGATGGATCTAATGATAGATATGCTCCACCAGCTTTCAATATACCAAGCAACCCAACTATCATCTCTATGGATCGCTCCATATAGATACCAACTAGTACTTCTGGTCCTACACCTAATTTTTGCAGATAGCGCGCTAATTGGTTGGCTTGACAATTAAGTTCGCAATAAGTGAGTTGTTGTTGTTCAAATACTATAGCAACAGCCTGAGGAGACCGCTCCGCTTGTATCTCAAACAGTTCAGTTATGGATTTAGCTGTGGCGCCATCTGCTTTGGTAGTATTCCATTCTACTAACATCTGATAACGCTCTGTTTCTGTGAGCATCGGTAGTTGGGGAATATACTGTTTTGGATCTGCTACGATATTTTCTAGTAATGTCTGTAAGTGTCTGGCGATCCTATTTATTGTAGCTCTATCAAAACGATGGCAATCATAACCAATCTTAAATAACAATCCTTGATCCAATACTGCCATTACGGCGATGGGATAGTTGCCTTTCTCAAAAGTTTGTACATTACTGATTGTAAACCCTCTCTGCTGTTCCTGTGAGAAAGCATTCATAGGATAGTTTTCAAATACCAGTACACTCTCAAATAGTGGTGTGCCTCTTGGTAACTCACTCCATCCTTGCACATCTACTAATGGGCTATACTCATACTGCCGTATCTCAACCTGTTGTTCTTGAAGCTGTTGTAACCAGTTTGAAAGTATTTCTGCATTGTCTATATTCACCCGTAATGGTAGTGTGTTGATAAAAATCCCTATCATTGACTCGACTTCTATCATTGCTGCAGGACGACCAGAAGTAGTAATACCAAAACTCACATCTGCTTCGCCAGAATAACGGCTTAATAATATTGCCCACGCTCCCTGCACTACTGTGTTAAGAGTTAATCGATACTGTTTTGCTAAGGACTGTAATGCAGAAGTTAATGTTGTCGGTATTTGCCAATATTGTCTATCGTAGTCCAGCTCATCAGATAGATTGCGATTTATAATAGTAAGTGAAGTAGGGGTAGTAAAACCTTTTAGCCTTTCACGCCAGAATATTTCTGCCTTGGAGAGCTCTTGTTGTTGTAGCCAAGCAATATAATCTCTATATGGACGTACTGCGGGTA
>JBFLVQ010001214.1:0-1766 GCA_040758525.1 Acidobacteriota bacterium
GCATTTGCTAATCAAGTTCCTAATGAATCCTTTTTATCATCGCCAATAGGCGGAACAGATGTAGTATGTCTATTGGATCTGTGAACTCATTTTACCTCTCAATAATTTAAAATTTGAGCGATGCCCCTCATTGTGTAACTGTGTAGCAAAAGAATCTAGGTATACTCCTAGCAAACCTTCACGTAAGCGCAATAAAGTTTTGGGACGGTTGAATAATTTTTCCATTATGATCTCCTTTCCACCCAAGCATGCCATGGAAAGGAATGCCGAATTATTCCGAGTAACCTGACTCCAATACGTTTGTTGATGTACTCGTTATGATATTATCCAGAATAATCCAAGACTCGAAATAAACACGAAACTGCCTGCAAGCTACCACGTATATTGATTCCCAATGTGCGCATCCAACGGTCACAACTGTTGCGGCTCAGTACGCCTTTGGGAATTTGTTCAAACCGTCCTTCCAGGTAAAAGCCTTCTTCGGCAAGTTCTATCGCTCTTTGAGTCGATAAAAGCCTCCTCTTTTGATTGAGTGTCATCAGCTTTATTGCTGCAACAATTTCAACCCAGCGCTTAAAATCTGCTTGTGCCGAATAACGGGCATGGCCTTGATCTGTGCGGGTAGATTTGCGGGGGCTTTGCAGCCGTGCGAGCTGCCGATAAACGGACTGTTCGCAGCAATTGAACAGGTGGGCAGTACGCTTAATCAGCTTACGCCGCTCTGAGTCCCTGGGTCTTAAGCGTGAAAGGTTATTGAGTAGCTCTTACAAAACTTCGCCGGGAATATTGGCCATGATTTATCCTCCATTCCCTAATCGCGCTTATTCTCTTAAGGGCCTTTACCATTTTTCCCGAAACTCTCTCAGCACATCTTCTGGAGAAAGGTTCAAATAGATCTCGGTTGTTGTCAGGCGGTCGTGACCCAGTAATCGCTGTAGCGCAGGAAGTGATATCCCTTTCTGTATTGCAGTCACAGCAAACGTATGGCGCAATACATGAGGCGTAACCGTGCGGCGAATGCGCGCGATTGGCCACTATCTTGAGCACTCTTTGAATAGTGCGCACACCCCAGCCGAATGTCTTGTTTATTGCAAAGTGTGCTTCCAGTACTGGTTGGATACGAGTACTGAGAGGAATAATACGGCGTTTTGATGCGCTACCATAAGGACCGCCTTTGCCGTAAATCATCAAGCGGTGTCCTTGCCAATCTATCTTGTCTCTTTTCAGATTCGCCAATTCGGCTACGCGTAAGCCGGTATCAAGTAAGGTCCAAATGATCACCTGCTCTTGATGGCTGTCGCAAGCATTTGCCAGGCGATTAGCCTCTGCCTGGGTCAACGGTTCACACCTATGCTGATAAGTCATAGTTTCATTACTGCCGTGCATTCATTAAAACTATGACATTATGTCGCAATCTATCGAGCAAGTCACACGAAAAAGCTATTATTTATGGGTTGTTCAATAGGCTCTATGTCGTGCTTTAGAACTGACCACGACATCTGTTCTGATTGGAAATTGAACCATTCTTCATTCTCATAAAGCGTGGGCAAAAAATTATGTTCGCGGGCAAATTTGCTCCATTCGCGGGCAAACCGTTTTATGTTCGCGGGCAGCTACAGATATGAAAGATAAACCATCAAGGAGTAGATAAGATGTCTGGGAATAAGCATGCCCTTATCAATGACCAAGCCTCACTAAACCAACTCTCATCACAGGCAAAGGCTCACAAACTTTCAACTCTATCCCATCAGACACATCCTAGCGCT
>JBFLVQ010001215.1:0-1750 GCA_040758525.1 Acidobacteriota bacterium
TGCAAGTGATCTTTTTAACCAAGATTTAATTGATCCCGTATTAACTGAAGCAGCAGGTGCAACAGGTTTAACATCTATTGACGGTCAAGTTAGTGGAACCGATGGTGGTCCGAAATCAGGGTATCAGGGTACTACTTTCCTATGCGCTGGTGCACCTGCTCTGGCGGTCAGTGTATAGGCACTCTAGAATGCGGAAATTTTTTTGTGGAGGGGTGTCCCATACAACTGTCCGCAATACTATCTGGAAGGAATAGCGGTTGGTCAGGTTGGTATAGCCAGAACTGGCGACCGTAATTTTTTCATGGATCAAACTGGAGTGTTGCGCGCTTCTACTACTGCTACAGAAAGAGCGGAGACGAGTTCAACACCACTTAATAACTAATTCCATAGATGAGCTGTTGTCGCTTCAATAAGTCAATGGTGATAACTTTGACCTACTGCTTCGTATAATTGAGTAAGCTTATCAACTGTATAACAATTTTTGCCAATATATCTATGACAAGGTTTGTTATCTCTAGCACTTTCTCCCTAATTAAACGCGAGGTTTGTTATGTGAAAATGTTATTACTCAACAGTCAAAAACCTGATAACACTTGAATTAACCATCTATCACCAATGGCCATAAATATCACTTGCGAATGGCACACAAATTGTTGCATCACTGACAAATCACATAAGTGTTTATAAGCGATCTAGCAAATTCCATTTAACCAACTGCAAAGACTGTTCTAATCAAAAGGAGGGAAACCCTATGTCATCTGAAAGAAGCCAATCTCGCAGACGTTTTGTACGTGATACGATAGCTGGTGCAGCTTTAGCAGCTTTGGGGATAAGCACTACCAATAAGCCTGTGGCTAGCTCCGATTGCGATAGCTATACAGACCTGCACGTTGATGACTTTATTAACAACATCATTGAAATCGAGCTTACACCAGATGATGTTGTACAATGGCAAGAGACTCAAAACGCGATATTGGAAGCTGTAGAAACCGACTCTAACAGCAAGGCAACCTTCGATGCAGTAAATGCCTGGCTCTCAAATACTCTGATCAGCATACCGCCAGAACAAGAAATAACTCAATTAGATGTGCCAGTAGATCTCAGCATGATGATTAGCGCAGCTTACCTAAGAGCAATTGCACAACTGCGCAATAATCAGTCCCCATCGCTAGATCAGATTAGAGAGCGAATGTCCGATCCAAAACGGGTATTTGATGCGATCGAGCCAGACTTTGTCACCAAGCTATATGAACGACTTAAAGTAGAAACACAGAACTCTGATTTTGCTAACAGGATAGAAGCTGCAACTAACAGTATTGCAGAGCTAGTTTCAAACGCATCAGCAAAGCACCACAAAAATAGACCAGAAAGGCATAATCTGGTAATCTGCTTCGTAAATGGCGTACCCATGCCTTGTATATTGGCACTTATTTTGATAGGAATTGTGGTTGTAATTATAATCGTTGAATCTACTAATCGAAAGCGAAGACGTAGATGACAATAGCACTATTGCTATCAATAACCACAATCAGTGATTAGAAAATGCCTTACAATTCATTGCATCTGGAACTTTAGTATCGTAAGTGAAAAACTAGAATTTCAGATGCAATGACCGATAAATTGATAATGACGCAAAACCAAGGCTAACCAAGTAAAAGTTTGCTTGGTTTTTTCCAACCTAGTTTCACGAATCGCACGAATCATTCCAAACCCATCGCGGCCACCCATACTTAAATTCTAATAACCAGAT
>JBFLVQ010001216.1:0-1738 GCA_040758525.1 Acidobacteriota bacterium
CGGCTGAGGGAGCAGGTGAGGTGATAAATGTAGATGAGATGATTGTTCATGATCAAGCAGAAGGCGAGGTAAAACCGCGAGAAAATGGAAAGCGACGTATGAAGATCTACCGGGGAGAGTCAGGCCAATCAGCAGCACCCGTTGGCAGCATTACCGCCGCAGTTGAACCCTTTGGCCATTTTCCCGAACCAGGCGGCAATTTCCTATTAGGCTTTTTGCTTAAAGCGCCTTTTCAAGCAGAACTCAGTTATGCTGGTGAGAGCGAGGATGGCCGTAATGATATTATCAATGTGAAAGGCCGCCATGGCCTCACTGCTCAACTACAGCTAGATAAGCTCACACATTTGCCGGTAGTACTAACCTATCAGGGATTCTCGCCCATAGGACCTATGCGAATAAAACTGAGAAAGGAAGATCCTACTAGTGCTACTAGACAAGATAATGATGTTGTAATAGTAAAAGCATTACCAGCTCCGGAAAAGGCTCTCATTGAGATTCGCTTCTCTGATCATAGAGAAGTAAATGGTCTACTATTACCACACCGCTACAGCAAAACCGTCAATGGTGAATTGGTGGAAGAGATCGAGATAGAGAAATTTGAGATCAATCCAGCCAATCAACCTTTTCATGCAGAGTTCATCTATGCCAATGAGGGTGAGGAGTAAGTTTTGCTTCTCCAGTCATAAGTTCATGAAATTTTCCGAAAATAGCTAATACTAAACCACCAGTAACAGAGAATAATTTATTGTGTTACTGGTGGCTCTCTTATTTGTAGTCAAGTAGTATAATTAAAGCTATTTTGGGAGGTGCTTATGATTTTACGCGGTCTTTTTTCTAGGCTACCAGGATTAATGGCAATAATTGTCTTGGCTATGTTAGTAGGCGGCTGTGACAGGGCGAGAACTGTTAACAGTGAAGCAGAGGCTCCTAATGCGATTGCACCAGCAAGGCCAGCAGCCCCTGAGTCGGCAGCCGATCAAGCAGTTAGTGGATCAGCCGCGAAGACGCTGATACAAGCCAGTGATGGGCAAAACAGCGCACCGCCTGCCAACCTGCCCCGTAAAATTATCAAGAATGGCGAGCTAGGAATAGTGGTAAAGACCTATGAACCATTCTTTGCCGATCTACAGCAACAGATCTCTGCCTCTGGCGGTTATATCTCACAAACACAGGTTAATCGAGGTACTGATATTATCTATTCAGCTACCGTAACATTACGTGTGCCACCAGACAAGCTGGATACTTTTATCTCTTGGTTACGCCAGCAAGGTACAATAACTTCAGAAAAGATCACCGCCGATGATATCTCCGAACACTACTACGATCTGCAAGCACGCTTAGCCAATGCTCGTCGTTTTGAGGCGCGTTTGCTTGAGATGCTCAAAACCCAGACAGGAAAATTGGAAGATCTTGTGCTGGTAGAAGAAAAGCTTAATCAAGTACGTGAACAGATCGAACAGTTTGAGGGTAAACTACGCTATTATGACAGCCTTACAGCGATGGCAACCCTCACCTTGAGTATTAGTGTAAAGCAGAACTATATTGCTACTGCACCAACCTTTGGCTCGCGCGCTAAAGAGGCTTGGAATGACTCGCTCGAAGCGCTTGGCGAATTCTGCCAAATTGCCATATTGTTCGCTATTGCCGTATTTCCTTGGTTAATTCCGCTCGCTATTTTCGCGTTAATATGTAGGTATGGTTATAAGTTTGTTATGCGAGTGTACAAACAGCGTAAGGC
>JBFLVQ010001217.1:0-1732 GCA_040758525.1 Acidobacteriota bacterium
TGTTAAGTTTAGCCTCTGTTTATCAGTTCGGACGCAAAATTGTAAGCGATGTCATGAAACATATGCCCAATTAGTCTGTAAGCGATGTCATGAAACTTTTATGTAAGCGATGTCATGAAACACGACACAGTGTTACTATATTGTGAGCCAATCCATAATGCTGTTTTGATGGTAGATAAAATTTACCGACTTCTTCAAAACACTTACCATATTTCTCATTGAATGTGTCATCTATGATTAATACTCCGCTGCGCTTGGCTACTGTATTTGTGTCCGCTTGTAATATTTCCAACCGCCTTTGGTTTACCTCTACTGTTGACCATTTATATTCTGTCAAAAACCTATTCAAACTGCACTGTTGACCATTTATATTCTGTCAAAAACCTATTCAAACTGCTTGGATCTTTTACCTCTATAATAAAACTATTATTTATCGTTTCTATATTTCTGCGTTCGCATACCTGCAATCCTGTTAAATATCTTTCAAAATGTGTCATCAAGGCTGGACTGAACAGGTCTTCATATCCTTGTGCATAGGTTTTTACAAATTCTGGTATCTTCACTAACGGGAGCATTTTCTTTCTGCTATTCCTTTTTCTCTCTTATGCTTCATGCTAATTTTTGTACTACTTTTATTCAATCTTTACCGCAAGAGTCGAGTTAATATACTCATTTTCCTTCTTTTCTTGTAAAGATCACGATATCCTTACAATAAAATGGAGATAGTTAAAGTGGTTATTGTTCGGTATGGGAGAAGATAAACATAACCATAGCATTATTTTCAACTCCAGCATGCTTAAGCTTGAACTATACTGGAGTTGAAAATAGACATTAAACTCAGCTTCACTGTACAAGTTAATCTATTTCATTGAGTTGATAAAGCTGGTAATTCCTTCTTCATCAAGATTTCCCTTTGGTCCAATTCCCATAAAAATAGCAGGATCACTTTTTCCCTCAAAGAAAGCAAATAGTTGCTCCATATCCCTATTGTTCTTTTCATTATGGACTACTGATCTAATTAGCGTAGTCTGCTTACCTCGAATAGTAATCGACTTTGTATCTACAATATTGCCCTTACCATTGGTAATTCCTTGCTGCTTCAGCGATTCATCAACCTGTTTCTTCATATCTTCATTATTTTTGAAGAGAGATCTGGGAAAAGACATTAACATAATCAGAGTCCCATTAATCTCTTTACCTGTATGCTTATGGGAGTCCTTTCCATTAGATTCATCTAAAGGTTCTTGGGAAGTATCTGTTGCCTCTTCTGTTGTTTTCTCTATTTGATCAGATTGGTTTATTGTTTGCGTAGAAGATGGTTTGATAAACATAACCATTTTAAACCCCAAATTGAATGAGAATTTACCTTCATAACCTTGAGGAAGTTCAAAATCAGAAATCTCTTTAGCTATATTTTCAACCTTTTTGGGATCCTCGGATAATGAATCTCCAAGCTTTTTCGCACCCCAGATGACAAAGATGGTTACTGCAATGACTCCAATCAGCACTACACCGCAACCTATACCTAATCCGATCTTTAACTCTTTTTTCATAGAGACTCCTAGATAACGCCATCAGCATTATCGATAATGGAAAGTTAATCTTAAACTTTCATTGTTAGGGTTCACGACATCGTGGCATCCTTCAAGAGGACCTTTTCAGAACCCTACTTTTTCGTCCTGCGATAATCTCTGCTCACTATCAACTCTTTACCTCGAAACTTTGAATAATG
>JBFLVQ010001218.1:0-1724 GCA_040758525.1 Acidobacteriota bacterium
CTACTCCATAAATATTCTGGTTAGCTCTATTTTCCCTAATATTGAATTGTTGAGCTGCTAACATCTCAGCTATACATTGTCCATATCCTCTTTTCATATCCTCATTTTTTGCTTCTACTAGCATAATTACTGGTGAGGTTATGGTTAATTGTTCTTGAGATTTTGTGATAATAAAATCGCATGTTCCATTTAATCCTTTACTGATATCAACACTGAAATCTACTCCAGAAAATAGACTTATCTGCCGATTAGTGATTTTTCTTAACTCAACCAACACAGGTGCGATTATTAATTCTGATCTTGCTTTTTCGGTTGCTATTGCTAAAGCTAATGGAATGTTTTCTGCTAAAATTATTTGTAAAAAATCACTGATTTGTATTCCTGATACTTCTGAAAACAGATTTTTGTTCTCATCCAACAGCAAATTAAACTGCTTTTTTACTAACTCGATTGTAAACTCACTATATGACATTATTAGCTCCCTTAATTCCTTCTAATTATAACCATTGTAATTTTTCCAGGGAGAGCTATTTGGCGCTAACCAGTGGCACTTCTTCTGTAGTACGACACCCCTGTCCTTTACAATTACTCATCTTCTTTAAGTATGATGATAGCTCGCTAATTAGTGTTTTGTCAGCCTGTTGATAAATATTATTGAGTTCTGCGGGATCCTTTTTTAAGTTGTATAGCTCTCGCTCGCCATTGGTATATTCCAGATATTTGTAGACTCTGGTATGTAAGCCTCTACTCTGATTTTCAACAGGAAAATAACGTTCTAAAAGAAATACCTCTCTCCATCTGGCAATACTGTGAGAAGCATTTTTTAGTAGTGGCAGCAATGAGCGACCATCAATAAAATCTGGTGTCTTTATACCTGCTAATTCAGCAAAGGTTGGTGCTAGATCAAGATTGCCAGCTAACTCTTCTACTACCCGACCAGCCGCTACACTAGGTCCACGAACAATCATCGGCACATGTATATCCTCTTCATATAGTGTTGATTTACCACTGGGCAAGCGATGTTGTCCAAAGTGAAAGCCATTATCTGAAGTAAAAAATATATAAGTATTCGGCAAACTGTTAGTAGTTGCCAGTCTCTCAATGATACTCGCTAGTAACTCATCAACCGCCAGCATCATCTGTATACGCTTGTGAAAGAGTCGATCGAGCTTATCTATCTGATCATTATCTAGCAAAGGTAGTTCGCGTATCCAAGCCGGTTTATCACTAACATCCTCTTCATTGAAGGCAGCACTACGTGGTGCTGTCTTTACCTCTGATAATGCATCGCTATGCCTAGGCGCGGGAACTACTGGTTTGTGTGGCGCATGCACAGATAGGTGCATAAAGAAAGGTCTATTGCTACTGTTAGCGCGAGTAAGAAAATCGAGCGCTTTACCAGCTTCCACATCAGTTAAATAGTCTTCCGGATTATTGCCATAAGAAACAATCTTCTTATTCTCATTCATTTCATAGTTAAAGTAACCGCTTATTTCATCCCCATCTGAATCTTCTTGAGAAGCCAATTTCTGCTTGCCAACACGGCTATACCATTCATCCCAACCAGGTGGGATGTAGGTTAAATCATCACCTGGGTATCCGTTAAAGTATTTGCCAATAAATACTGTCTGGTATCCTGCTGACTGTAACCAAGTGGCAATAGTGGAACTCTCTAGATTATTATCACGAAACCCTTGAAAGCCTCCATTAGGTGGTCTGTTACT
>JBFLVQ010001219.1:0-1713 GCA_040758525.1 Acidobacteriota bacterium
AATTTAAGGCGTTCAACTGTGGCTAAGAAATCTGAAAAAATTACCAAGAAACTGGAAGATTATCAAAAAAATAAACCTGTACAGTTGCTCTTGTTTGAGATGATCGGTCCAGAGGAACGCAAATATTCCAATACTATTGAACTCTACGATGCAATTCCAAAATACCATTGGGGAAATGTAGAGCGGATAAACGGAGAATTCTTACGAAGCTTTGAACGACCATTTGAGTTTCGTGGAATCAAGTATCGAGTAAAAATCCGGCCTGCTCGCTTGGACGATAAAGATGGGACTGATCGAGACTATTACCCCTCTGAACGAGAAGAACTAGTCGAAGATGCTTTACGGAAGTTGGCCTGCGATGGCAAAGGACTCTTTCTTGATGACCAAGCTGGCGTCATCTTCAGTCTCTATGAGCTTCAACAAGAATTAGCAAGAATGGGCCACACCTACAGTATTGCCCAGATAAAAGATGCACTCTTAATTTGCGCTAAAACTCATATGGAAGTAACTACTGATGACGGCGCTGCAGTAGTCATTTCTAGTCTATTTGAAACGCTCGGACTCAACACACGGGAAGATTGGAAAGAACATGGCAAGAAGGCAAAAGCTTTTGTTCGTTTTAATATTTTGGTAACCAATAGCATTAAGAATAGGACTTTCCGACAGTTAAACTATGACAAGTGTATGTCCTATAGACGTGTCATTTCCCGCAGGCTGCATAAGCGACTTTCGCACCACTATATCCAGGCAAATATGGTAAATACCTATGAGATACTTCTATCTACTATTATTCGTGATTTCGGAATCAAAGCCTATGCCGATATCAGGAACAATCTTCGCGAAGTAAAACTAGCCTTAGAAGAAATGAAGATAAAAGAGGTATTGTCTGATTACAAAGTCGAAAAGATATTTGCACCAGAAAGAAAGAACCGAATTATAGATGCCAAATTTATTCTCAGTGCCCATTCACGCTTTATTTCAGAAATGATACATGCTAATGAACGGCACAAAAAAATTAGAGAACATACTTCGATAGACTCGCAATGGCCTAAGCCAGAGATCCCTACCTTAAAAGAAACTAGACGACAAAGAACAAGGTTCAAATAGTTAGTTATAATGTAGTACTTTTTAAGGTGTAGAGTCATTTATGGAACGATCAGAACAAACAACCATACCAGCCACTGCGCTAAAAACTTCTGTCGCAATAGGGATACACCAACCGTCATAGAGCCTACCATTAATAAGTTCATCCCCATCATATGTACCGAATACGCCGTGTTGGCCAAAGAGTTAGTTCCTGGCGTTGGGATAATCATTGCTCACGAATTTTACGTACTTTCTGAGATACCCAATAACTACACAACTTTGCTATACCGATCTTCTGTCTCTGTGCCTCCTTATGAATGATATCGTAGTCGTATTCGGAAATGGTTATAGAGATTTGTTTGCAAGATAAAGATTTTCTTGTAGATGCTGATAGGCTGATCACGCTAAGACCTTTCTCATCAGAGTCATCTGTTGGAATACTGAACAGCAACTCAACACCCCCTTCTGTTCGAATTCCTGTCAGCCATGGATCCCAGCCTTGGATAGCACTATATGCAATGCCAGCGGCACTGAGTATATCTTCGACATCAGCTTGTAGCAATCCTCGACGAAGAAGCCAGGAGTCTAACTCTATTGACGTGCCACCATGGAGCGATTTGAAGGTGT
>JBFLVQ010001220.1:0-1695 GCA_040758525.1 Acidobacteriota bacterium
TATCTCTACGCTTTCACCAGCACAACGAGCATTATTTGAAGCACGACTTAAAAAGAAGGGACTAGATGTTGCTAATCTACCGTCCTTTTCTCAAACACAGTCTATTCCTAAAAGAAAACAGCTCAACTATTGTCCTTTATCTTATGATCAGGAACGATTGTGGATAATAGATCAGATGGAGCCCGGCAATCCTTCTTATAACATTTATACGGCTGGCTCTTTTACTGGATTTCTAGATATAGCTATTGTAGAGAAAGCGTTCAATGAGATTGTTCGACGTCATGAAATTCTACGTACTGCTTTTGTTGTTGTTGATGAACAACCGGTGATGGTTATCTCTCCAGAGCTAAAAATAACCTTGTTAGTAGAAGATCTGCGTAGTTGGCCGGAAGATCAGCGTAATGCAGAAGCACTACGACGAGTTAACGAACACGCGGGACGACCATTCGATCTTACACAAGCACCATTAGTGCGATTTGGTCTATTACAGCTAGCTGATGAGGAATATATGATGTATGTAATCATGCATCACATAATTACAGATAGATGGTCGGCTGTGGTAGTTGATGAAGAGTGGTTAACGCTTTACAAAGCATTTTCCCAAGGACTACCTTCACCACTGCCAGAAGTAACGATCCAGTTTGCCGATTTTGCTGCTTGGCAAAGAGAGTGGTTGCAAGGAGAGAATTTTACTACAGCATTCTCTTATTGGAAAAATCAGCTTACTGGCGCACCACTGGTGTTAGAAGTTCCTGGTGATCATCCGCGACCACGTGTACAGACCTTTCAAGGAGCAAGAGGACTGACTGTATTACCTACAACTCTGCTTTTAACATTAAAAGCATTAACTCAACGTGAAGGCGCAACCATGTTTATGACTATGTTGGCCGCCTACAATCTGCTGCTCTATCGTTATACAAATCAACAAGATATTCTGATCGGTTTGGCAATGGCTAATCGTGATCGACCAGAGATGGTGAAGATGCTGGGATATTTACTCAATATGGTAGTAGTGCGCAGCAAATTTTCACCTCAGACAAGTTTTCGTGAGTTATTAAAAATAGTGCGAGAGGCTTGTGTAGGTGCTTTTGCTCATCAGGATTTACCATTAGGAAGGTTAATACAAGAATTAAAACCACCTCCAGATATAAGCCGCAATCCAATATTTCAGGTATCTTATATATACCTCGATTTTCCTGATACTTCACCATTAGAGGAACTGAACATAACAGCAACATCACTAGATGTTGATAATGGCACATCAAGATTCGATTTAACATTGGCTTTAACAGAAAAAGAGCGTGGATTAGATACACTCTTTGAATACAATTCAGATCTCTTTGAAGCTGCTACGATAAAGCGAATGTTAAAACACCTAGAAATATTACTAAGAGGAGTTACTACTGATCCTGATCAGCCCATTTCACAAATACTACTTTTAACTGAATCAGAGCAGGCTCAAATACTAGAATGGGGACATACAAAGCAACAATATACACTAGATAAATGTATTCAACAGTTGTTTGAAGATCAGGTTGAGCATACACCTAATGCGATAGCATTAATTTTTAACGAACAACAACTCACTTACCGAGAATTAAATTGTCGTGCCAATCAAGTAGCGCACTATCTGCAAAAACTGGGTGTAAGAAGTGAAAGCTTAGTCGGTTTATGTATTGAACGTTCTCTAGAAAT
>JBFLVQ010001221.1:0-1693 GCA_040758525.1 Acidobacteriota bacterium
AACTGATAAGCGCAGTAAACGTTGGCATGTTCGCAAGGATTTAGCTGCTTATCTCAACTCTTTAGGAGAACTTTGGCACTCTCAGGAGTTAGTTTTACAACGGTAGTTAATAAATAGCCAATAATCGTCAATTAGGTTTTCAGCCATTAGAGAGTGTGCTGCAGTGGGACTGCCAAAAATCAGAATATTTTTACCGACGGCTTGCTTAAGCTTAGTAATTTCGTCGGTTAAATTGCGATAAACAATTTTTGTGTTAGGCAGATTCATGTCCTGCATCGTTCTCGACAACACAACTTTTGTCACTCTGTTATACCACCTTGAATGTTCAATTTCGTGTTTGGTTGCCGCTGGCTGGTCTGCCGCTGTCGGCCAGTAGCTTTCCATCATTTGATAAGTGACTCGTTCATACAAAGCCGTGTCAGCTTCATCAGATCTGTGGATACATTCCTTACATATTAGGCCGCTTAGGCTTTAAAATGAATTGAAAGTGAAGTCAAGCACAAGTATTATTCTAGACAAATGTTATTACCTCGTAAACCATAGACCAACTTTTAGGAGTGTTTATGAAAATCTTTATCTATCTAGTCTTTGTAATAATAACCATAAGTCTTTCAAGTTTTCCTATATATGCCCAGCAACAACAGGATACTAATAAAGATGTGGCTCGCGAGAGCCGTGAGTTAGACTATGCTGGAGGGAAGGCTAGTACATCTGATGAACTAACCAGTACCTTAGCAGAAATGTCAAAAAGAAATAAGACTAATGATAGATATAAAAATGAGATTAACCGCCTCATCATAGAACTGAATGGTTTCAGCAAGCAACTCTTGGAACTAACACTCTTAGCTTCAGCTCACGACTTTAAGAAAATAGCTAAACTGGCAAATAAAATCGCAAAATCTACCAAAGAGTTGCGACAACAACTTAACATTAGAGAACCTGCTGCTGGCATTAACCCAGAGGTAAAGTCTTATGATCTGGCTCAACTCTCTGAGCAAGCGCGAATAATAGATGATCTTATTAATCGTATAAGAGAATCGAACATTACCCGCGTAGTAGATGTTTCTTCTACAGAGCAGACGCGCAAAGGTTTGGAAGAGATTGAGAGCAAGGCGTTAAGCATCAAGCTCACTGCACGCGGCAAGAGTTAATTTAACCTCTCCATTAATAATTGTTTTCCCTACGCTGCTGGCGGCAAGTCTGGTCCATGCTCCAGATGTGCCAAATACCTTTCATACCTATCTCGCTCTTTCTTACGTTTCAAGTACGGTCCATTGATTTCTTGGATGAGTCGTTTTAACTCGGCATCTTGCTCTGGAGTAAGGAGCTTGATCTCTGGTGCTTTGATCAATGTGAAGTTGCGCTTGGAGGTTTTCTTCTTGGCCATAAGGATAGGGTAATGATACGAGGGACATACGTCAACCCTTGGAATTATTTCTTAACATTGGGAACAAACTCTTTTACTACTGTCTAATAAGAAAAATCATCGTGAGAGTGTTTATGTTTCAGGTGCTGGTAGAATCTAACAAAGATCAAGAACTTATCAGGAGATTGGCTTATTGCACTACTACAGCAATAATCTGGCTGTCATTTTTTATCAGTGTGACAATCCGTAATTTCTTACATTCCCTGCACCAACACACCAACCATGGTATTTTCCAATATTGTTACAGTTGGAAGTGGAAATGGAGTA
>JBFLVQ010001222.1:0-1688 GCA_040758525.1 Acidobacteriota bacterium
GCTGCAGTGTTGTTATCTCTGCTGCCATTGCTGCTATCGTTGGCCCTGCAAACACCATTCGCAATGGTAACTCTATCTCGAATCTCTTTCGCAATCTCGATATTAACTGTGTTGCTAACAGCGAATGTCCTCCAAGATCAAAGAAATTATCTGTTATGCTGATTTGTTCTATATCAAACAAACTCGACCAGATTCCTGCTAGTATCTCTTCGACTGCTGTACGCGGTGCAACAAACTCTTTACCTGATTCCACTCTACCTTCTGCTAACTCTAATAACGCACGACGGTCCAGTTTACCATTAGGAGTTAGTGGTAAAGCTGCCAGAGCTACAAAAGTTGAAGGAATCATATAGTCAGGCAGTCTCTGCTTAAGAAAATTGCGTAAATCTGAGATTGTTAATGCTTCCTCATTCTCAGTTACTAGATAGGCTATTAATCGCTTCTCACCAGAACTATCTTCCTGTACTAAGATTGCATTCTCACAAATGTAGGGATACTGCGCTAGTACTGCTTCAATCTCACCCAGTTCTATACGAAATCCTCTAATCTTGACCTGTTGATCTATACGACCCAAGAATTCGATATTGCCATCTATTAAGTAGCGAGCTAAATCGCCAGTCTTGTAAAGCCGCGCACCACCTTCAGCACTGAAAGGGTTAGGAATAAATTTCTCTGCTGTTAATTCAAAACGATCATAATAACCACGTGCCACCCCTACTCCACCTATATATACTTCGCCAGGCACTCCAACTGGTGTAGGCTGATAATACCCGTCCAGTATGTAAATAGTTGTATTTCCAATTGCTCGTCCTATTAACACAGTTGCTGGTAGCTCATCACTATTAATATGATAAATACATGACCAGATTGTCGTCTCAGTCGGTCCATAGAGATTCCATACGGAACAGCTCTTTTCTAATAATTGTTTAGCAAGTTGGTTGCTTAAAGCTTCTCCACCACATAATATTTTTAATCTCTTGTTACCTTGCCAACCTGCTGTTAAGAGCAATCTCCAAGTTGCTGGAGTAGCTTGCATTACACTTACATTGGCTTGTGTAATTCTTTCTATCAACGCTTTGCCATCAGTAATCTCTCGAGTATTTGCTATAACTACTTGTGCTCCTACAATTATTGGTAAGTAAAGCTCTAAGCCAGCAATATCAAACGATAAAGTAGTAACCGCTAGCAACACATCATCTCTACATAACTCAAATACAGCTTGCATTGAATGTAATAGGTTGCTCACTGACTGATGAGTTACTTGCACACCTTTAGGTTTTCCTGTAGATCCAGATGTATAAATTAGATAAGCAAGCTGATCTGGCAATACTGTGTTGACAGGATTATCTACACATTGACAGGCAATATCTTTCCAATTATCGTCTAGGTATATCAGATGTGTGCGAGTCATTGGTAGTGTGTCGATTAATCCCGATTCAGTTAAAAGTATTGATAATCCAGCATCATGAAGCATAAAACCTAATCGCTCTGTTGGGAGTTGTGGATCTATCGGCAGATAAGCACCGCCTGCTTTTAGTATTCCTAACAAACCAATAATCAGCTCAATGGAGCGTTCTACACATATTCCAACTAACGTCTCCGGCCCTACTCCCATTGCTTGTAAATAATGTGCAAGCTGATTGGCTCTATTGTTTAACTCTCGATAGCTTAGTGTCTGATCTTCAAAT
>JBFLVQ010001223.1:0-1684 GCA_040758525.1 Acidobacteriota bacterium
GCCGCAACTGCTACATCACCCATGCTCACACCTTTGAAACCGTTTTCATATATGAGCTGTTGGGCTGTCTTCAAAATATGCTCCCTTGTCCCAATATTCTGTTTTCTTGTCATAATAGTTTTACCAACCGATTGGTAAAGATAATTTAATAAAGATCTCTTGTCAATGAAGGATTCCTAAGAGCTGAAGATACTAGTTAGGGTAAAGGCGCAAGCGATTCAATTATCTGCTGGTAAGCCTTCTCTTTCCTTAATAGTTCAAAGGCTTGATTATTGTTGATTGCGGCAAGATCTTTGAAACCTTTCTCAACCGCGCGCTTTAATGTCTCAATAGCCCGTTTCTTCTCACCATTGAGTGCATAAGCAGCGGCAAGCTCATAATAGATTTGAGGGTTTTCTGGCACAATCTCAGCAGCGATTTCTAGATTTAGCGCTGCTTCAGCAAATTTCTTCTCGGCTTGATAACGAAACAGTGCAGATTCAAAGAGCCCAATCAGAAATAGCCGCAAGGTACGCCTTGCTATTCTACGATCACCAGTATCTATATTTGTTGTTGATGCTTTACGTAACTTACCAACCTCGCTTTTAAGCTCCGACATTGCCATAGGGCGTTCTAGCTGGTCTGAAAGCCTCTCTTTGAGTGTGATAAGTTGCTGTATCTTCTCTTGTTGTTTGTTAAACTGTTGTTGTTCTTCCTTAAGCGCTTTTTTGAGTTCTTTACTCTCTTTAAGCGTTGCTGTCTTCTTCTCTAATTCGGCTATTTCCCTTAGTTGTTTGAAGTCAGCCAACATCGCTTTATATGTGCTATAGGCATCGAGAATATTATTCGATTGTTCCAACTGCATAGCTCTATTAAGACTCTTCTGCCACAAAGATTCGATAATCTTCTCGTCTTTATCGCAGCTGCCTATTCGCATTCCTTGGACTTCCATCCATTCAACCGCTTCTAAGCAGAGTTCTGTTGTCGCCCATTCATGTCCGCCCTCGTATACCTGTACACGATGAGTGACTGAATATTTATCGAGTTCTTGATCCAGACTCTTCAATTCTGGGTAATTAAAATCATCAATACCAATGGTGGCAAACAGCACAAAAGGCATATTAGCTGAAGGGTTAGTATCAGCCGGCAATCCTGCCCCACAGGCGATCACTCCAACAATACACCCTTTACATAAGAATGCTAGACTACTTGCGGCTCTGGCGCCGCCAGAAAAGCCTGCTGCATACACCCTAGACATATTAATGGCAAAGCGTGATTGCACATCTTTTGCCATAGCTGCTGCTGCCATGACAGTCTGATCTAATGGTCCATTACGTGAATTATTTGATCCTGCAATGATCCAGCCATACTTCTCACCCGCCTCTTTGAAACGCTCAACGGGAGTAATACCACGTGCGCCTGGATCGAAGCAGTAGAGTACCGGCCATCTCTTATCAGGGGAGTATAGAGTGGGAATATATAGAGAATAGCTCTGTTTACTATTCTCTTTACAGACTACTGCTTTGATCACTTCACCTTTTGGCAACTCTTGTGGCACGCTTGCCAATATCAGCAAAGGTATAGAGAGAATTAGCGCGGTAATTGAGATCGATCTTGCTAATAGAGAGACTATATAGGTCCATCTCATATAGGAAATTCTCGTTAGGCATCTTTAATCGGTTTGAAGAAACCTTTTTTATACAGG
>JBFLVQ010001224.1:0-1680 GCA_040758525.1 Acidobacteriota bacterium
GGGAGGCGGCGCGCCCTTTTTTGGGCTTTAGCAGGAGAGGCGCTCAATATCAGTGTCAGCAGACAGCCGACTAAGATTAGCCTAGGTAGCTTCGCTGGCCTCATTTTGCCGTTACCGCCAATCGAAATCCCAAATCAGCAAACTCATTGTCGGGCAATTCCCAGTAGCGAGAAGTGGTACGCGCATCAGCTTGAGAAGCAAGTTGGAAACTGCCTCCACGGATAATCTTACATTTTAGATCTTCCCTTTTGGGTTGATATTTACTGCCAGGATATACCGTGAAATTAGAATCTGTCCACTCCTGTACATTACCAGCCAGTGCATAGATGTTCAGTGAACTGCGATCATTGGTATTATTAGGCGCTACTTTGATTGGTAATAATAGGTTTGTTCCGATATTTGCTAGACCTACCTTCCAACTATTTCCCCAAGGAAAGAACGAAGCTGTATCGCCACGCGCAGCATACTCCCATTCTACCTCTGATGGTAATCGAAATTGTATATCATCACGCTGGGCACGCCATTGACAATAGGCGACGGCATCATACCAATTCACATGGGTTATCGGTAGATCATCTGTATCTGGTGGATAGTTCTTTCCTTGCCAATGGCTGGGAGGGCTATGACCTGTTGCCAGGACAAATTCCTGATACTCTTTATTGGTGACCTCATATTTTGCTAAATAGTAAGCAGGCAATGTAACTTGATGAGGCGGTGCTTCATCGGCTGATACTTCACAATCTGGTATTGAGGGACAATTGCCAGGATGTTGTCCAATTGTGACGGTACCACCTTCAATAAAGACAAACTGCTCTAGTAGTGGCTGCATAGATCTCTGTTCGATAGACTTAACAATCGATGGTTGAATATGTGCAGGAGATGGTAATGCAGTGCTATTAGTAGGTTGCCAGAGCAGTGTCACGCCTGTGATCGCAATACCAGCCGCGACAGCGGCAATAAGGTATTTTAGCTTGCTTGGCGGTAGCGGCTTCAAGTCTGCTGGCGATATCGGAGTGGGTGCTTTACTAAATGGTATAGTATTATTACTTGTTGATGTTGGTAATGTCTTTATTTGTGCCTTAGCAGGCGAAGTAGCCAGCGCAGCAACAGCGATAGTGGATGTGCCTACTCCAGAAGAGAGTGCATGCCAAATATCCTCTGCCGATTGGTAACGCTCTTCAGCATTCTTGGCCAGTGTACGCATTATTACTTCTGAGACCCCGCTGGGGATGTCTGGGGCAATTTCAGAGAGTATTGGTGGCAGTGTATGCACATGCGAGTACATAAAACTCAAGGTGCTATCAGCCTCAAATGGTTTACGCCCCGCCAACATCTCATAAAGAATTACACCTAGCGAATAGATATCGGAACGACCATCTAGCCTCTTACCCTGACACTGTTCTGGAGACATGTAGTGTGGTGTTCCAAAGACTGCGCCAGGATGGGTAAGCGTCTCACCCCCACCTAATGTCAGAGTGTTCAGTTTTGCAACACCAAAGTCGAGTACCTTAACGATCTCAGTCTCATCTTTGCGATGAAAAAAGATATTGTCTGGTTTAAGATCGCGATGAATAATGCCTTTGCGATGTACTACGGTAAGAGCTTGGCAGACTTGACCAGCAAAGTTTATCACTTCTGCTAATGGTATACGCTTACAGCGTGCCAGTCGCTCACGTAAAG
>JBFLVQ010001225.1:0-1662 GCA_040758525.1 Acidobacteriota bacterium
GATGTTCTGATTGATCGAGAGCCGCTCAAAGGAAGCAAAGAAGAAGGCGCGATCTTTTTTAATTGGACCGCTTAAGGTGGCGCCAAACTGATATTGATCATAAGGAGGTCGGTTGGTAGTGAAGACTTCGCGCGCACTTAATTCATCATTGCGTATAAAGCAGAAGAGATTGCCACGTAGATTGTTACTGCCGCTGCGTGTCACAATATTAATGATCCCACCACTAGCACGGCCAAACTCGGCTGAATAGTTATCTGAAACAATCTGGAACTCTTGTACTGCATCTTGACTAAAAGTAGTTCGTACACCACCAGAGAAATTATCGTTATTGGTAACACCATCAATGGTGATGTTATTGTTGCGTGCGGTCTGACCATTGAAAGAGAGCCCAGAAGTAGCAGTACTGCCAAATGGCGGTAGTCGATCTAGTGTTACACGTGGCGCAGTAAGGGCAAAATCGAGAAAATTACGTCGGTTAATAGGTAGATCATCAATGCGTTGTCGATCAATATTGGTACTACTTTCTGTTTTACCTAGATTAATTAAGGTGCTTGTATTCACTTCAACAATATTATCTACTCTACCCACCTGCATCGTAAAATTGAAAACAATGGTGCTGCCAAGCAGCAGTTCCAATCGAGTAGTCTGTGTGGCAAAACCATCTGCCTGAACTATAATTTCGTGATAGCCAGGCAATAACTGTGTAAAGAGAAATGTCCCTGTACTATCTGTATACAGTTGACGTGTAATATTTGTCTGAAGATTTCGTACCGTTACAGATGCATTTGTAATTACCTTGCCCTGCTCATCGGCTACAACACCAGTAAAGCTCGCTGTCGTTGAACCGGCTGATTGTGGTGCCGCATAGAGGGACAGATAAATACTCAATACTAAGATCAAAAGAATACCCGAGAAGGTGTATACAATAATTCGACCCATTATTCTTCTCACCTTGTCACTATTTTTTCTTGATCAAAAGGCGGTATGTATTCGCGCATACATGTTAAACTACGGCAATAGTACTATCCTTCAAATAGCCATACAATAGATCAATGTTTCTGTTTTCATTAACGAACCTGACCACCCTTCATTGGGACAATCTCAAACTTACCGCCAGACCAGATCAGATCGTAGACCTTTTTACCCTTTTCATTGATCACTTTAATGGTTGTTCCCAGACGCGGTAGTCGATAGGTCAAGCGTTTATTAAATGGAAGCGGGAGAGTCTCTTTAGTGACATCACGCCAACTCCCTTTTTCATAACGTAGAAAATAGAGCAGAGAGGTGTTATCAGGAAAATCAGAATCATAAGGTATGCTGAAGGCTACTAGATAACTACTGTCTGGTCTCTTAAAAAGCGCCAATTCAAACTCCTCAGGATTGTCGCTGGCATTATAAGAGAGATAGCCGTTGCCTATATCCACTGTCATTCCTGGATCGCTTAGTAATTGTTCCCTAGTTTCACGCGACAATAGAATAAATTTCTCTGGGATCAGTAGATAATAGTCTTTTACATTTTTTGGCTCAGCTTGCCAAGCAACGACAGCAATATCATTTGACAGCCAGACTACTACTATCAAAATCAACTGGATTAGACCAGCTACACGAAGCTGTTGCGCCATTATTGTCCCTTCGTAAGAAGATTTAGCTCACTTTCGCCTT
>JBFLVQ010001226.1:0-1659 GCA_040758525.1 Acidobacteriota bacterium
CCTATTGGCGCAAACAGCTTGGTGCTAATCTGCCTGTTCTTGATCTACCTATAGATCATACACGCCAACCGGTACAGACTTTTCATGGTGCTGCTGAGGCGCTGATACTTCCTTACAATATCTCACAAGAGCTTATCGCATTATGTCTTAGCGAAGTTGTTACGCTGTTTATGTTACTATTGGCTGCTTTCAAAGTTCTCCTCTACCGATACAGTGGACAACAACAGATCGTAATTGGCTCGCCTATTGCAAATCGCAATCATGCTGAAATAGAAGGATTGATTGGATTCTTTGTTAATACGCTAGTGCTCTGTACAGATCTATCTGGTGATCCAAGCTTCCAAGAGTTATTAGGGAGAGTAAGAGAAGTAGCGTTAGGCGCATATGCACATCAAGATCTACCATTCGAGAAGCTAGTAGAAGAACTACAACCACAAAGGGATATTAGCCGCACACCATTATTTCAAGTGATGTTTGTTTTGCAGAATGCGCCTATGGAGACCTGGTCGCTTACTGGCTTAACATTGAGTGAGATCGAAACAGAGAGCAAAATTGCAAGGTTCGATCTAATCATATCTATGGTGGAAACAACAGATGGTCTAAAAGGATGGTTCCAGTACAACACAGATCTATTTGATGCTACCACAATCAGCCGTATGGCTACCCATTTTCAGAATCTGTTAGCAAGTGTGGTAGCGGCACCGCAACAGTGTATTTCAACATTACCTCTGTTTTCAGAGACAGAGCAGCAACAGTTGTTAGTTGCTTGGAATAATACAAAATTTGAATACCTTCAAGATATTTCTATTCAAGAGTTGTTTGAGCAACAGACAAAGCTCACACCAGATGCCATTGCGGTAGAGTTTGCCCAAGAGCAATTGACCTATCAAGAGTTGAATCTAAAGGCTAATCAGCTTGCCCATTTCCTTGAGAAACTAGCAGTAGGACGAGAAGTATTAGTAGGTATCTGTATGCCGCGTTCAATAGATATGATTATAGGAATACTAGGCATACTGAAAGCCGGTGGAGCTTATGTACCGCTTGATCCTTCCTACCCTAAAGATCGTCTAGCTTTTATGCTAGATGATATACGGGCTGAGATACTGATTACTCAAAGCCATTTGATAGGAGAGCTATCAGAGCATCGCGCAAAAATAGTTTCTCTCGATACAGATTGGCAAGAGATTGCTAAAGAATCAGTAAGTAATCCTAAGAATAAGACAGTGGCAGGAAACTTGGCATATATAATCTATACTTCTGGTTCAACAGGTAGACCTAAAGGTGTAGCTATCTCACATAAGAATCTAGTAAATTCCACTTTAGCACGTATATCTTTCTATCAACAGCCAGTAACAAAATATCTATTACTGCCATCATTCGCTTTTGATAGTTCTATTGCAGTAATCTACGGCACCTTATGTCAGGGTGGCACACTACTACTTTTGAAAGAGGAGATTTGCCAACAACCTGATCAAGTTCTCAAACTATTAGTTAAACATCAAGTTTCACATTTGCTGACTGTACCATCGTTTTATAACTATCTTTTAACAGAGTTTCAAAGACAACAGCCAAGCTCATTGCGTGTCGTGATTGTAGCTGGTGAGTCTTGCTCACGCGATCTTGTTACCTCTCACTTTAGTGTGGTTCCAACGGTAGAGT
>JBFLVQ010001227.1:0-1649 GCA_040758525.1 Acidobacteriota bacterium
TCAACAACCGGGACATTCTCACTATGCTTTTTTTCCTGATAAGCCTGTTTACCTGCTTCAATGGCTGAGGAAATACGTTCTTTCTCCTCATCGATCCGGCTCTTACCTGATTGTGCCAGTTCGGTTGCTTTGTTACGACCTCCTCTATAAAGCCCTTTAACTTGCAGTCCCAGTTGCTGCACACTTTTATCAGCATAACCAATGCCTTGTCGTGTAGTATCAGCAATATCACTGCGCAGTTGATGTCCAGACTTAGGGGCAAAGAGCAATGCTACTGTTGCACCTATACCAAACCCTGTCAGGAAATATCTAAGTTTTGATCCATTACCACTTTGCATAAATTCATCTCCTCTAAGAGAATAAAAGTAAGGTGTACAAGTCCAGTAATCTTTCTCTCGGTATCGCACACCCTGCCTTTCTTTTTGAATTGTGATAGCCGAGATCAATCCAACCATTACAGAGCAACTAGTAACCAACCTATCTTTTGAAGTAATTGCCCAACCTAGCAATAGGGCAAGTTACGTGCCATTAGATCTAATCTCTATTTAGAGGAATTAACGAGAGATTTTGTGAGGAAGTGGGGGAATTATCTAAGGTATGTATAGTAGGCTATGGGATTTTACACAATGGTGGACTCTCTTTAAGTGTAAATATCTATCATAATGGTAATGGAGTCTTAACTTTCGACGGGTTGTAATCCGAGTTATAGAGGGGAATTAATCTGATTTGATTTTATTAACAACTACCCGTTCGCCAGTGTTTAAACCGGAAAGAATCTCCACACGATCGCCATGGGCTTTACCTATCTGTATCAGCCGTGACTTAACATCATTCTGCTCGTCCATCACATAAACAACAGTATACTGATCGTATACATGAATTGCTGCTGTGGTTATGGTAGTCGTCAGTTTATATCCGGTAAGGATTTCGGCTCTACCAAGCATTCCAGATCTCAATTGAAAACTATTGGGCAGATCCAATTTAACGATAATTTTTCCACTCAAGGTATCTGCAACTGGGACAATGGCTACTATCTTAGCAGTTAATTTGCTGTTTAGAGCATCAATTTTAACAACAACTTCATTACCCAAATGGAGTTCATTAATCAATGCCCTCGGTACTATTATCTGGAATTGGTAATGCTGATTATTCTCTGTTGTTAAGAAGGTTTTTCTGTTGAGGATACCTATCGTCTTCGTATACACCGTCCCTGTTGCTTCGTATATATCTGGCATATAACCTTCGGTTACCACTTCTGTTTGTGTACATAGCTCGCTTGTGGGGCGTGTTTTCTTTACCCTTAGATCTTTGCTACGACCAGCGAACAAGGCAATAGACACAAAGCATAATATTATTAGAATGGTTATTCTCACTTGATATCCTCTCCAACATCAGTTGGTAAATGGGATGTAAGTATCAATTTCGTTAATAGCAAATATTATTCCAATTCTAAGGCTAGAACGATTCACCATTAAAACAGTAGTATTCAGTTATCATCGTCATATAACACTCAGCTAAAAAACGGAGAGAACCTGCTAACCAGCAAAATTTAGCAGGCAACGTGCAATCCTGTGTTGCGATTCTTATATTGCGACTCGTTTTAAACTATTGAAAGAAATTACTGTGTCTAAAGATATCTTCTCAGTTGC
>JBFLVQ010001228.1:0-1642 GCA_040758525.1 Acidobacteriota bacterium
CTCTTCTGGGAAAGCTACCACATTCACATTGGCGGTTGCAGGCATCTCAACGGTGGGCTGCTCTGAGTGCTCTGGTTGTTGCTGTTCTACTACTTGCTCAGCACGTTCCCTTCTACGCTCTTCTACAGGTTGCTCTAGCGTGTTATTGGCAAGATGCTGGATTAACTTCTGCTTATGCTCTTTCCATACCTTGCTATGGAGAAACTCTTGTGTATCCTTCTCAATCTGAATAGCAGTGTCGGTATCTACATCATCGTGTCTAGCATTAAGATCGATACCAAATAGGGAATTGATATTGATATTGGGATTAATTCCAGTATCAGCAGGTCGTTTTACATCCTTGGTATTTCTCGGCTTCTTAGGAACCTGAGTATGGCGCTTGATTAATCGTTCTTTGCATTCCTGCCAGGTCTTACTCTTTAAGAATGCTTCAGTGTCTCTTTCAATTTCCGCACTTTCCTCTGTAGTAGGAACATTAAGCATAACTTCCCAAGAGATATTGGCGTACTCTCGGCAATCAGTACAGATATGCAGGTGTTGTTGGAACTGATCCTCTTCTTGAGGAGGTAGTTCACCCTGACAGTGTTTGATAAACTTAAGCTCATCCCAATGTGGACAATCCATAAATGCTCCAATTAATGCGTGATTAATGCTTGGTATCTTTACCACTACTGTACAAATAGATCAATGCAGTTCTATAAGCCAGTGCTGCTAGAAAATCTTCAATCCGGCTATCCGGCTGCTGGCTGAGTTTATTGATAGACTCTGGAGTGCTGTTAGATAACCTGAGTATTACTTCATCAATGACATCGCATACTGCTTCTGGAGTAGCTTGTAATTGAGGGGCTAGCAGCCTTGGCGCTACTCTATCAAAGGCAGCGCGGATCTCTTTGACTAGAATGTTCTCAAAGCGGTCTAAGAACTCTTGCCTTGTGTTCTGTTCATCAATAGGAGATAGGTCAGGTGTGACCAATTGAGTAATCAGATCGCCATTGCTGCATTGTTTGAGATCCATGATACCCACTGTACCCACGATATTGATAATAGTTGTAATACCCATAGTATGGAAAACCCCTGCCACAGCCGTAACACTCATAATACCCTCATCCTTCATGCCTGCACAATAAGATAACTTGCTCCTATAGAAGAAAATGAAGAGAAAATAGCAAGTCTTAGGCCAATTACCTTAATAGTCTTTGAGGAGATGTTAAGCTGATGGACTATAAGGAATAGTGAGCGGTTATGATAATGATCCTATTAACCAACAAGTGGGGCACAATATCGTAGGTAGAGGCATAGTTGAGGAGAAATGGTTAAGCAGAAATCGGTAACACATCGAAGGCATACGAAGGCATAACAGTTGTGTAAGGCAAAGGCTTTGCTCTATGGCCTGTCTTGTTCCAGAGCAAACGCCCGGTTACTTTGTGACATTCGTAACAGACTTGCTATTGGATATTATTCACTTGTAAATATATAAAAATATAGCCTTAGGCTTTGTACAAAAATAAAATGAATATTATGCTGAATCACTTCTTCGGTTTGATAGTGTAATTCCATTTTGGCAAGACACGACGCGGAAACAGATTGATTTGCTGTTTCTGTTCCGGAGTTAGATGTAAACCAGTTTCGTAAACGGTCTTAT
>JBFLVQ010001229.1:0-1633 GCA_040758525.1 Acidobacteriota bacterium
TAGATGTGCTTTGCATCTCTTCCACACATTGAGATATTTAACAAGGCGCTCGCTCGCTATCACTCCCGGCAAGTGGCGTGGAGTTGCCCAAGCTCTACAATTCCCTAAAATTTCATCACAAATATCCTTATTCTCAGGTACAGGGTAAGGGACAAATGGTGGATATGCGGGTATTTTCCAACATCTTATATCAGGTTGACCAAACGGATTTACGTCGCGTTCAGTAAATGGTAGACCTGGATATATAGGTTTAGCATCAGGACAACCACATCCTGGCGTAACAGGAGCAACAGGCCTAACAAAAATGCCCGGACCAACTCTAGTTCCTTGTAATCCAAAAGGATCTTTTTTATTAATGGGTTTATTACTAACGTAACTGTATAAATTCAGGCCATCTATTTCCTCCATTGGATCACGAGAAATCCATCGTCCTAAATTAGCATCGTAGGCACGATACAAAGTTACATGCAATTGGCTGGGAGCATGGTAATAAATACCCGTATACCTATAATCAGCATCCTTATCTCCACCAAGTTTCGTTATTCTTCCGAATGGATCGTAAGCATATTGCGCTCTCACCGTCTCACTGCTATCAACTAATTCTACCAATGCAGCGAAATGGTTAGCCTTCCAATGTATCATTGCTGGCACCGGCACTTGTATAGGTGCTGTCCATTTGGCTGGCTGCAATTTCATCTCCAATTTATCAGCCAAATGTGCAATCTCAGTTAAAGACATGCCTTTGCGCGTGGAACACGCAGCAAGGATCAAGGGATGATAAGCTTTATCTGTGCTCTCATAGGCGCGAATACGATCTAAAGCCATCAGCCCGCCCGCACCGAAAAGCATTTTCTGGCTCATTGTTCATTAGCCATAGACCCTCCCGCGCAAATATAACTTTCTCTGCTGCTGAGCCTCTTAGCTCTCTCTTGCCCAATTCAGCAAAAAGCGCTTCCAAGCGGTCATATCGCCCTAGTCGAGCGTTCAATTCAGCTAGCTCTGCTACTGCACGATCAACTATATCTCTGGCATCTGTATCAGTGGCATTCTTGCCTAACTCCCAGGCTCTTTCCCAAGCATCTAATGCTTTTAAAAAGTAACCGTTACGGCGATGGACTAATCCTAAATTGGTTAGTAGAGAGACGCTCCAAGCTGATCGTGGATGTTGTGTGAGAAATTGCTCTAATGTATCTGTGCTTTCAGGATTACCACTCTCAACATTTCGAGAATAAGCAAGTAGAGCTTGTGCTAAAGACTGATTCTCCCCCACCGTTGGATTACCATTTACTATGGTTAACGATTCTTCAAATATACGAGCATATTTGATCTCGTCATTAGTAGGTGGCATAGAGAAGGTGGGCCATACCAATATTGGGGCTGGTGGCGGTGTTGCTGCATTAATATTGGCTTCTGTTATGGTTGAAGTATCAACATCAATAGCTTTCCTTTTACCATTGATGCTATTGGTTTGAGCCATCACTGGCAATGCGCCAAACATCTGTATGGTGACTAATAATATTGCTGTAACTTGTAAGATTGCTTGAAACCACCGGTTCTGCTGCTTATGGGTACTGTGCATCGTGATACTCCTCGAAATAGCTGCCTCAGACAACACTATCTCTGTTTGAACAAG
>JBFLVQ010001230.1:0-1623 GCA_040758525.1 Acidobacteriota bacterium
TGCCAGTCGCTCACGTAAAGACTCGCCTTCCAAATACTCCATTACCAAATAGCAGGTTGTCTCCTCAACACCATAGTCGAAGACCCGTACAGTATTGGGATGCTCGATTTTAGCTGCCGCCCGTGCTTCTCGTTTAAAGCGCTCAATTGCTTCACTATCTTGTGTCCAGTAACTGTTCAGCACCTTAATGGCAACCATTGTACCTAGATCAACATGGCGTGCCTGATAGACTTTTCCCATACCACCTTTGCCGATCAGACGTAGCAGATCATATTTACCAAGAAAGCATTCACCAATTTTTAGACCTTGATAATTGGGGGGATTATCTGTGAGAGATTTTATGATTGGTTGGGAGCGAATCTCATCAAGCATTTTATGTGCAGGAATTTCTAGAAAACTCGCGGCCTCTTGGTCGGCAGCGATAAATGCCTCTACTTCCTGATAAAGTAGTTCATCACCAGCACAGGCATCTGCAAGAAATTCCTGTCGTTGTCCGGGCGCATATTCAAGCGCCTGTTCGATCAATGACTTAATCTGTTGCCATCGTTGTGGGGTCAACCTATCGCCCCTAGCTGATTGTGACATCAGTTATCCTTTATACTTTCCTAAGGAGAGTTTAATTAATAATTGTTGTCTTAATTATCACTAAAAAGGCTTGCTCCAGCAAATACCAGATTCATCCTAGACAATAGCTGCTAACCCATAATATACACCAAATAATTATTAGAGGTATTAGACTATGAAAAAGTCTGGCGCAGTTAAAGTGTTACTTGCGCCTTTATTATGTTACGCGTAAAGTAAAAAGCAACTTGGTCTTTAAATCAACAGCGTGAGGGATCAGTCCAGTTGTTGTTGCTTGCTACTCTCTTCTGCTTCCGCCCTATTTAGTTGGCGATAAAGCCACATCTTAGCAAGCCGCCATTCACGGGTAACGGTTACCGGAGAGATATTGAGTACTTCTGCAGTCTCCTCGACTGAAAGTCCACCAAAGAAACGTAACTCGACAATCTGGCTTTGTCGTGGATCAAGTTGAGTTAAGGTAATAAGAGCATCATCAAGGGCAATCAGTTGTACATCCTGCTGTTTGGGTATTTCTAAGGCTTCATCGATCGAGAGCCGGTAGCCATCGCCACCACGCTTTTCTGCCTGACGGCTACGTGCATGATCGACAAGTATACGCCGCATCATCTGTGCTGCAACACCAAAGAAATGGGCGCGATTTTGCCAGCGTACTTGATTCTGTTTGATCAATCTTAGATAGACTTCATGCACTAACGCAGTCGCTTGCAGAGTGTTGCCAGGCCGCTCACGCGCTAGATACTGTTTCGCGCGCTTGCGTAACTCGTCGTAGATTACCGTCATCAAGTCAGCATGTACGGACTGATCTCCATTACTCCACTTTATTAGCATATCAGTCACGTCGGTGGGCATAGATGTCATAGAATCTGCTTGATAGACCTCCATTAATTGACTAGCGACGGATAGACAGACCCATCATTTTCTAACGCGCAAAATCGATCAAAAAACTATCATTAAGTTTATCGGAAAATTTTTTCCTCGCTATGACGGTTTTTTCCCTAGGCTTGCGCGTTCCTAGTTAGAAGTTAATAGTATAGTAAGTTT
>JBFLVQ010001231.1:0-1611 GCA_040758525.1 Acidobacteriota bacterium
CACAGCAAATCTATTAAAAAGTTTAGCTGTGGCTTTTTCAAAGCCACATAATCACTCACTACACTTTAAAGAATATAGAGATCTTATGAGTACAGCTAAAGCAACCCAGGTTCATTATCGCAACTGCAACCTCTGTGAAGCTATGTGTGGGGTTGAAATTACTCTACAAGCCGATAAGTCGCTTAGCATTCGTGGAGACCAAGATGACCCATTTAGCCGAGGACATATTTGCCCAAAGGCCGTTGCGCTACAAGATGTTTACTATGACAAAGACCGGCTCAAATATCCTGTCCGTCGTACCCCCAATGGTTGGCAACGTATTGGCTGGGATGAAGCCTTTGATGAAGTGGCGCGTCAGCTCAAGCATATTCAGACACAGTATGGAAGAAATGCGGTAGGAATGTATATTGGCAATCCTACTGTACACAATTATGGCTCTCTCTTATTTGGACCGACATTTATACGCAGTTTGCATACTCGCAATCGGTTTTCTGCAACCTCAGTTGATCAATTAGCCCATCATTTTGCTGCCTATTTTATGTTTGGCCATCAACTGCTGCTACCAGTTCCTGATCTAGATCGCACAGATTTCCTACTTATTTTGGGAGGCAATCCAGCAGTTTCAAATGGCAGCTTGATGACAGCCCCAGATGTGGCTAAACGACTGCAGGCAATTCGCCAGCGTGGAGGAAGAGTAGTTGTTATTGATCCACGTCGCACAGAGACTGCACAACTAGCCGATCAGCACCTATTTATTCGCCCAGGAACAGATGTTCTATTATTGCTATCGCTACTACAGGTTCTTTTTGCCGAGAAGCTGACTCGCCCTGATCGGCTGGCAACATTCACCGATGGACTAGATCTGATCGGCAAGCTTGTTACTGAGTTTTCTCCAGAAAAAGTAGCTCCTATCACTGGTATTACAGCAGAGAAGGTGCGTGTATTAGCGAGAGAGTTTGCTTGCGCCAAGACGGCTGTCTGTTATGGAAGAATGGGTGTCAGTACACAGGAATATGGCGCTGCTTGTCAATGGTTGATTAATGTATTGAATATTGTTACCGGTAATCTAGATCGACCAGGCGGCGCTATGTTCACGCTGCCAGCCTTTGATGCATTAATGTCTGAATCACTAGCCCCTAGAGGGAGCTTTGCTCGTTGGCGTAGTCGTGTACGTAAATTGCCAGAATTTGGTGGAGAGCTTCCAGTAGTGACTCTTGCTGAAGAGATCCTAACCGAAGGATCTGGCCAAATTAAAGCTATGGTGACTTCAGCCGGTAATCCAGTGCTATCGACGCCAAATGGTAGGCAACTAGATCGTGCCTTTGCCAGTCTGGAATTTATGGTATCTATAGACTTCTACATTAATGAAACCACTAGGCATGCACATATTATCTTACCTCCTACCTCGGCACTAGAGCATGAGAACTATGATCTAGCGTTTCATCTGCTGGCGATTCGTAACACTAGCAAATATTCGCCTGTGCTATTTAAACCAGCCGAGGATACACGTCATGATTGGGAGATCTTTCTCGAATTACAAACCCGTTTGGAGGCAAAAAGTCCCTTTAGCACTCTACTAGCTACTTTAAAACGTGGACTAATGAAACGTCT
>JBFLVQ010001232.1:0-1608 GCA_040758525.1 Acidobacteriota bacterium
TTAAAATTTTATTTCGTGTAGTTACTTGCTCCTAAAAAGTGTAATGATACGTAAAGCTCTTCTCCTACTACCCAACTGTCGTGTGGCACGGGCGGAATATAGAAGATACTGCCCGCAGTAAGTTCTATCACCTTGCCATCTTTCATTGCTGCTGTTGCTGTTCCAGAAATAACCATCCCAACATGCTCCACTTCACACAATGGTTTGCCAGCATTTGGACCAACATGTTCTGACCATTTCCAACCCGGTTGATAGGTTGCTTTGCCAATCGTCATCCCACCAATTGTGACAATTTCAAACTTTCCTTTTTCAAACACACGAACCTCATCAGGATTCTCAAATCGTTTCAATATTACTTCAAGCATTGAGACTTCTCCTTACTTCAAACTACTTTTCCCATTAGCTATGTTTCCCATTCTATTTGATCTTACCAGAGACCTAGCAAAACTACGGCGCCACTTTTCCCTATACTGTTTCTCATTTTTAATATAGAGTCCGTACTACTACGACTACCGAGTGCCTTGCGCTTATAGTAGACTACTCTCTTCTCTAGCAACCAATAATTTCTCGAAGATACTTATAGGCGGTTTAGTAATTGCAGACACTAAAGCTGTGTTTAAGTCGGCAAATATTTTCCTATAGTATCAGGAATATATTTGCAGTAAGAATAAATGATAAAGGAATGGGGGGCGATCATGCAGGTTATGAATCCTCAACATTATAACGAGAAAGAGCTACTACAACAGATGTTTTCCACTGTAGAACAGAATAATGAAAAGTTACAAGCAGCCTGGCGAGAATTCTTTGCTCGTTACGAAGAGACAATAATGGATGGGATTAAACAGACCTGTCGGGAGTATATGCCAGAGTTAAAACTTACACCGATAACTATCGGAGCACTGTTACATAGAGTGCTGATGAAGTTGGCTGACGATGATTATAAGGAACTGAGAACTTTCCAATATTCTCGTACTAATACGATCAGATTCTATTTGCATGCACTAGCAGTCAATATGGTGCTGGATTTCTTGGGTCTAGGATTAGGTGTAGATAAAGTAACACATCTAACAAGCAAGCATCCATTGATAGGGTAAGGGAAGTAACCTTAGTTAGTAATTCCCTATTCTAGTACATCTCTTGTGAGTGTCCTGTCTATCACACCAAGATATTTCTCTATCTGCTGCTCAATGAACAGGGCTATGTCAAGTTTTGGCAGATTTTTGAGCAGATTAATGCGATCACGGTTCTTCATAGTAGTAGTTAGGTTGAAGGTTATATGCTGACCACTGCGACTATTAGTTACAATTTTTTGTGAAGAGATCTGATCGATCTCTTCACAACAGATCATCTTATTACCCGGCCACCAGAGTGGTTTGTGCTTTATTAAGATCTCTTTTTCGCTAATAACAATAATGCTCTTGTTAAAAAGACCTGCCAAGGTATCGTAAGTTAAGATGATACCAACAAGAAGATGGAATAGTTTGAACCTCCCCTTCTTAAAAATGCAAAAGGCGCATTTTTTGAAGAAGGGGATTCCTTGATCTTCACGACCAACCGCTGCCATATCAGAATGGCTCTAAGCTGGGATCCGATCTTTGATGCGAAGCG
>JBFLVQ010001233.1:0-1601 GCA_040758525.1 Acidobacteriota bacterium
CTTAATGATGGTTGGTTATCTCTTTTAACAGGTTCTAGTTTTTCACGAAGCAATTTAGTGAAATCTTTTTTAAGAGAATTTTCTCTATATTAAGAACAAAAATACAGATGGTGCGCAAAGTGTCTAGATCAAGTCTTGGTAAAATCATACTTGAGTTTAACTCAACTTTGAGTTGAGAAAAATCAAATTGTATGGCGTATCTGTTAACTTTACAATTGCCTTATGAACAGAACAAACTTACTCAAGACACTTCTTTTAATCGTTTCGCTATTATCCCTGATACCGGTTTTGCCGACTAATCGGGTGGTTGCCCAGCAAAAACTTAGTAAAGAACAGATTGCTCAAAAACAGCTAGTGGGAACTTGGACTTTAATCGAGGCTCCTGAGATTCGACCTGATGGCAGCAGAGGCCAAACCTTTGGTCCCAATCCTAAAGGGCTTCTGATAATAGATGAGAGTGGCCAATACTCACTACAGATCTTTCAGGCAGACCGACCCAGGTTTGTCTCTGGTGATAAACGTCGTGGTACTGACAAAGAATATCAGGCTGCGGTACTAGGAATGAGTTCGCATTTTGGCCATTGCTTGCTTGATGAAGCGCATGGGGTTATTATCTTCCGAATCGAACAAGCCTCTTTTCCAAACTGGGACGGCACTGAGCAGAAGCGGCAATACCAACTCTCTGGTGATGTACTTACATATCAAGTTCCTGCCGCAGCAAGTGGCAATGGTATTATAACGATCTCTTCTTGGCGGCGTGTGCGCTAGACCTAGACGCTAGCGATTTGGGTCACGTTGGTTATACGAGATTGGTCGACTATTCTATTATGCTTATGGTGATACCTATCTCAAGCGGGACTATTGACTATGATCTGTATCTGCCGAGAGATAATATTCAACATAAGGCTTTCCATAGAATGTATAAAAAAATGATCTCCATCAAATATATTTAAGGAAAATTGTCTAGTAGTAAAATTGCGCCACCCCTCTAAATGCTCCTTGTTAACATCACTGTCCTGGTTGCCACCAAACACAGTAATAGGACAATTATATGGAGGCTCGGTTGTATAATTATAAGTCTGGCAGACTTCGAAATCGGCTCTCAATAATGGAATTAATAACTCCATTAGTTCTGGATGATCGAGAACCTCTTGAGGAGTACCTTTTAATCGCCGTAATTCAGCAATAAACTCTTCTTTCGGTAAATTGAATTTATAAGGCTCTGTATCTTTAAAGTGCGGAGCGCGTCTACCAGAAACAAATAGATGTACGGGTTCACATTTATAATCTCTACGCAATATACGCATTAATTCAAAACTTATTAGCGCACCCATGCTATGCCCAAAGAAAGCGAATGATCTATCCAGGTAAGGTAAAATGCCTTCACAAATCGCTTGAACTAAAGGCAGTAGTTGTGTGAAAGGTTTCTCTGTAAGTCTGCTACCTCGACCAGGCAATTGGACTGGACAGCATTCTACTTCCTTGGGTAAGGTTTTTTCCCAGCTTCGATAAATTAGTGCATTTCCGCCTGCATAAGGGAAGCAGAATAATCTTAGTTGTGGGTTTGGTTTAAATTTTAAATTGAAGATCCAGGGACTCTT
>JBFLVQ010001234.1:0-1600 GCA_040758525.1 Acidobacteriota bacterium
TCCGATCAACATGATTTTACCCTCTCCATTGTTGCTTATCGGTGACGTTCATTTTTCATTTACATGATTCTTCTCGTTATGCAACCATTATACCGCTTACCGAATTTAAAAACTTGATCATCGAGTATATGACTAAATAGGCTTTCTTTTCTATTACGAGAAAGATTTTTGTAGCTTTGCTCTCGAAGAACATTTTTTGAAGCATCCCAAGTTCTCAGTAAAGCATCGACACTATCTTTATAAAGCTCAGATCTATTCTTTGGAAAACACATTGTCTGATCGAAAGCTAAACATAGCATAGTCAGTAACAGTGGTAGAGAGGCTAGCTCCTTTATAGGGGGATTGGCTCTAAGTTCCTTCCAGCACAACCAAGCCTTTGTCGTATTGGAATTGAACCAATTACTAATAAATCTTTCAATTTGGCTGTCATCTAAATTGGCCATCTCAACATCAGTAAATTTCTCAAAACAATAATTATACGCTGCTATACGACTACTCAGAATAAAGTGGTTATCACTATAACTATCGGAGAATTTACGGACCTCTTTAACTATTTCACTTTCTTTTCCAGTGCCGACCTCATCCAACCCATCAATAAGTATTAGACATTTACCTTCTTTTAATAAATGTTCAACAAATGGCTTAGTTTCTGGAAAATGGCATACATTAAATTGCCCCACAATATAATTTAATAAATTTAAATTTCTATTGCTGTCTGCCCAATCTTTCGAGCTTAAAAAAACAGGTATGCGTTCTGTTTTAAGCATCCCATTTGTCATCTGTAATGTTATATATTTAAGAAAGGTAGTCTTTCCTGAACCTGGTTTACCCAATACAACAAGCTTGGATCTGGCATTTACTACTTGAACTGCTTCTTTAGTTTCGTATTTGATTTTACGCACACGGTTATCACGATCAAAGTACTGTTCTAGGTCGTCATAAGATATCCTTTGTTGGGCAGTGATTTTCTCAAGAATGTTCATACTTGTGTAGATGTTTCTAAGTGGCACTGGTTCAGACATTCCCATTATGCGAATAGTGCCATAACGTCTCTCAAGCGTATCGGTATATACTTTCCCGGCCTTACCTAGAAAGTCTTGCTGAATAGTGCTCTCCTTCACCCATTCTCCGGCATTTGCAAATGTTCGGAAACATTCTTTGAAAAGTCTTGTAACTACACAATCACTATCCTCAATTTGTGAATACTTATCGACCTCTTCCTTATCACCATTAAGCATTGCTAGCTGACTGACTCCACTGGTATTTGAATTAACACCAGATTGATGATTGATGATCACTGTACCTTGAGCAACATTAACTATATTACCTGCCTGAGACTGATTGGATAGATTAGTTGTCAATTGCAGTTGAGTTTGAGTGCTAGACGTTGCCGGAACAGTAACTGCGGCGGCAATTCCGTTTTCGTTAGTAAGGATTAAATCAAGTGCTGCTCGAATATCATCCAACCCACAGCCACCCGTTCCTTCTGCCCAACTCAACAGTGCGGCTGTTCGATCACCTTGTGATGCCGAGGATGGTGGGATTACTCCTTTAGGTGGCTTAAGGATAAAGATTATCTCATCTAGCTGTTGCTGTGGCA
>JBFLVQ010001235.1:0-1595 GCA_040758525.1 Acidobacteriota bacterium
ACCATTAAAGTTCGACAAATTATCTATCGTGAAAAAAGTAGCCACATGACTTTCACTAGGCCCATACTGATTATGTAGAATACAACCTGGTATTTTATTGAGAAATTTTCTTATACTGTCAGTAAGTTGTAACTGTTCACCAGCCGTGACTATTTCACTAAGAGTAAGCGTGACAGAGTTGCTATCATAGGTAACTTCTGCTAAATGTTGTAATGCAATAAATGGTAAAAATAGTCTATCGATGGATTTGTCTGCAAGAAAACATTGCAGTGCCTGTGCATCCTGTCTCAATTCCTCTGATATTAATACTAGCATCCCTCCAGAACACCAAGTAGAGAACATTTCTTGAAAAGAGACATCAAAGCTAAAAGAGGAAAACTGAAGTGTTTTGGCTCTACCGGAGAGGGTTGAATTTTCTAATTGCCAGAAAATTAAGTTAATAAGTGAGCGATGCGCCATCGCAACACCCTTTGGTTTCCCAGTCGATCCTGAAGTGTAAATAACATAGGCTAGATTATCAGGTGTCATAGAAATGGTAGGATTTTGTCCATTCTTATTGGCAATAATATCCCAATCTCTATCTAGACAAACTAGTGTGACATTATTTTGCGACAAACTTTCTACCAATTGTTGTTGGGTTAAAAGCAGAGGTGATTGTGCATCTTCTAAAATAAATTTCAGACGCTCTTTTGGATAGGTTGGATCAAGTGGTACATAAGCGCCACCGGCTTTAAGCACACCAAGGATCGCTATTACCATCTCAATAGAGCGCTCCATACAGATACCAACAAGTATATCTGGCCCTACACCTAGTTTTCTCAAATAATGTGCTAATTGGTTGGCTCTATGGTTCAACTCCTGATATGTGAGTTGATCTTCTTTATACGCTACTGCGATTGCTGCTGGCGTGTGTGCTACACTCTCTTCGAACAACTCATGAATACATTTACTGGCAGCATAGTCTGTTTGTGTGCTGTTCCATTCCACCAATAGTTGGTAATGCTCTGCTTCGGTTAACAATGGTAAATCAGAAAGTCGCTGTGTTGGATTCTCAACGATACTTGATAGCAAGATCTGAAAGTGATCGAGCATTCGACTTATTCTGTCGGCATTAAATAGATCTGTACTATATTCTATTAAGCCATCTATGCCCTCTGCCGTCTCATTAAGCAACAAAGTCAGATCAAACTTCGATGTCCCACTATCGCTCTCACAAGGAATAAGCTTCAATCCTGGTAATTCAAGTGCTGGCATTGGTGTATTCTGTAGTATTAATGCTACCTGGAAGAGCGGCGTATGGCTCATATCACGGTTGGGTTGCAACTCTTCCACTAACTGCTCGAATGGTAGATCTTGATGTGCATAAGCTTCGAGGGTCACTTTTCGTACTCGCTCAAGCAACTGCTCAAAGCTGGGATTGCCAGAGAGATCACTACGCAATACCATCATATTGACGAAAAATCCTATTAGCGGCTCTATCTCTATTCGGTTGCGATTCGCAATCGCTGACCCAACCAATAGATCCTCTTCTCCACTGTAACGGTAGAGCAATGTGTCGAAGGCTGATAGCAACGTCATAAATAGTGTTACCGATT
>JBFLVQ010001236.1:0-1584 GCA_040758525.1 Acidobacteriota bacterium
TTTCAAAGATCGGCCCATAGTCGAATCCTCTTACTGATAATGGATTCAACTATTTTAACAAAATTTATGTTACAATTGCATACATCTTTTATGTTACATGGCGCTTAAGCCTATTGAAAGGAACGGGCGCTTGCTCCGCATCCTGAAGGTGTGCGGTCTGTGCGCCATAAGATTATGAAGAGAGTTTACCTGGTTCTCGGCTGGGGTATTGTGCTCTTAGGAGTCACACACATGTTAGCGACAATGCACTTCTTCAAGTTATTAACGGGTGCTGCCCTTTGGTTTTTCAGCGGTGGGATGGCGATATCACTCACTGGGATTATTAATCTGTTGAATCGCTCTTATGGTCAGTTAGCGCCGGGACTGAGGAAGGTGTCTATTGGTACAAATATCATTATGACAGCGTTTGGAATCCTAACTGGTACAGTCAACCATGCAAGTGTAGTCGAGTTTGTACTAGTACTAGGTCTTTTGGGAGGTGCAACTGGACTCTCATTGGTTCCAGGCGCACACATCATGCAAGATAAGCTCTAGGCAAATAGACATTATTGTGAGGTTCACAAAGTTATAATAAAGGTTGAGAGTGCCTATTATCTATCGGCCAGGTTATCACTTCAAATGAGTGGTGATAGTTCAGCTTGGCAAAGACCAATGGTTGATTGCCAGCTTGCAGATTGAGTTAACTGCCTATGTCAATCAAATACGAGTTAATCACTACCACCAGTCGGCTTGGTAAAGCGCTTGGCATACTGAGAGAAAGTGTGCATTTGCTTCACAAGTAAGGTGCTTAAAAGCACACAGCTCTTGGTCAGTCTCATTAGCATCTTAGAAATAGATCTTCGAGTACTGCTGCTAAGCGAGTGCTCCTCCATACCATTGCGCCTGATTGCTAATCAATCTATGGTAATGATTAGAGCTAAGCACAATGGCAATGGTTAATTGTAAATATTAATTACAAGGAGGATCACCCCTAAAATCCTTGACCATTTTAGCTTGTCTGGTAATAGCTACCGCCACGATATCATTTCCTTCTAGATAAACATTAGCGATAATAAACTTTCCTACTTTTAGCGATCTAAACTTTGCTGGTTTAGTACGTATTGGCAGTTCATTTAAAATCTTTGATATTATTGTTGTATCATTAGTAAGAACTTTTTGATTAAGTAGCCTTAATGATCTATCTGTATAGTTTATATTTTTTATCATAGCAAAAAAAGTTGCCTCTATAGGCGTGGTAATTTTTGCACTACTGATAGACAATGGAGCATCACTATCTGTGGCAATATTATTAATCAAAGCAGAAAACTGTGTACCTATAGTGATGTCGGAGATTGATAGAGATTGGCAACCAAACCTGGGACGCAGATCAGTTTTTGAAAGATCAAGCCGGGTTTTACCATTAAGCAATTGTATTGTTGTTCCCATAATATTTCCTACTGTTGCTTGAATAGAGCTAAAAATACTTGTTGTCGGTTGGTAAAATACTGATTTTGCTATCAGCATATCTGCTTGTGTTTGGGCTTGAATGAGGATCTGTTTATTGATTTCCAAATCTTTTAACAATATTTTCTCGGAAGTTAAGTT
>JBFLVQ010001237.1:0-1584 GCA_040758525.1 Acidobacteriota bacterium
GACCCTGATAATCGTTAGACTGGTTTATCTGATATACCCATGGTCTATCTTTACCAAATGGATAAGCAGGACTCTATTATTCCATAAATCGGGTATTGTAGAAATACCAATTTCTGAATTAGCAGTAAAGAAAATATAAATTGTGGGATGGTTCTAGAGGCCAGCAACAAAACGGCCAGGATTGAAGATATTGATTGGATCAAGTCGATCTTTGATTGTGCGCATCAGTGCCACTGCTGCGGGAGGATCGCCCCAAGCATCGATCTGCCGCTTCATTTCCAATGGCGCACGCTCTATTACTACAGCGCCCTTCTCTACTACACAGAAGGCCCGCAGAGTAGCTACTGCACGTTGCCAGCGTGTTAATTCAAGCTGAGAAAATTCTTCCTCCACAGTAAGGAAAACACGCACTATGCCATTCATTTGAGCAATCATCTGCCATTGCTTTGCCAATGGCGCTAACTCCTGCTCGATAAGAGCTAGCATTGCCTGTAGTTGTGTAGGTAGTACAGCAATACGTAAACAGATCTGATGCTGATACTGTTCTGGGAAATCTACTACTCTTCGCCAGCTTTGCGCACTTGATGTAGTGATCGAGATAACCTCTCTGGCAAGCTTGCCCCATAATTCCAGCAAATATTGACACTGAGCAGCAACCGCCTCTGGTGAACCAAGAAATCGTGCTGCCAGTGGATAGTCTGCCTGACCAATATTTGCTTCTGGAAAACAACTAGCTAATGCGCCTGCACTAATCAGATCAAGCGCAGCAGGTAATAGCTGACTCTCTGTTAGCCGTGCTACGGCTTGAAAAAGTGATCCTCTATCATTAAATACGCCTATTAGAGTAGCATCGGCGGCAGGGCGTGGACGTAACTTAAAGTTCAGTTCTGCAATTACCGCAAGTGTGCCAAAACTACCTGTATAAAGCTTCATTAGATCATAGCCAGCGACATTTTTTACCACCTTACCACCCGCCTTGGTAATCTTGCCATCAGCATTAACAACCTTGATTCCAATCAACCAATCGCGTGGTGTACCGAGAGAAAATCGTAATGATCCATGACTAGCGGTCGCTACTACCCCACCAATCGTGGCACGTCGGCTATAAGGAGCATCAATAGGTAGGAATTGGCCTTGCTGACTTATCGTCTCTTGCAAACGTTCTAATGTACAACCGGCTTGCACAGTGGTGGTAAGATCGGCGGCCTCATGCGCTAACACCAAATCCATTAAAGAGGTCGATAGAAAGAGGTCGGCCTGGCGTGGTAGATTGCCTATCTCTAATTTAGTTCCTCCACCAACAGGTAATAAGGCGAGCTTCTCCTTTGCAGCAAAGCGCACCACTTCAGCAAGCTGCTCTAATGTACGCACTCTTACTACCGGCAACGGTGCAACACCAACTAAGCGATAGTAGCTGTTCTGCTCAGGGGGAATCAGTTGCTCTGCGCCTACTAGCGCCTCCAACTGTGATAGCTTCAAGCCCGTTTCTCCCGAATGGCAAGAAAGAGTACTACCAGCGTAGCCAGTATATTGAAACTCATCAGCCCAACAGAATAGTAGTGTAGATCATTGAACGCGATACGT
>JBFLVQ010001238.1:0-1561 GCA_040758525.1 Acidobacteriota bacterium
AATAGCAAAGCGTTGTCCTAAGTCATATCGATAGAAACGAAAACGCTCATTTAATCCAGTTACTTTTAGACCAGCATAGGCTTGAGCAATAAAGGGATTGACTCGCTGCCAGAGCATATCTGCTAGAACTTGATCATCAACAATAATCCTTGAATTATTACGTATATCAAGTCGATAATCGAATCCAGACTCTGTTATTACTGGAGTTGTACTAAACCCGACTTACTCAGCTCGTATAATAAGCACTTCGCACTCATTAGCAGAGAGGACATCACGAAGAATAAAAAGATTGTCTGAAAACTTAATCTTCTCGATCAAAGTGCTTACCTCTATTAAGTGACTAATTAATGCAACTACCTTGCTACTATAGTAACTGTGAAAGCCACAATCAGCTATCAAGATTCTTAAGAATAGTACTGAGAGTAGATAGTTGTTAATAAACCCATTTTAAATAGCTAGATTAAACAGCCTTATGATGAGTAGTGCTCTCTATTTATAACCCATTGTCTATCTTTAATATCAATTCTATCCTTTGGTAGGCAAGCTCTAGCAATCACCTTTAGTACATTTAGGGGATTACAGCCATATATACCTGAAGCCCAAGATGAGTTTGCCTCCACTACTGCCCATCCTTTACCCTCTATTTCCCCAACATCTATTACTACTGATGGAGGTATATTTTCCCCAACTGCTTGAAGTAGCTCTTGGCAAAACTTTATTGCCTTGTCGGTCTCTGGTTCGCTGGCAAGCCACTCACCATCTTTAGTCATAATGACTTCGCCATATCTAGAGTATGGAGAAAAAGTCTCTATATGATTATTCAAGACAAAAAACCTGAACTCTATTCCCCATTCTACAGGTTCTGAGATTAATATGGGGATAGTTCCTGGTAATGTTTCTTCACTTGGAAGATCTGTTCCAACTTCATAGATAGCAGCTTTAAAGTGTTTGTCATCAGCAGGTTTAATAAACGCTTTTTGGGTTAACTTTCTAGCTTCAGCTAAAGTTGAAAATCTAACTTCTCGTAGTTTGTATTCTGATGGAACTTTAGTTAACCATTCAAATTTAGGCTCTAATAAATACAGTCCTAATTCTTCTGCAACTACTGCACCGAATAACGATTCACCATATAAGGCAACATCGGTGTTTTTTAGATAATAAGGGGCACGCCAAGAGGTTAATCTTTCAACCATCCAGCCGCTCTCAACTGCAGCATTTGATAAGCTTATCGAGTCTTCAGTGTATCTGGGGGATAGAATTAATGTTTTCATCCCAGTATGGTCTCTATTCAGAAAAAATATAAAAGCCGCACCTATCAATAATAACAGAGTGCGGCTAGTAGTACAAAATCACAGGAAAAACTAGAAATCCAGTTCTGCTGAATTAGAAACAAGTCCATCTACTATCACATTTACCAGGTTAATGCCTTTCTCGATAGCTAATTTCTTCTTGTTACCTTTAGCAGTAATAATAGTATTGCTATTGACAGTTACCTTGGATGATGGGATTTCCTTTCCATTGATGAGTACAGTCACCTTAGTTAACTGTTTGTTTGAAAGGA
>JBFLVQ010001239.1:0-1561 GCA_040758525.1 Acidobacteriota bacterium
TAAGGATGGGGAACAAACTTCTCTGCTGTTATATCTGGTCTATTCAAGTATCCTCTTGATAATCCATCTCCTCCTATGTATAGCTCTGCTACTACTCCGATTGGCACTGCCTGCATTAATCTATCCAGTATGAATGCTTGTACATTTGCCATCGGTGTACCTATTGGCACACGAGAATCAATTACTATTTCCTTGTCTAGTTGGTAGTAGGTTGCGTCAGCCGACACTTCTGAAGAACCATAGAGATTTAAAAGTATACTATCCGGCATTATTGTTTGAAATCTTGTGGCTAGCTCGGCTGATATTGCCTCTCCACTTGTTACCCAAATTTTAAGTTTTGGCAATCGCGCTTGTAGATCACTAAACCTTTCTAACAATATATGTAGTAGCGATGGCACCAAAACTATTCGTGTCACATCTTCAATTGCTAACTGAGTAACCAACTGTTCAGTGTCGTGTAGTACGTCATCAGGTATTACAACTATCGGCACACCATTAAGTAGTGGCCCGAATACTTCCCAAATCGAATCAGCAAAACTCATTGCCGTCTTTTGGCAACACACTTCACCTTCATTGAAGGGATATCTCTGCCAGTTCCAGGTGAAGCGATTAATCGCACCTTTATGTAACCCTAGTACTCCTTTTGGTCTGCCCGTAGAACCAGAGGTGTAGATCAAATAGGCAGCATTATCTCCGCTTACTAATACGTTGAGATTGTTTGAATTATACTCAGCAATCTGCTGCCAATCTTTATCCAAACATACTCTGACTTGTTGCGTGGGTAGCAATGAATATAATTTCTCTTGAGTGATTATCATTGTCGCCTGACTATCGCTTAACATATAAGCAAGTCGCTCTACTGGATATGCAGGGTCGAGCGGTAGATATGCTGCTCCTGTTTTTAACACCCCTAGCATCGCCACCACCATATCTATACTGCGCTCCAAACAGATTGCTACCAACTTCTCAGCACAGACATTTTGTGCAATCAGGTAGTGAGCTAGCTGATTGGCTCTAGCATTGAGTTCTTGATAACTTAACTGTTGATTACCACATTTCACTGCCAGTGCTGAAGGAGTACGGGTTGCTTGTGCTTCAAAGAATTGATGTATGCTCTGATCACTTTGGTATGCTGCTGTGGTATTGTTCCATTCTACTAATAGCTTGTGCTGCTCTGCCTGAGAAATCATTTGTAGATCCATAATGTGTTCATCAGGATTAGCTACCACAGCCATCAGTAATGATTGGAAATGGGTTAACATCTTATCAATCGTATAGGCACTGAATAGATCGGTTGAGTAGCTCAATACTCCTGATAACCCTTTTGCAGTCTCTCCCATCACTAGAGTCAGTTCGAATTTGCTTAATTCCATAGAACTTTCTATAGTGCTTAAACTGATATCATCCAGGTCTATCGTAAGAGGTGGAGTATTCTGAAGAATAAACATTACCTGGAAGAGAGGAGTGCGAGATAGATTACGCTCTGGCTGTAACTCTTCTACTAATCTCTCAAATGGCAAATCCTGATGCGCATAGGCTGCTAAACATACTTCCCTCACTC
>JBFLVQ010001240.1:0-1553 GCA_040758525.1 Acidobacteriota bacterium
TGGCAAAGCTTTTACTAAATTGGCTCTAAGTTTATAGATGCGATCATCATTGGGAAATCCAGGAACTATCAATCTTCCAGCAGATGTGATAATTAAGCCATTTATATGGAATACCAAGGGGACTCTACAAACTTGCGCAATGACATCTTCAGATATTCGTTTCTCTGTCTCACTCAAAAAAAGGCTCTCTCTATAATCAGATGAACAATCAAAATGTGAACGGTTCAGTACAGTAATATGATAGTAATCTGGGGGAACAAACGCGAATGTAGGTTGTTGTCTATCAGATGCTTGACCTATATAGTTAGCAATCAATTTTGATAATCGCCATAGTTTCTCTTTGATCCGTTTATCTGGCACAGGACAACCTAACGCAATTCCCGTTGGCTGATAAGCAACATCTTTTAAATACCAGTTTCCATTAATTAAGTAGCTAAGTTGGTTTGCTGATCTAAAAATTTCGTCTGTATTGAGACCTTGCCGATGACATTCACGGGCAAGAAATAGATAGCGTGCCCGACAGTATCTATCTGTTTGCCGCCTAGAAGATAATGTAATCATACTAAGTCAACCTCTTCTGCGATTATCCACCTACTATCTGGTTTGTGTCGGAACATTACGGCAAGATTCTTTACCACTATTGTCTGTTCATGAACCCGCTCGGCAAAAATAGCTTCTAATTCTTGGTATATACTCAATTGCTGCTCCATTGCAACATTTGTCAACAAAGTGAAATGTGGGTGGAATCGCTGAAGAATATATGGCGCAAGATACCTATCAATCATCAACTGCGAACGCTGATAATCGCGCTCCCTTTTTAGCTTAGTTAGTTCAAGCGAGTAGTTTGAAGCTTTAGCACGCCGATATACACGATGAACCAATTCATTATGTAGCGCTTCCAAACTACCACTAGAGTCTTTCATAACAATCGAGAGACTATTTGAGTCTGGAAAAGCTCCTGCCAGTTGCAACTCAGTAAGTTCAAATGGCTTAAACTGATGCACAAGGTATTTTATCTCTTTGAGAACATTTTCTACCTCAATTTTATCGAGGAAATATAGTACATCGCATAATGTCAGGTGAAATCCATAATCGTGGGCTTCACCAACAAAATTTTGCCAACGCGAATCTTTTACTGTTATTCTGCGGCGAATATCATAACCTAAAACTTCTGTGCCAAACTGGTAGAGTTCTGAAGTTAATGCTGGAATAAAATAGAGTGCGAATGGATAAAGCCTGCTTATATCAGTAAAATGATGGCTACGAATCTCAAAAACATCTTTTGCCTCTATAGCATTAGCTTTTACACGCTGGTATTGTGTATCAAGAAACTTAATCATAGGTTCCACAGTATTATCAGTTTTTGAAAACCATAGTACTGGGCTAAAGTTACCGAGTGTAGCATAGCCGTATGGATAGATAAAATAGTCTGAATCTAAAATTAATAGTGCAAAGGTTGGGTAATGAGTGAAAAGTTTGATCTTAACCGTCTCAGGAGCGCCTAATCTCTGCCATAGATCCAATAGCATATTTAACCGCTTAATCAGACCTAT
>JBFLVQ010001241.1:0-1551 GCA_040758525.1 Acidobacteriota bacterium
TTGCTTGATTTCTCTTATTGCAAAAGAGTTTGCCTTCTTTGAGAACCTTTTTACACTCTGTTATCCTTTGCCTTGGCAACCATTTCTATCTTGTTGCTTTGTCGCTCAATTTCAGGGTTACACCCGTGGCTAAGCGTAACCGGCAGTTGGGGTTGCCACTCCATTGGCCAGTGTCGGTCTAATGTAGACAACAGGGGTGTGGCGCGACCTAACAACCGGTTGTTAGATACTAATAGGTTAATTGAAAGGAAAGAATATTAAGTAAGGTATGGGTCGAGATTTCAGAGCTATAATGAGCAATGCATTAACTACTGAAGAATTATTAGAATTGCCTGATAAGCTGAATTATGAAATGGAAAAGATATGCAAGCAATTGAAAATAGCTAGACTTGATAAAGTCGATGAGTTGTGGAAACCAACAAAATGGGAATGGCAATTTGATGTATCTAAAGAAACTAATATCGAAATGCTTATTATTGAGCAATGGAAAGCAAAAGATGTTGCTTCATTGTATGGGCCTGGAAGCTTGCATATTCACGTAGGGCAAAAATCAATTATTTTTGGGAATTGGGTAAGGTGGGGAGAGTTTATTACTGATTCCAATATTACTGAAGCATTACGCAGTATAACATTTTACTTTGCAAGCTACTTCCACTCTGGTTCAGCTATATATTTACCGGATAGCGGACAATGGACACCACCAGCGCACGCTATTAACTCTGTTTATGAGGGTAAAAGCTTTGATGATATTAAATCTCAAATAGAAGAAGAAGCTGGTACACCGGCACGATTAATTTTTCTTATCGATAAAGCCTATTATCTCGATGGATACTATATTGATACATTTCATGATCTTAAAATTTATCAATCTTCAGTCGAAAATTGATAAAAAGATTATTCGTATTTAGCAATAGAGTCATTGCTGCGATCTATGCTCACAATCGGCATACTCGTCTCTGAGTTTTTGTAGATGCTGTATCCGACCGCAACGCGGACAGCAAACTTTCCAGCGATCCGAGCGATGTAGAAATAGCTTGTTACAATCACAGAGGATTTCCAGGTAATTAATCTTTGGTGTCCATTGTGCGCCGATGATCTTCATAGCTTACATTGTAAAGGATAGACAGCCTTGATGATTATAGAAATGACCAGATCTGTCGAGCCTGATAGCTGCTCAGCAATAAGCTCAAGCACGATTAGAGTTACTTCGGCTGAAAGTGATCTCATTAGCATACTTTTCTAAATACTCACAGAATCCTAGTAATGAAGTGTCTTCGAATTTGATAGTAATTTCTATACTGTAGCCATACTCGATTAAGGTTTGGATGATTTTAATATCTTGAAAATAATGATCTGTAACGTGGTATATCACATGAGGCGGAGCACTTATTACAGAGTATCCAACAAGTTTACGGTTATGATTATATCGTAAAACGTGTGCCTCAATTACTACATGGTTTGTCTCACTATCCATTTGGTTATCTCCACAGATTTGATTGTGCTTTTGTTTATATACGATTAAATCTATATACGGTTCAATATTTTTATTAT
>JBFLVQ010001242.1:0-1549 GCA_040758525.1 Acidobacteriota bacterium
TATAAGTGGTCGTCGTCAACCTGAATTGAGTTCTGCAAAATCCTGGATTGCTGGAACATCTTCAGATTTAAGTATAACTATAGGTCTTGTGGAATTTGAGGATAATACTAAATGGGTTATTCCTAAAGACTACGTTCAAATAACTCAAAACTCTGCCAAAATTACTAATGCTGTATTTACTCAGAAAGACTACCCTAATGGTAGAAGTAATGCAATGGCAACTATAAGTAAGGGTTTTGTTAAACCTACTGCAATAAGCTCTGCTTTATATGATTGTACTTGTGCTTGTGGCAAGAACTGTGATGGTAGTTGTGTAGGGCCTATTGATCCTGGTTGTGGTGTTTGGGAGGGATTGCAGTGCTTTGCTAATTGTTGTGCTGCAGCACCCAATCCAACTCAAGAGGAATGCCAAGCTCAGTAGTTGAAAAAAGCCATAAGTAGCCATAGATGTTTGAAAAGCGGAAACTCTCCTATCCCTCATAGATCACTTTGGGAAACAATGGAATATATTGGAAAGCTTTTGTTATCGATGTTCATATGTTGTTTTATTTTCCCAAGGTGATTTATGAGGGTTAATGGTTCAGGATGTAATGGGGTACAGCGACAACATAGAAAACAGAATAGCCACATGTCAGTATAAGCTGTCAGGAGAGGAGCTGGAAAGCTGTGAGTTGCGATTTCTGCGAGAGTCGCGTCGGCAAGGTCAAAGAAATTGTCATAGGCGCGGTGTGGTGAGCTGTTGGGCAGACAGAAAGGTAATTGTAAGGAGCACCGCGTCATAGAGTGCCGCACCAGCGCAGAAAAGTAAATAGGCGCTACTTTCTAATATTCCAGGAAAGACGACATTTATCTGTTTTCTCCATGCCTGGATCACAACCGCCTATTATTTGTTTAAATTTACCAGCTAAATGCAATTCTAGTTAGGTATGGATGAATTTGAGGATGAACTCTTGGTGCTTGCGAAGTATGGGGCACACTTCATAAGTGTGACTACTTGAAATGGTGCTAATGAGCAAGCAGGCTATTTGTGTTTAACTTTGTCGATTGCTCTTTTCACCATAGGCTTAGTTTTAGTTGAGCTACTAATAATTTTATTATTAAGCTTCTTCAGCGTAGCCAGTATCTGGTTATTCAATTGATTGGTTTGCGCGAACTGCGAGATGACTTCGAGAGCTTTAGCGAAAGAATCGGCTTGAGCAGCAATAGCAGGGAACTGAGAGAAGTAAGATTCAGCTCTGACGATGAAAGCATTCATTGCTCTTTCCATAGAATCTTGCTGACGAGACACCTTCAAGAGATTATCTTGCCGCTCAGTAGAAAGTGCGGGAGTGTCCATAGAGCAGCTCCCGCACTTGTTATTTCACTAAGCCATTCTTCTTGTGATTGCTTTGCTGTTAGAATATAGCCTAGCCTTGCGATAACCGATGTCCTTGCCTATTTATGAGCCGCTGAAAGAATTTGTTCCTAGATCAGACAACTCGTATGAGCTGCCTGCCGGTAGATAAGAGCGTATGCCATTCATCTTGATCTTGCCAGGCTGGCTCAAAAC
>JBFLVQ010001243.1:0-1543 GCA_040758525.1 Acidobacteriota bacterium
CGCCGCATGCATTGCTCTTTCACTCGGTTTGTATCCCCCATACTTGCTGGTCATAGATGCCTGCCATCGTTTTATTTGCACTCAATATTAATCAGCTTACATATCGGCTTATCTGCTCAAATCCCTCATCTCTAAACAATATTTCTCGATACTCTTGCATTCCCCTGGCTATTGTTTCCGGCACTTCCACTATTGGCATTAGCATCTCGGTTTTCTTCCTGCTTGACTCTTTTACTTCTTTCCATCTTTATTCTCTTTACCTCGTCCCTTTTGAGCAATTACTTTCAAAGTCGTGGTACATACCTGAAAGATAAAAATTCTATCGCCTCAAAGCTCGGCGTGGTTATAAACGGGCTGTCATAGCTATAGCTCATAAGATTTTGGTGTCGGCTTTTCACCTGCTTTCAACTGGGAAAGCTTACAACGAGCTTGGTGAGACTTATTTAGATATGATGGATAAAGGTCCTATTGCAGCCAGTCTCGTAAGGTGTCTTCAATGATTGGGTTACGTTGTTGAGGTGAAACCAAAGGCTGCGTAGTGGGCTCGTTACACCACCGCACCTATTTTCACAGCAGCCAAGCATTCAATTCCACAGGCAAACTGAGTGTGAGCCTGCTGCCATCTACTCGTTGCATCACGATTCGGCAAAGTTTTTCACCATTTGCCATTTCACCATTATTGGACAATAACTGAGTGTTAGTTAGGGCACTAGCAGACAGTTCCAGAAAAGCTCCTTTGGTTTTGGAGTGGGGCAGGGCAGTTTTGTATCGACGTTGTTTCAATGGTTTACCGCTCGCTTCTGCGCGCTGTTGTATTTGCTTGGTATTGAGGTTCAATTCGTTGCGCACTTTGTGAAAGGGATAGTAATCCAGCAATTCTATGGCCGATTCCCATAATTTCTCTGGTATTCTCTCGTCCTTTGCGTTCTGCTCTCCACTCTTCAAACATCCTTCGTATCATATTTAAATCGTTGCTTTGCGGTTTTATCATCTTCCCTCACTGGTGTTAACTTTTTTGAGGCAAATTTATCATATTCTTTGTTGCCAATTTCCCCAGCTCACCGCAACGTTACATTAGGACAAACTTGGGCATAGGTATTTTGACTATCTAATAAGATTTGGTTGAGCCCATAATTCAGGTGATGAGAGAAGTTGCTGGGCACCCAATAATTCAAGTACTGATAACTTAGTCAAATTAACAACCAGTTTTTTGGCATCCTGCAACGTAATCTTTTCGAGGAACTGTTCTAAATCTCCGACAAGATGGCGATTCTCTGCATATACTTGTGTACCAGGATAAGGAGTACAAAAAGAGACAGTGGAAAATCTTCTTGCTAAATGTTCTAGAAACTCTGGATCGTGCAATTTATCTATATTGCGATTTTTTAGGAAATCATATCGCCTCTTTTGAAAATCAGGTGCTGTATAGCTAAGCCGGGAAACATATATTTAACCTGTAGATGGCGGAACACGGAATGAGAGAAGTTCTTCCAAAGACCAAATATGATCTGTCAGACCCGCTGCCATTGCAGGAGTACGTTGT
>JBFLVQ010001244.1:0-1536 GCA_040758525.1 Acidobacteriota bacterium
TCACAGTGACGACACCGCCAGGCAGACCACCAGTTCGTGCTACAGCATTATCAGTAACAGTAAGCAGTGCCACTCAAACAGAGCTGAGTTGGATAGACAATTCTGATGAAGAGAATGGTTACATTGTAGAGCGATCTGAAGCAGGTTTAGCATATCAAGTGATTGCCACCTTAGCAGAGAATAGCACCAGCTACATAGACAATGGGGTGAGAGCATCAAGCAAGTATAGCTATCGAGTGAAAGCCTACAATGATGCTGGAGAGTCTGACTATAGTGATCCATCCTCGATAACACTACCCAATGAGAGTGGACAGTTTGCTGCCACAGTAACAATCAAGTACATTGTTGCTAATCATCTTGGCACACCTGCAGTCATCACTGATAGCAATGGTGCGATTATCTCAAGACATGATAGCTACCCATTTGGTGAGGAAATAGAACTCAACCTAAGCGGTAGAACTGCTGCGCTTGGCTACAACGTCAATGATGGTATTAGGCAACGCTTTACGTCGTACGAAAGGGATGTTGAAACGGGCTTGGACTTTGCACAAGCTCGTTATTACTCCAGCCCATTGGGCAGATTCATGTCTCCCGATGAGTTCACCGGTGGACCTGTAGAGTTGTTTAACTTTGCCGCCGCTGCTGCTGATAACCCAACGTTTTATGCGGAAATTGCTAACCCGCAGACACTTAACAAATATCAGTATGTTCTTAATAACCCTCTCAGATTTATTGATCCCAATGGTCACCAAAATCCTGCACAGGCAATTGATGCCATAATAAAATTTGGCACTTCACCAACAGGCGCAAGAGTTATTCAGGCTGTTGCCTCAGCAACAACTGCTGTTGGTTCAGTTGGTGCAGCCGGTATTGTTGCAGTGGCAGGTGCCTTTGTTCTTACTCCAGATAAACAAAGATCAAGCGGTCGCTATCGCAGTATTGATGGCGTGCCCGAAACAAATGCCGTTGCTGATATTCTTGATAGAGCTAAAGCTAATAATATTAGAAGCCAAGCTGATGATGTTAATAACGCACAAGCAGATCCTGTTAAGGATAGTGAATCTGAAGCCCATCCATCGAAAGTACCACAAACCAAAGAAGGATCGCCTGCGCTAGAAAATAACCCTTATAGTCCTAAAGAAGTTTCAAAACGCCAAAGCGAAACTAGACGTAAATTAGGAACAGGAAATGAAGATCCAGATTCTCCCATTCCAGATCAAAACCCTGGTCATAATATAAAGGGAAGCCATTCTGCAGATACAACACCACACCATGGTACAGGAGAAAGAAATGTTGGTACAGTTGAAGAGCATAGTAGAAAGGCCAAAGGAAGCCATGGATTACCTAAAAATACACCTGGGCCGAGAAACTAGAGTGAAATCTCATTTGTGTAAATAAAAGGAACTGAAACTATAACATTCAAAAATGATATGTTAAGTTTTATAGTAAAATGGAGGGAAATTATGAATTGCCAAGATACTACTGCAAGTAACTACAATATAGTAATGCCATCATCTGATGGATGGAATTGTGTGG
>JBFLVQ010001245.1:0-1533 GCA_040758525.1 Acidobacteriota bacterium
TACTTTTTAACGAACTCATTCCCATTTCAAAGAAGCTTCGTGTTGCCTCCAACATATCTGCTCTTGACAGCCGTAACACTTTAGTGACTTGATCTTGTATATGGTTAAAGAGCATAGTGTAGCGTTGTGTTGGCAATGCTGCTTCCAGATGGCGTCTAAACTCGGGTTTACTCTCAATCTGTTTATCTATCTCAATATCTTTGAGAGCATCGAGTGGTAATGATATTAACTCTCCACCATTTGGATAGAGTCTGGTCCAATCGATATTAAATCCTAGAGTAAAGAGTGTCCCCAGTGAGCCCAAGATAACCTTCTGCTCTGCTTCACCTCGCTGTAATGAAGCAAGTAGAATAGGTTCTTGCTGGTGTGTACGTAGACATTGAGAGATCGGTAGCGCTAATACTGGATGTGGGCTTAATTCCAAAAATATCTGAGCATTGGTATGCGCCAGTTTATCAATAGCAGTGGCAAAATTGACCGGCTCTCTGATATTTCTACCCCAATATTCGGCATTAAACTCCTCACCATTAGCAAACTCGCCAGTAACTGTTGAGACAATAGGTATTGCCGCTGAGCGGGGTTGTAGCCCTTGCAAAATGCAGGTCAGCTCTGCTTTTAGCGGTTGCATCTGGATACTGTGACCTGCCACACCTGTAGTATGAAGAGAATGGCAGCGACAGCCTTTTTGCGGTAATTTACTAGTAAACTCCTCAAGCGCAGCAGCCTCACCAGACAGTACCGTTGCCATTGGGCTATTAATGGCTGCTATTGAGAGACGATCTTGATATCCTACTAATAACTGTTCTAGTTCTCTTACAGGCATTTCTACTGCAGCCATTTTTCCCTGTCCAGCGGTGCGTTGTAACAGACGTCCCTGGTGTAGAATTACCTTGATTGCATCTGCCAGGCTAAGAATACCAGCCGTATAGGCCGCCGATACTTCACCCATACTATGGCCAATAACAGCATCTGGTACAATTCCCCAAGATCGCCATAGTTCTACCAGGGCTATTTGAAAGGCTACTAAGGTTGGCTGAGAGATCTCGAATGTTGTATCAATACGTGATTCGTTCTCGCTTGCCGTCAACTCTGTTAGTAGCGACCAGCCTGCTTGTTTACGAATTAGCTCATCACATTGCTTTATCGTGTCAAAAAATATTGGCTGTTGTGTAAGTAGCTCACGCCCCATTGCCCACCATTGTGGTCCTTGACCAGGAAAGACAAAGACAAGTTTAGGTAAGCCAGCCGGGTTCTTGTTGCCTGTTGCTACTGCGCTACTAATCTCTCCTTGTAAAAAGGCAGTAAGATTTTCTGCTAGCTCTGTGGCACTCTTACCTACTACAGCAAGACGAAAGTTCTTTGGCGATTGGCTTACACTAGCAGTAAAACAGATGTCTAGTAATGTGCCGGGTAGTCTGTGATGATCTGCTAATAAACGCTGATATGCTTGTGCCAAAACTCGTAATGATACTAAATTATCTGCTGACAATAGCAGCAGCCGATCTTCCATAGCAACCGTTACCGTGCTCATGG
>JBFLVQ010001246.1:0-1526 GCA_040758525.1 Acidobacteriota bacterium
TGAAAAAACACTACTACGACAATTGAATAATAAGGTACAAGAACAGATTCGCCTGATGAAAGGTTCGCACACACCTGATCAAGCTGCAGCAATAGAGGAAGAGATAACCAAACTTAGAGAGCAACTACAACAACTAGAAAGTCAAATTCGCAAGGAGAACCCACATTACGCTGAACTAGAGTATCCACAACCACTCAGCCTACGCGAAATTCAAAAACTGGTATTAGATAAAGATACTGTGTTGCTAGAATATGCACTGGGAAAGGAACACAGCTATTTATGGATGGTGACAGCAACTTCATTGGAGATCTTTACCTTGCCTAAAAGATCTGAGGTGGAAGATAGTGTTCAGCAAGTTTATCAGTTGATCACATTACGCGCACAGCGACAACCATTTGAAACCAGTGACGAACAGAATGCTAATCTAATGGTTGCCGATGTTAAGTATCCTCAAGTAGTAGCCGCTCTTAGTGATATGTTGCTCAAGCCTGTATTAGCAAAATTGAATGGTAAGCGTCTGTTGATTGTCTTGGATGGAGCATTACATTACTTACCATTTGGCATATTGCCTGTTGATCAGGTAGGCACACCATTATTGAATGAACACGATATCATTAGCCTGCCTTCTGCATCTACCTTGGCCGTGTTACGGTGTGAAACGACCAATCGCCAGAAAGCATCAAAAGCGATTGCAGTATTGGCCGACCCTGTCTTTGATATTAAGGACGAGCGAGTTGCGAAAAAACAGGATAATCAAAATACTAGCCCTACACTAGCGATAAAGCTTTCCAATGATCGTATTACTCGTTCAGCAACCCAGCTTGGACTAGAAAGATCTGGCACTTTAGCGCGATTACGTTTTACTCGCGAAGAGGCGTTAAGCATAAAGGCATTGGTTGCTGACAGCAAAATAGCGCTTGATTTTGATGCCAATCTAAAGACAGCAAGTAGCCTAGAGCTTTCAGAATACAGAATTATACACTTTGCCACACACGGTTTTCTTAATGGAGTAAACCCTGAACTATCTGGCTTGGCACTTTCAATGGTAGATCATAATGGTCAACCACAAGTTGGATTTCTTTCTGCCCAAGAGGTGTTTAATTTGAATCTGCCTGCAGAACTGGTAGTTCTCAGCGCCTGTAGTACCGGTCTTGGCAAACAGATCCGCGGTGAAGGATTAATTGGCCTGACTCGTAGTTTTATGTATGCAGGCGCTGCTCGTGTATTAGTAAGCTTATGGAATGTTGATGACAAGGTAACCGCCGTGTTGATGAAACGATTCTACCAGAAATTGTTTAATGAGAATAAACCACCCGTTACTGCATTACGAGAGACGCAACTGGAAATTAGTAAAGAGCCACAATGGCAATCACCCTATTATTGGGCCGGATTTATTTTACAAGGAGAATGGAAATGAGCGACGTGAGGTCGCGTAAGTAATTGTTTTACAAAGACATATACAGTTAGGAAAGATAATATGCCTAACAGTTAATGTCAAGATAAAACTTGCTGTCCCATCAGCAATA
>JBFLVQ010001247.1:0-1526 GCA_040758525.1 Acidobacteriota bacterium
TTGATTCGTGATGTTGTAGCTGTGCCAGAGACTTTCATCAATATACAGATGGCGACGGGTGAAAAGAATATCTCTGCGCAACAAGGTATGGATCTATTAGAGATGGGCTATCAAGCGCGTAATGATGAGTGTTGCCGAAACTATTTTACCCCTACACGTGAGGATTTTGGAGATTATCAGACAGTGTTGGCTGGTACACCATTACTGGCTAGTTTTCAATCGTTTCTTAAGCGCTATGGACATCGTGGTATCTATGAAACCGATATGGCGCAGCCACGCTATCGTGAGCAACCTGACTACTTACTATTTGCAATTCGTAATATGGTAAATACCGAGCAATTTATCACTGCCGAGCAGATGCGCGCACAACAAGAAGCGGAAGCTACCAATGAATGGCAACAATTGGCAGAGCGATTGCGTGCACGTTCACTGCTTGCGCCATTCAAGCTAGCCTTTATACGCTGGCAATTGCGTGGACTCAAGAAGTTATTTGTATTACGTGAGCGGGTGCGTTATGAAGGTGTGCGTGTAATTGCAGCAGTGCGCACATTTCATCTACAACTAGCTGCACGTTTGCAGCGTGAAGGTCATATTGCCTCGCAGCAAGACTATTTTATGCTTGAGCCGCAGGAGCTTATACAGGCCTTCACAACTGACAAACTGAATACTCTGCAATCGATCATCGAACAGAGCAAAGCTCGTTATGATTTTTACCAAAAGCTAGATATGCCAAATCTATTGCATGAATCAGAGATCTCTACCATCACCACACGAACACAAACAACCACAGCGGGTGTAAAATTTAAAGGGCTAGCGGTAAGCTCAGGAGCAATAGCAGGGGAAGTTGTAGTGATCAACAGTCCTGCTGAATTTGCCAAGATGAAGCCCGGTTGTATCCTGGTTGCACCCGCTACTGATCCTGCTTGGACACCACTCTTTACATTGGCTGCTGGGGTAATTGTAGAGATAGGCGGTATGCTCTCACATGGCTCGATTGTCGCACGTGAATATGGCTTGCCCACTGTGGTTAATATTCCCGGTATCACCAAACGTCTACACGACGGCGATCGTGTATTGATAAATGGTAGTAATGGTACAGTAGAAGTGTTGTCTGCTAAACAAGCTAGTGAAGTTATTAGCCATTAAGTGAGTATTGAATTACCATTACAATAAAGCTACAAACTTTTCTACAAGGGACATAGGATCTTAATGCCATACTTTTTATTTACAGCAACAACTGTAGAAGGAAAGGTCATAACCGATCGTATTTATTCAAATTCTCTTACTCAAGCTAGGTCTCAGTTAGAGAGAGATGGACATACCTCTATTATCTTCTTTGATGATGAATTTACTGGTGAGTTACAACAAGCTATCGGACCTGATTACTCTCAAGTACCTCAATATACACCAGAAATGCACCTTGATGGTTATAAGAACAGTGGAATTCAATATAGCTTTCTTTATATTTTGAAACTTACTAAAAGGTTTTCGATCCCATTATTGATCTGGGTCTTAGTGAGTATTTG
>JBFLVQ010001248.1:0-1524 GCA_040758525.1 Acidobacteriota bacterium
TAATGCGGAGGTCTGTTCTTGTGGCAGGTTGTGATCAATACAACTCTTTCTCCATTCCGATGGTGTCATTTGGACATACTTTTTGAATGCTAAGTTAAAAGCCGATTTAGAATTGAAACCTACTTCATTGGCGATCGCAATTATCGAAAGGTGTTTATGTTTAGGGTCGATAAGCATCCTTTGAGCCTCTTTCACTCGATAAGCATTAATGAAATCAAAGAAGTTCTGATTCAACCGTTCATTAATTATCTGGGAGAGGTGATGAGATGAAATAGCCAACATATCGGCCAGTTTTGCCAATGTCAGTTCTGGATCAGTATATGGTTTTTCGCTCTCCATCAACTCTAGCAACTTGCTTGAGTAGCGCTCGGCTCTGGCCAAAGTTAATGTTGATTTCTCGTATTTTTTGGTTGGTAAATTTTTTAAATTGGACTCAGGAAGAATCTCGCAATGCCTTAGACGAACAAAGACAGTAAAGCAGACAAAGATCGTAAAGAGGAGTGGAACAATATAATTGGATTCAACTCGATAATCAAAAACCAGCCGAATTACTGAAACGATCCAAACAATGGTAAATACCCAGACCCATATATAGACTGAGTAGAAGTCAGATTTGCTCATTGTTGACACTTGATCGAAGTGTCTCCGATAATTCAGTATTAGTTTCCAGATATAGATCAGATAGACTAAGCCAAGTAACAGAAGCAGCGAGGTACGCACATACAATTCAATAGGGAATCTCTCCAGCGTCAATTTTAGATAGAGTAGTTTGTATTCTTCACTCTGAAGATAGAATGGAACTAAATATAAGGCACAGATTACAAATGGAATAAAATGCCAAAGAGTCTTTCGCCCAAATGATGTGTCTATATTCAGTGCTACTCTAAAATAGAAGAAGAGCAACGGAGCAATCAGAAACTGGAAAGGAACATGTAGTTGAGCCAGATGCGGAATAAGTAGTAGATACCGAGTATAAAATAAGACTCCCCAGGTAATAAGGATAGAAATAATTAATAAAAGAGTGGCAAAGATCCGATTGGCACTTATATTGCCCCTTTTTACTCCCAGTAGCGCACCAGCAAACAATGCTGCTTGCAAAGCTCCTAAGAGGTTTAGAATAGCAAAAAGATTTGACATATATTTACCAGCAAAATTTCAGAAAAAGACTCTTCTTATTATAATCCGCCATCTAGTACAATTGTTTGACCAGTCACATAGCTATTATGTAGCGCAAGCCTTACAACCATTTCGGCAACCTCTCTATTCGTTCCTACGCGCTTTAATGAGCAATGTTCTAGATAAGATTCCAGCAGATCGCGACTAAGATATTTGGCAATTCCTCCTGCTAGTACACCAATTGCCACCAGATTGACACGAATATTATCTACGCCTAACTCTTTAGCCAGTGATTCAGTCATCGATCTTAGCGCACCTTTACTGGCAGCATAATGGATAGGGGCTGGCACAGGCTTGACACCATCAATCGATCCTACGATGATGATCTCACCGCTTTTCTGTTTACTC
>JBFLVQ010001249.1:0-1513 GCA_040758525.1 Acidobacteriota bacterium
CAAAAGCCCTATAGCCAGGATATGAATTCCATTGGATAACTAAAAAGTATCCTCCACTCTTTACTTCTGTGATACCAATGATAGCGCCACGCTCTCCAACATTTATGGATATTCGATCACTGCCCCAATAGCAAGTACTATTTCTTCCATCTTTGCCGAGGACAACCTGCCCAGTCTATGGGTAAAGCGCAGGGTATCTACTCCTCGTATTTGGAATGCATCCACAGATGATGTTTTTGCAAGACCATTGGAACTATCTGGATCTACCTTTACGTGCCAAGGGTAACCTAGATAGCGAGGTTTCCAATCTGTAAGCGGGGCAACTAATTTTATTGGTAACCTACCCATACCATCAGCACTAATGACTACGGCAGGACGGATCTTCTGTATCTCAGTCCCTCTAGTAGGATCGAAATCAACAAGCCAGATCTCTCCACGATTCGGCGATGGACGACTAGTACTCAATTATGTCACCACCTTGAAGATCTTTCCAATCCGCATAGTCTTCATCATAATGCTTTGCTGCATCATCGGCAGCCTCGGTCAAAACACATCGGCGCTCTTCTACTGGTAACTTCATGAGCGCGCGCCGCTCTTCTAACGTCCATGCTTCAGTGCGCTTTGAAATTGATGGCAGCTCTTTAGGGTCTGTTGTCGTTTTCATCCATATACCTCTAACTTAAGTATCTATTCATTACAATACGGATATATCTTGCCATGCCTGCTAATATGAGGGCATCTATTCTGAGTCAAACTTAGAGCCAATTTCAACATTTGCTACTACACTTCGAGTCCTTAGCTCCAGTTCATATTGTGGATGTGTATGGCGAAATTCTCTTAAAAGGCTACGCATAAGCTCTGACATAGTTTGACCAGTACTATCACAGTAATGCTCAAGCCAATCACGCTCTTCTGGGGTAAACATTATCCTCAATTGTTGTTGCCGCTTAGGTTTGTTACTTTTTGGCCTGGCCATATTTTTCCCTCACTAATATTAGATTAACCAATATAGATTAATATTGCAATATTTTTGCACAAAATACTTGACAGTGGGTTTTTATTGCAATATTATTGTAAATATAACGGATTGGCCAAACGGAAAGGGGCTAAGGGAAACAGCCTTAAAAATGCTAACCAAGGGGCTGTAAAAGGTGAGTAGGTTAGCGGGCACAAAAAAGGGTTCAGCTTAGTACTCAGCAGCGTGTTGCCTATCTATAGATTACAGCTACATTTTAGAAGGGAGTAACTAATATGATATCAGAGCAATCCAACAACAGCACTCAACAGCCAGTCATCAGCATTGAAAATGATTCTCTAGGTCGTATGTTCATCTGTGTTGAATATAGTGGCTTCAATATCTTGTTAGGTATTACTAACAATTTGAATGCCGCAACAATTAACGCATTTAACGCTGTCCATTGTCTTCACAGTGCACAACAACTAGCTTTTTCTTGAAATTTTGCTTATAGTTTGCAACCTTTTATACGTTATGACGTATATCGTTATAACAATC
>JBFLVQ010001250.1:0-1513 GCA_040758525.1 Acidobacteriota bacterium
TCATTTAGAACCAGGTGTAGTGGTTCTATTGTATCCACATAACGTTCTTCAGGCAATTCATCAACGACATCCTCATATTTCCGTTTGCGAAAATGATTACGTGAAATATTGATTGCTGCCTGGCATAGATAGGTACGCAGAGAAGCTAATTTAGGATTGTAGTAATGAGGATTCTTAATAAGGCTAGTGAAGCATTCTTGTGTAATATCCTCAGCTAAAGTCATATCCTTAACGAATCCACAGGTAAAATTTAGTATTGCCTCCCGGTGGCTCATGTATATCTGAGTAAATGCTTCCCTATCGCCATTTTTAAAGCGCTCGTATAGCTCAGCATCACTATCTTTTCTGGAAACTATACTGCCAAGAGAGGCTCTCATAACTTATTAACAAAAACATAGCAAAAAGATTCAAACTTAATACAACGACTATAATACTAATAGCTAGCCGGGAAAGTTCGCAATTAGATAACACTCCTAACCTCTACTCTATCAACAATAGCAATAATACCTAAATAATTCAAACGCCTCACTATCCCATTAAGTCGGCTCGGCAAAAATTATTAATGTTTTGAATCTTTCTACTATCTCACGTTAATAAGTAATGAAGGAAAGATCGCAACCATTGATAGAGCACCATAGATTGTCAATATGATTACCACAGGAGCAGACCATACGGTGCTAAGAGAAGACAAACTGTCGCATTTAGAATTAGCTGAGCTTTGCAGCAAATCACCAACACATCCTGCTTGGTATGAGTTTTATCAGCGCTTTGATAAATGGATAAGAATATATATAACCAAAACCTTGCGAGGCAAAAACAAGGAAAATAATCATTGCTCTATTCAGACTGATTATGTGGTGGCTGAACTTGTACAGGATGTTTATGTCAAGCTACTAGCCGACGACCAGAAAGCGTTACGCAGTTTCAATGGCATAACGGATAATGCTTTCCTAGCCTATCTTTCCACAATCTGTGCGAACACAGTGTATGAGTCTCACAGAAAAGTGTGTGCTAATAAGCGCAGTGCTGAATTAGTCCCTATGGAAGCGACCAAACATCTGAATTTGTGTGGCGAGTCTAGTAGCACAAGCTATCTAGCCTACCTGAATATCAATGAAATAATGATTCTGCTTGATAAAGTTGAAACGGGAAGAAATTCTCGGCGCAATAAATTGATCTTTAAGCTTCATCTAACCTATGGTTTTACTGTATCTGAAATAGCAAAATTACCAGGGTTTAACCTGCGCAATCCTGCCATTCAGTCAATAATCGCCAGAACACGCAACAAGATAGTAAATGTGATACGGGGAAATTCACAAGACAAGAAACAGCATAGGGCGGCATGAAGTTGATTTTGGCAATAGGCGGAAAATTTCCGGATAATATTTTTTATCCGTGCATGAAAATTCGAATAAATGACATCCATATCATTAAAAGCAGGTGTTGAACACCGTTTTACCATAATTTAAGATATCGCTGTTTGCTGGAGAAGATATGAAGAGATCTCTGTTCC